>NZ_CP096829.1:0-313122 GCF_023272795.1 Flavobacterium humidisoli | reverse complement strand
TGTCCTGTTGATTTTTCAGGCAGATATGATGAGGTTTTAGTTAAGAATAAAGATTTAATTGTTTCAATTGATCCGAGTTGGGAAAAAATAGGGGAAGGATGGAATACCGTTTTGCCAACAAAAGCAGATGTTAACTTGTTAACTAATACTGTGTACCATTCTGAAATGGTGGTAAATATGGGATCTTCAATGGTTTTTGATTTTATTTGCCATGATAAGCCATGTGGCTATTTTAGATACAATCAAGAAAATCAGGTAGATAAAAACTGGGATATCTTTACGTGCTACAATTATGTGCATTTTCGGTCAATGCCTGAAAAAAATCCTGTGTTTTTTATGGATAATGCAACTTCAATTGCAACTTCAATTGAAAAAGTTTTAGAAGACAGTAATGAAATTAAAGTTCAAGCAAAAGAGTGGTTTAAAATAATCAATCAACATCTCCCACAATTAGCATCACAGCGTACTTGGGAAGCAATAATGCAAATAGTAAAATGAAAAAATTTTTACGAAAAATAGCATGGAAAATCCTCGGGAATGAATATCATACATTCTTAAAAGGACAAAATAAGCATTATTTGCATTTTGCTAAAAATGTTTCTATCGGATATAAAACTTATCACAATGGAGCATTTGTTTGGCAATGGCATAATAATTCATCATTAGAAATAGGGAAATATTGTTCAATAGCAAACGATGTCAATTTTATATTAGATTCTGGGCATCATCAAGTTAGCGAGATTACTAGCTTTCCTCATTTTAATCATTTGCGAAATAATAGTTTGTTTTTGGATGAAGAGTCAAAAAACAAACTAAAACAAAGTATCGTAACTCCAGAAAGTAAAACTATAATTGGGAATGACGTTTGG
This sequence comes from Flavobacterium humidisoli, assembly GCF_023272795.1. Taxonomy (NCBI): domain Bacteria; kingdom Pseudomonadati; phylum Bacteroidota; class Flavobacteriia; order Flavobacteriales; family Flavobacteriaceae; genus Flavobacterium; species Flavobacterium humidisoli. The sequence goes on along the minus strand of NZ_CP096829.1, from coordinate 312,253 downwards.
ATCGGCATGAATGTTATTATTTTGCCCAACGTTAAAATAGGAAATGGAGCTACAATTTTAGCTGGGTCTGTTGTATCAAAAGATGTTCCTGATTATGCTGTAGTGGGGGGAATTCCAGGAACAATAATAAAAATGAAATATAATCCTGAAACCATCAGTAAATTGCAGCAAATTGCATGGTGGAATTGGGAACCAAAAAAAGTGGAGGAAAATGTGCAAGATTTTTATCTTCCAATTCAGGGATTCATTAACAAATGGTATAGCTAAATGATCGTAAGACTTTTACTTTGTTTTATTTTAAACTGATTTTAAATTTATGTTTTTCAACTCTTTGGCCTTTGCCATATTCTTGCCAATCGTTTTTTTCTTGTATTGGTTTGTCTTCAATAAAACTAAAAGCACTCAAAATGCTTTATTAATTGTTGCTAGTTATTATTTTTATTCGTGTTGGGACTCGAGATTTCTATTTCTGCTAGTTTTTTCTACATTTTTAGATTATTTCACTGGAATTCAAATCGAGAAAAGCAATTCAGACAAAGGCCGAAAATTCTGGTTTTGGTTGAGTATTTTAGTGAATTTAGGATTCTTAGGAATTTTTAAATACTATAACTTCTTTGCAACTTCATTTGCAGAAATGTTCACTTCTTTTGGTTTTAAAGTAAGTCCATTTTTGTTGAATGTGATCTTACCTGTTGGAATCTCATTCTATACTTTTCACGGATTATCATATGTAATTGATATTTATTATAAAAGAATAAAAGCAGAATACAACTTTATAGACTATTCACTTTTTGTAAGCTATTTTCCGCTTCTAGTTGCTGGACCAATAGAAAGAGCAACGCATTTATTGCCCGAGTTAAAAGAAAAACGTGAATTTAATTTAGAGAAAGCAAAAGAAGGAGTTTATCAGATTGTTTGGGGACTGGTAAAGAAAGTGGTTATTGCAGATACTTGCGCGGTGTATGCCAATTCTATTTTTGATCATTATCCTTCAATGAATTCTTTCTCATTAATTATGGGAGCAATTTATTTTGCATTTCAGATTTATGGAGATTTCTCTGGATATTCAGATATTGCACTGGGAGTTTCTAAATTATTTGGCTTAGATCTTTTGAGAAATTTCAATTACCCTTATTTTTCGAGAGATATAGCCGAGTTTTGGCGCCGTTGGCATATTTCACTTTCTTCTTGGTTTAGAGATTATTTGTACATTCCGTTAGGAGGAAGTAAAGGTGGCCTTTGGATGAAAATTAGAAACACATTCATCATTTTTATTGTCAGCGGATTTTGGCATGGCGCCAACTGGACGTACATTGTTTGGGGATTTATAAATGCTGTTTACTTTCTTCCTTTATTATTATCCAATAGTAATAGAAATAATATGGACTCTATTACTTTAAAATGGAATTTAGATTCGGTAAAAGTGCTTTTTAGTATTCTCACTACTTTTTTATTGACTTGTGTTGCATGGGTATTTTTTAGAGCACGAACTATTACGGATGCCGTTTTGTATCTAAAAAGAATATTTACTAATGGAGAGTTTAGCCCTCAGTATTTAGACAACGAACGATATAATTATGAATTACTAATGATGATTGGCTTATTCGTTTTAGTAGAATGGAATAATAAAACTAAAGTGGAGCCAATCTCAGGAAAAAGAAGTTGGTTGAAAATGGCTCTCGCTATTATGGCTATTATTGCTTTTGGAACCTATTCAGATTATAAAGAATTTATTTATTTCCAATTTTAATGAAGAAGTTTTTATTATACATCTTAGGAATTTTACTTTTAACAGTTTTGATAGCGGTTATTTTAGATGGGTTCTATACTTATATTTTTATGCAGTCGAGAAACCGTGGGAAAATTGAAACCGTTTTTAACTCTACAGCAAAAAAATATGATGTAGTGATTCTAGGTTCTTCAAGAGCTAATAATCATTTTGTATCGAAAATGTTTGAAGACAAAGGATTAAAAACATTCAACTACGGCATGAGCGGAGGACATTTGTTTGAAGCCTCATTACTTTTGAAATTGATGGTGGAAAGAAAATATGAAATCAAAAATGTAATTCTAGAAGCTGATTTAAATCTTGCTAGCGATCATCAAGCTGAAGGAATTGCCGCATTGTTTTTGCCTTATATTCATAATTCTGAAATCATCAAAGAACGTTATAAAAGGGAAAGCAATTTCAATGAATTATACTATATACCATTTTATAGATATATAAAATATGATAGTAAAATTGGTTGGAGAGAAACATTTTTTACCTTTATAAATAAAAAAACAAATTCTTTAGATAATTTAGGATATTACCCTTTAGAAAAACATAAAAATGGCAATATGAAAAATAATATTGTCAATTTAAATCCTTTGCCACACAATAAATACTACGAAGAGATCAAAAGCATTTGTAAAAAGCATAATATCAATTTCATTGCTGTTATGACTCCTATGTGTGAAAATGTTGTTGGAATGAATTATTTTGATAAAGTAAAAAAAACGTATCCAGAAATTTATAATTACGAAAATTCAGTTATTGAAAATAAATATTTTTCTTCATGTGGGCACATGACAGATGAAGGAGCAAGATTGTTTACCGCAAGAATTATTAAAGATTTTTTTCAGAAATAATAGCAGTTCATTTCTGTTGCAAAAGAATTATATGGATATGCGAAAATTTTTACTTTATCTTTTAAAGATCTTGATCTTGACTTTTATTTTGATGTTAGTAATGGATAAGATTTATTCTTATTTTTTTCTTCAATCTAATAAAAGAGATAAAATAGGTTTTATCTATAATTCTCCACCAACAGAATATGATGTTGTAATATTAGGTTCGTCAAGAGCAAATAATCATTTTGTTACACAAATGTTTACTGATAAAGGGCTAAAAGCATTTAATTTCGGAATGCAAGGATCAAAATTATTTGAATCTGATTTGATTTTGAAATTGCTTTTAGAGAAAAAAAATAAAATCAAAAATGTAATAATTGATGTCGATGTGACTTTAAGATCTGAAGAAAAATCGGAAGGAATGTCTTTGAAATTTCTACCATATTTGTATGATTCAGAATCTGTTAAAAAACATTTCGAGAGTCAGAATGATTTTAATAGCATTTATTATATCCCTTTCTACAGATATCTAAAATTTGATACGAAAATTGGTTTTAGAGAAGTGTTTTTTTATGCATTAAATAAAAAAAACAAAGCACTTGATAATGGCGGATATAACGCATTATCCCATAAGAATGGAAATATGAAACCTGAAATTTTAGATTTTCAACCAAAAAGGAATAAATATTATGAGGAAATAAAAAAGATATGCCAATTAAATAATATTAAGCTTATTGCCGTAATGACTCCAGTATGTGAAAATGCGGTCGGAAAGGATTATTTTATTAAGGTAAATCAATTATATCCTGAAATTTATAATTATGAAAATAAGGTGATTGAAGATAAGTATTTCTCGAATTGTAGTCATATGAATGATATGGGAGCAAAAAAATTTACAGCAAAAATTATAAAAGACTTTTTTAATAAATAATGCATATAGCTTTTCTAACGCCAGAATATTCACATCCTAGTATTCCAAAATCGGCTGGGATTGGAACAAGTATTAAAAATCTGGTAACCTCACTGCATAAGTCTGGAAATGATATTACTATTTTTATTTATGATCAACCTGTACAAGAAATTATAGATGATAATGGAGTTAAAATTCATCGCATTAAAAGAATAAAATATAAATTTTTCGGATGGTATTTGTATCGTAAGCACATTGAGAAATACTGTAGTAAGATAATAAAACAAGAGAATATTGCAATAATTGAAGCCGCAGATTGGACTGGAATTACAGCATTTATGCATTTTAAAATTCCTTTAGTGATTCGTTTTCACGGAAGTGATACTTATTTCTGTCATTTAGAAAATAGAAAGCAAAAGCTTAAAAATTTTTGGTTCGAAAAATTAGCAATAAATAAGGCGCAGGCATTTATAGCCCCAACAACATTTGCAGGAGAAGTTTCAAAAAGACTTTTTAAGATAAAAGGAAAAGAAATCAAGACCATTCATAATGGATTGAATCTTCAAAGTTTTGAAAACGAAAAACCAGAAGAATTTGAAACGAATCTGATTTTATATGCAGGAACCTTAATTAGAAAAAAAGGAGTTTTAGAACTTCCAAAAATTTTTAAGGAAGTGCAAACTGATTTTCCCGATGCAAAATTAATTCTAATTGGAGGCGATGCGCCAGATATAAAAACGGACTCCAAATCAACTTGGGAGTTAATGAAAACGTTATTTGCCGTAGATGGTTTGAAAAATGTAAATTATCTAGGTAAAATCCCATATAGCGAAATGCAAAATTACATAAAGAAAGCCAACGTCTGTGTGTTTCCAACTTTTGCAGAAACACTAGGAATGGTAACAATTGAATCTATGGCAATGCAAAAAGTAGTTGTCAATAGTAATATTGGCTGGTCGGAAGAATTGATTATTGATGGAGAAAGTGGCTTTTTGGTTCATCCTTCAAATCATGATTTATACGCTAAGCGAATTAAGCAGGTTTTTGAAGATAGGCAGCTAGCTCAAAAAATAAGAGAAGGTGCACGGGCTCGAGTAGAAGAAAAATTTGACATAAATAAACTGCTATTTGATAATATTGATTTTTACCAAAAAATTATAAATTTAAAAAAGAGAGAAAGTGATAATTATTTATCATCAGAATAATAAAATTGTAGAAGTAAATTCTGAAGGAGAAAATATTCTATTTTCTCAAAAAAGTATAGCGGTCAATTTATTTCAAATTGCTGAGCAATATCCGGAAAGTCTTATTGTATGGTGTCAATTAGATTTAAAATCAAATTTGAATTACACTAAACTGACGGAAATTTTTCATCATAAAAAAATAATGGCATCTTATAATTTGTCAACAAATTCATTTTTTTCAGAAGCGATTGGATATGCAGATTTATCTCTATTTTTAAATATTAACAAAGGAGTTAGTTATCCAACTTGGATGATGAGCAGCCATGTTGGCGGAATTCATGCGGAGGTTTTAAATGCTTTGAAAAATCAAATTTTTAAAGACTCAGACTTTGATTATTTTTTGCACTCAATGGCTAAACTAACAATGCCACTAGGTTTATATTGTTATTCTGATCCAAGGTTGCTTAAAAAATCAGATATAATATTCCCTAAATTCAAAAACAATAATTTTCTATTGTTTCGATTTATTAAACAGCATTATAAAACACGTTGGATATTTTTGCTGTTTTTAAATTTATTTCTTTATGAAAAAAAGTTTGCTTTTTCACCTCTCTTTTTTACACTCTTCTATAGTAAACGCAATGTAAGAGGCGATGTATTACAACTTATAGAAAGCCAATCGCGAAGAAAGGTAGTAGAAGATGGTTCTATAGACATTATAATTCCGACAATTGGACGAAAAAAATACTTGCATGATTTCTTAAATGATTTGGCATTACAAACTCATTTGCCAAAAAACGTAATAATTGTAGAACAAAATCCTTTTATTAGCTCTGTTTCAGAACTTGATTTTATTGAAAGTGATAATTGGCCATTCTACATAAAACATATTTTTACGCATAAAACAGGAGCGTGTAATGCGAGAAATTTAGCTCTTGCGGAAATAAACAGTGAATGGGTATTTATGGCTGATGATGATATCCGAATTGATAAAAGATTTTTGGAAAAAGCTTTTGAGGTAATAAAAAAAGATGGAGCAGAACAAGTTACATTTGGATGTTATGCACCTGACTATGCCGAAAACAAAAAAATCCAGCGTAGATTGCAATCAAGCAATTTTGGTTCTGGCTGTAGTATTGTGAAATCAAAAAATATAGAATCAATATCTTACAACACAAGTTTTGAATTTGGTTATGGTGAAGATAGTGACTATGGAATGCAACTTAGAAATAAGGGATTTGATATTATATTTTCTCCAAAACCAGAAATAATCCATCTTAAAGCACCAATTGGAGGTTTTAGAGAAAAATATATTTTAGCTTGGACGAATGATTTTATTCAGCCAAAACCGTCGCCAACAGTTATGTTATATAATCTTTTGAATGCAACCAAACAACAGTTGAAAGGATATAAAACGACTCTGTTTTTCAAATTCTACAGCGTTCAAAAAATTAAAACCCCTATTAAATATTATAACAATTATAAAATTCAATGGGATAGAAGCTTACATTGGGCAAACAAATTAAACAGCAAAAAATGAGAGTTTCGTTAGTAATCTGTACTTATATGAGGGCTAAACCTTTGCAGAGACTGCTTGAGTCAGTTAAAATTCAAGAAAATTATCCTAATGAAATTTTGATTATTGACGGATCTATTAACGATGAGACGAGAATAATTTTGCAGCAAAATAAATATGATAATTTAAAATATTTCAAAGTTTCGGATCAAGACAGAGGGTTAACCAAACAACGTAATTTTGGAATTTCAAAAGTAGATCCAGAATCTGATATTGTTTGTTTTTTGGATGATGATACTGTATTAACTCCTCATTATTTTAAGGAAATTTGTAATACATTTCAAAGTAATGATGATATTATTGGTGTTGGAGGAATTGCAATTAATGAAAACAAATGGAAGCCCCAAGACAATAATAGAAATTATAATAAAAAGAAGTTTTATTTGTTTGAAGGATATTTTTATAAAGAAGGTTTAAGAAACGTTGCAAGAAATTCTCTTGGTTTAGCCTCAAACTTAGGACCTGGAAAGATGCCGCTTTATTCGCATGGAAGAACTTGTGGTTTTCCTATGACAGGTAAAACTTATGAAGTGGATTTGTTGATTGGAATGTCTATGTCATTTAAAAAAGGCATTCTTGATAGAATTAAATTTTCAAAATTTTTTGAAGGTTATGGTTTATATGAAGATGCTGATTTTAGTTTAAGAGCTTTACAATTTGGCAAAAATGTCATTAATACAAATGCTAAATTGTATCATTATCATGATCCATCAGGGAGACCAAATCGATATAAGTATGGGAAAATGGTAGTAAGAAATGGATGGTATGTTTGGAGGATTAAAAATCCAAATCCAAAATTTATTGATCGCTTTAAATGGAATTCTATTACTGTTTTGCTATTTTTAATTCGGTTTGTTAATATCTTGACCGAGAAAAACAAAATAGTCCCTTTAACTGAGGGAGTCGGAAGGATGGTTGGCTATTTCAGCTTAGTTTTTGCTAAACCTGCTTTACCTACTTCTGATAATTAGAATAGATCGTTAAAGTAAAATTAAGGCGAGTAATTATGAAATTAGAATTGTCAGTTTGGACTTCACACATTAATCAGCTTGTATATTCTTATTTTTATTTTTGTAAAAAAGAGAGAATAGAGTTTAATTTAGTAAAAAATGAAAAAATAAAATACAACGGAGGAATATTATATATCGAAAACAAACGGATTTATTTTGATTATTCTGACTCGCCAGAGTTTATAGATTTGCCAGAATTGTATGATTTTTATTTTAAAAGATCTCTTCGCACTGCAGATCATGTAAATAATATATACCCTCTAAATTTTAATACGTCAATGTCTTACAAAAGTCATTTATTGTTGATGAACTTAAAGACTGACATACTATTTCATAAATATAGCCGGACCGAAGTAGTTAGAGCAATGGATCGGTTTTCTTTTTTTACAAGTTCCTCACATAAGCATGTAGACGTAAAAAGATATCCGAAGAAGGCAATTGATTTTGGAGGAAATGTGATTTTTTATACAAGATTATGGAATCCAGATAATCATAAAGATGAGGATGAAAAAGAGCGCAGAAGACTTCAGAATGAATTTAGAGTTAATGCGTGTAGGATATTGAGAAAAAAATATAAACAGGCTTCGGTAGGTTTGTTGAGTGACCCGTTAGCAATTACCTTGGCTCCCGATCTAATACTTGATAAAAAACAATCAAATAAAAATAATTATTTTAATACGTTAAATAAGAGCAATATTTGTATAGCTGATGATGGGCTTAAAGATACTCCTGGTTGGAAGATAGGCGAATACTTATTATTTGGAAAAGCAGTTGTTACAACACCACTCAATATTTCAGTTGACAATTTTAATGAACATGTGAATTATGAGAAGCTTAGCAGTCGTAATGCTTATGAAGAACTGCCAGAAAAAATTGATTATCTATTAGAGAATAAGAAATATTTAGAAATGGGAGAAGAGAATCTGCTTTGGAGTGAAAAATATTTGCACCCTAAAAATTATATTAAGAGAATTCTAACAATTGTAGAAAAAAAAAACAAGATTGAACTCAGTTAAATTTGTTATCATAACTCATGTATCTCATGTTTGCAAAAGCAATGAATATTTAGGATATTCACCTTATGTTCAAGAAATGAATATTTGGCTGGAATATGTTGACGAGGTTATTATTGTTGCTCCATTAAGAAAGCGAAAAATAACTCCTATAGATATTTCGTATCAGCATGATAAAATAAATTTTAAGGCAGTTCCTGATTTTAGTTTCATTAGTCTAAAAAATATTTTAGTATCAATTTTTAAATTGCCGACTATCTTTTGGAAGATATTTTGGGCAATGAAAGCAGCCAATCATATTCATTTGAGATGTCCAGGAAATATGGGGCTAATTGGTTGTTTTGTTCAGGTTCTTTTTCCAAATAAAATTAAAACAGCAAAATATGCTGGAAATTGGGATCCTAAAAGTAAACAGCCTTGGAGCTATCGCTTACAAAAATGGATTCTTAATAATGCATTTCTAACAAGAAATATGCAAGTTTTAGTATATGGAGACTGGGAAAATCAATCAAAGAATATAAAACCATTTTTTACAGCAACTTATTCTGAAGCAGAAAAAGAGAATATTGAGAAAACTGATTTTAACATTGGAATTAAATTCGTTTTTGTTGGGAGTTTAGTTTCAGGTAAAAATCCTTTATATAGTATTGAACTAGTTGAAAAATTAGTAACAGAAGGTTACAATGTGACGTTAGATTTGTATGGAGATGGTGTCGAAAGAGATTCTCTAGAAAATTATGTTCAAATGAATAAACTGGAGGAATATATCAATTTAAAAGGAAATCAGAATAAAGAAACTTTAAAGGATGTTTATCAAAAAAGTCACTTTGTAATTTTACCTTCAAAAAGTGAAGGGTGGCCAAAAGCCATCGCAGAGGGAATGTTTTGGGGTTGCACTCCAATAGCGACAAAAGTATCATGTGTTTCTTATATGTTAGATTATGGTAAACGTGGGACTCTGCTTGAAATGGATTTGGATAAAGATGTTGAACAGATAGAGAATTTAATAGTGAACCAAAATGATTTTTTAAAGAAAAGTCAAATAGCGATGGAATGGTCACGCAATTTCACTACAGATGTTTTTGAAAAAGAAATCTCAAAATTGCTGATAAAATGAGAATTGTACAGATTATAGATTCTTTAGAAGTTGGTGGTGCAGAACGTATGGCTGTCAACTATGCAAATTCACTTGCTGGAAAAATTGAGTTTTCAGGATTAATTGCTACAAGAAATGAAGGTTTACTTTTAGATCACTTAAATGAAAAAGTAACTTATTCATTCTTGAAAAAAAAATCTGCGTTAGATTTAGGTGCAATTTTAAGATTAAGAAATTATATCAAGAGGAATAAAGTAGAGCTTATTCATGCACATAGTTCCTCATTCTTTATTGGAGTGGTAGTGAAACTAATAATACCAAAGGTTAAAATAATTTGGCATGATCATTATGGAATTTCACAGAATCTTTCAGCACGAAAAAATTTGATATTAAAACTTTCATCCTTTTTCTTTTTAGGGATTATTTCTGTCAATCAACCTCTAAAAAAATGGGCGCAAAATTATCTAAATTGCCAAAATGTTATATATTTTCCTAATTTTATTATCGAACCTGAAGCTTCCTTAAGTACTTTTAAATTAGAAGGAAAAGATGGTGAAAGAATAATTTGTGTTGCAAATTTACGCCCTCAAAAGAACCATGAATTATTGATTAATGGTGCAAAGGAAATTCATGAAAAATTTCCGGATTGGACTTTTCATTTGATAGGAAAAAAATTTAACGATTCTTATAGCGCAAATCTATTTGATCAGGTTAAAGATAAAGGACTTTCTAAAAATGTATTTTTTTATGGAGCAGTAAATAATGTACAAGATTTGTTGAAACAGTGCGAAATCGCAGTTTTAACCTCCTTTTCAGAAGGGCTTCCTTTGGCTGTTTTAGAATATGGACTAGCCAGTTTACCTGTTGTGGCAACCAATGTTGGTGAAATTTCAAAAGTTATTCCTTCACCTAATGAAGGTTTGATAATTGATTCAAATAATTTAAGTCAGTTTGTAGATTCAGTCCAGAAATTGATTGAAGAGCAAGGTGTCCGAAAATTATTAGGGAAAAATTTGAATTGTTTTGTGAATCAAAATTTTAGCGAAAAATCAATTTTACAAGAGTACATTACATGGTTGCAATCTTTGATTACTTTTGCAGAGTAAATATTTTATAATGAAAAACTCAAAACTTACTTATTTAACCTTAATTGTTTTTCATGCATTATTAGCATTAGTCGTCTTTGTTATTCCATTTATATCCAAGATATATGCTTTACTTATTATCATTGTAGGATTTATAATTGTTTATACAAGTAAAAACAAAAATAATGAAGTGCTTTTTGTAAGTGCTTATTTAGTTGGAGCAGAGGTTTTTTTACGAATGACGGGAGGAAATTTAAACAATGAATTTGCAAAATTTTCCGTAATATTCTTCATGATTTTTGGAATGGTTTATAGTAATTTTTCGAAAAATGGATTAATATATTTAGTGTTTTTATTACTATTAGTTCCTGCTATTTTCATTACGATTTCGGAAGCTGGGATAGATGTTGATCTTAAAAAATCTTTGTTTTTTAATTTATCAGGCCCATTATGCATAGCTATGTGTGCGATTTATATGTTTAATAGAAGAATTGCATTTGATACACTTGGGAAAGTTTTAATAATAATGGGGTTTCCAATAATTTCCATAACTGTATATCTATTTTTATATGCACCAAGTATTAAAGATGTTGTGACTGGTACACAATCAAATTTTGAAACTTCAGGAGGTTTTGGACCGAATCAAGTTTCTACTATCTTGGGACTTGGAATGTTTATCTTTTTCACACAGTTGATTTTATTCTCAAAATCTAAAATAGAGTTATTTATTAATTCGATATTATTTATTTTCATCAGTTATCGAGGCATTGTTACTTTTTCGAGAGGAGGAATTATGACCGCAGCTGCAATGATTGTGTGTTTTTTGTTTTTACTCTATTATTTTTCTAATGCCAAAGGGAAAAGTAAATTAAATTTAATATTTATTTTAACAGGAATCGTCAGTATTGGGGTTTGGACATATAGTTCCTCTCAAACAGGAGGTCTAATTGAAAAACGTTATACTAATAAAGATGCTCGTGGCCGTGAGAAAAAAGATCGTTTGGGAGGAAGAGAAGAAATTATGGATGCAGAAATAAATCTTTTTATGGATAGCCCTCTTTTGGGTGTTGGAGCTGGGCTAAGTAAATCCAAAAGGGAAGAGGAATTAGGAGGACAAGCCGCATCACATAGTGAGATAACCAGACTACTTGCCGAACATGGAGTTTTTGGGATTGTAGCTTTTTTAATTCTTGTTACAGTTCCATTTGTAGTTTATATAAACAATAAACAACATTTATATTTTTTGCCATTTATAATATTTTGGCTTTTAACCATTAATCATGCAGCAATGAGAACTGCCGCCCCTGCGTTTGTATATGCATTATCGCTTCTTTTTGTACAAGTGAAAATTCCTGAAGAAACAGAAAATTAATAGATTAGTTATATTTTTTTGCGATACATTTGCTTTGCCCTAACCCAATTAAAACCTACAAATGATGTTCTCAAAAAAGAAAATGCATTTCGAAATTTCGGAGAGGAAGATATTACTCCTTTCTTTCGATGCTATTTTTATTTTATCCGCGTTATATCTATTAAGCTCAGTATTTGACTATCATTATTTTGAATTTGATATTCACAGCTCGTTGAGTATTCTTTTACTAATTGCCTATCTTTATATTTTTGGAGTAATATTCGAAATTTATAATTTACAAGTGGCAAGCAATCAGCTTCAGATTCTGCAGAATGTCGTTTTTACTGTTACTGCCACTGTCCTGGCTTATTTGTTTACACCAATTCTTTCTCCTGTATTGCCTAAACAGAGGCTCGTTATACTAATATTTTATTTTACAATATTAATCACGCTGTTGTTATGGCGTTTGTTTTACTGCTACTTTCTAGCCTCTCATCGTTTTTCTCAAAGTGCAGTTTTGATTTGTGACCAAAGCGAAGTTGAAGAATTGGTTTTAGGATTAGAGAATGTCGATCCGCATTATAAAATTATTGGTTTTGTAAATTCCGATTCTATTGCAAATGAAAATCTAGATTTTCATTATGTAAAAGAAGTAAAGAAAGATGCTTTAGAACATTTTGTATCGACACATCATGTTTCAGAAATCATTATTGCTTCTCAAAATACAGACGGAATCACTCCAGATTTATATCAGCAATTGCTTCATTTATTAGAAAAGGGAACTATTATACGAGAATATACTCAGGTTTATGAAAGTAAGACACAACGAATCCCGGTTCATCATATAGAAAAAGATTTTTATAGATTTTTTCCTTTCAGCAGAAGTAATAGCAATAAACTTTATTTGTCATTTGTTCAGCTTATAGAAATTATGTTTTCTATTTTTGGACTATTAATTTCCTTAGTTTTTATGCCAATAATTTTTATTTGCAACATCTTTGCAAATAAAGGAAGCCTTTTTTATACTCAAGAAAGAGTAGGGAAAAATGGAGATATTTTCAAGATCTATAAGTTCAGAACCATGACAGAGAATTCAGAAACCAATGGAGCTGTTTTTGCTGTTCATAATGATAAAAGGGTTACTCCATTTGGTAAATTTATGCGAAAGTCAAGAATAGATGAACTGCCTCAATTTATTAATGTTTTAAAAGGAGACATGGGCGTAATTGGCCCAAGGCCTGAGCGTCCTTTTTTTGTTGAAGAAATCGCTGCTGTAATGCCTTTTTATGAAACACGTCATGTAATTAAGCCTGGACTTACAGGATGGGCGCAGGTTAATTATTCTTATGGAGAATCTATAGATGAGAGTTTGATTAAACTTCAATACGATCTATACTACATCAAGCACAGAAGTGTTTTTCTTGATTTGAGTATCACTTTCAAAACCATTACTACGGTTTTGTTCTACAGAGGCCAATAATATTTTTTAGATTATAATCGGAATTGGTTTTTTGTTGCGAATAGCTGTTCGCACTAAAACCACTCCGCTTGTAACGATTAACGGTAAAGTGATGAAGAAATGTGCTTTGTTAATCAAAAACAAAAAGTAAATCACTAAAAGTATAAAGTTGATTAACGAAAATCGATAAGTCCATAATTTGTTTTTGAAAATAGAAAATAAAACTAAAACCAATAATAGTGGACTGAATAATAGAACATTATAATTCATTGCCAGTTCTTGGTGAAAAGAATAAAATCCCATAATAACAAAGAATATTCCAATAAGAGATAAAATCAAAAAGTAGATTTTATCGACTGTTTTGTTTCGGGCGAAGATTACAAAAAGCAGAATAAAAAGATAGGTATAGATGTTATTCCACCAAGAAGTTGGTGTTTCTTTTGTAAATTCAAGTAGTGTTGTGCTTTTTGAAGCTAGAGGTTTATTTTGAAAAGTAGTTTGGTCTAAACTGTTTTTCAATTCAAATGGAAGAAAAATTCTTGTTCCCATTTGATCTACTTTCGTTCCAAAAATAATGCTTGTTCCCAATTGATCGTAGAAATGACCATCAAAGTAAGGAAATAGAATAGAGCGATAGGTTTTGTCTGTGTCTTCTGTTTTAGCAATTACATTTCCGCCTAAAGTTTTATTCACCACATCAACAACCATCGAAGTGCAGTTTTTATCGATAAATTTGTATGTATAATAACGCTCGTCAGAAGCTAAAACGGCATTTAATCGGTCAAAAAGTTTTTGTTTTAAATCTTGAGAAATCAGTAATTCTTGCTCATAAATACTTCTTTTTTCATAAGTGTATTCATTAAAAAAATCGGCATAAGAGTGTACTGTTGCAAAATATTGGAGATCTCCTTTTGCGAACTTTAGAACAAAATTTGGAGTTCTAAAATCAAAAGTTCCGTAATTGTAAACAACGTCAAAATTGTTTCCAGGATCTAAAACTCTAATTCCTGTGTGTCCGAAATAAGAATACGTTTCGTTTCCAAGTCCACAAGTCAGAATGCTAATTTTAGCATCTTTAGATAAAGCTAAACTTTGGCTGAAACCAATAAAACTGGATAAGAATAATAAAATAAAAAGTGCTTTCTTGGACATGACAGTTTTCATGATTTAAAATTTTAATGTTTTCGGTTTCTAATTATTATCTAAAGATACCTAAATCTACTTTCAGCGAAAAAATATTAGAATACAATGCAGTGCTTTGATTTCCTAAATCAGTTAAGGCGTAATCAATTTGTATGCCTTTATATCTAAATCCCAAACCGATATTAGGCTGGAAGTTTACTTTTTCAGTATTGTCCAATTGTGTTACGTTCTGAAAATTTCCAGCGCCAGCTCGAACGAAAACCAAATCGGTATATCCAAACTCAAACCCTAGAGCTGGGTCTATACTTATAGGTTTTGAAGAAATGATATCATTTGTCTGTTCGAATCGCATATTTAAATTTGCAGAAGTCACAAGACTGCATTCGTTATGAAAATCAAATCTTTTTGAAATTCCCAATTGTGCTTTTGGTAGTGTTATTTCTGTGCTTTCTGGCAATTCGTTATTTTCTCCCGGAATTGCATTAGCGATTTTGGCATATTCTTCTTCGTCAATATTCCAAATGTTGTAAGTTGTGGTAATATCTCGAAGCATTAAGCCAAATTTCCAGTCGTTTCTTTCAAACTGAAGTCCAATATCAAATCCAAATCCCCACGAATTAGCAAATTTTCCAATTATTCTTCGAATTACTTTTGCGTTTACACCATATTGAAATCCGTCAACAGGTAGTTTTCGAGCATAAGAAAAAGTAAAACCATAATCTGCAGTAGAGAAAAGACTAATTCTATTGTAATCTATATTTCCTTGATTATCGATTAATTGTGTGGTATCCATGATATCATCCACTCCAAAACGAATCATCGAAATTCCCCAAGCACTTCTGTCGTCAATGGGGCTTGCATAGCCAATGTAATCGTATTGCGCAATATTAGCAAAATAGCTGGCGTGCATTAAAGCAATTTGATGATCTTCAAGATGCGTTAAACCTGCAGGATTCCAGTAAACTGCATTTACATCATTGCTCGAAGCAGTTACAGCACTTGCCATTCCAAGAGCTGCGGCATCGACACCAATATTCATAAATTCATTCGAATATTTTCGAACAGTTTGTGCATACTGAAAAGTACAACTCCAAAGTAATAAAAACACTAAATATTTCTTCAATGTATATGTTTTTGCAGATCGAGGCCTGTTTTTAAATTTTTATCAAAAATATAATATTTTACTCATCTAATAAGTTCCTTTAGTTAAATATTCCGAAAGTCATATTTTGAAATAAAAAACTCTCCAAAAAACTCGTTTTGCATCGAGTTATTATGCTAAATTTGTTCTCTTCCATTATCAAAACTTTAAACTATGAATATTAAAAAGCACATTCCAAATCTAATTACATTAATCAATCTTTTCTGTGGCTGTGTCGCAGTTGTTTTTGTCTCGAAAGGAGATTTTTTAATGGCTTTTTACATGGTTTGTTTAGGAATATTTTTTGATTTCTTTGATGGTTTTTTTGCCAGATTATTTAAAGTTTCAAGTCCGCTTGGATTACAGTTGGACTCTTTGGCAGATATGGTGACAAGCGGCGTTGTGCCAGGTTACGTCATGTACAGTATGTTTGCAAGAGGCGGAGATCAATTAGGAAATCAAGCAATTGTTCCTTTTTTAGGATTTATTATAACTTTAGGTGCCTGCTACAGATTAGCCAACTTTAATATCGACACGCGTCAGACAGATTCGTTTATTGGTTTGCCAACTCCTGCAAATGCTATTTTTATTATTAGTTTACAAATAGTTCTGGATATGTATGCAGATTCGTCTCTTATAATTCTTGAATTATTGACAAATCAATGGGTTTTATTACTTATTACATTAGGCAGCGCTTATATTATGAATGCTGAAATTCCGTTGTTTTCTTTAAAAATTAAAAAATTCAGCTTAAAAGAAAATGCACTTCAAATCGTATTTTTGATTGTCTGTGTATTGCTAGTGGCATTACTTCATTACATTGCAATTCCGCTGATTATTGTATTCTACGTTTTACTGTCTATTATCAATAATCTATTTCTGAAAAAGTAATTCTGTTTAATGGCAAGAAAAACGACTTATCGTAAAACATATTCAAGAAAACCAGCTGGAAGATCTTTTCTGAGCAGACTTTTTCGAGGACTTTTATTGATTTTTTTCGGACTTTTATTCATTGGGATAATTTATCATTATCGCAAAGGGCTTGCTTATTATTTAGGTTTTAAAACAGAAAAGGTTTTAGATGAAGATGCGGTCGACAAACACCTTTCTGATGTTAGAAATATTCGTGTTCTTGAGAATCATAAAGGAAAAGTAATTGGAATTGACGTGTCTGAATTTCAGGGAAAAGTCGATTGGGAAGAAGTCGAAATTTTAGATGAAAAATACCCGGTTCAATTTGTTTTTATTCGTGCAACTGCAGGAAATGATCGTGTAGATAGACAATTCAAAAGAAATTGGGAAGGCGCAAAAGAAAATAAAATCATGCGTGGCGCTTATCACTATTATCGTCCAAACGAAAATTCGATTGAGCAAGCAGATCTTTTTATCAAAACAGTAAAATTGCAAAAGGGAGATCTTCCGCCAGTTTTGGATATCGAAAGATTACCGAAAAATCAGCCTTTAGACAGTTTGAAAAAAGGCTTGAAGCGTTGGTTGAATAAAGTGGAGAAACATTATCAGGTTCGGCCAATAATTTATTCAGGGGAACGATATTATTCAGATTTTTTAAAAGAAGAGTTTAGCGAATATCTTTTCTGGATTGCCAATTATAATTTCTACAGAGAAAAAATTGAAGATGATTGGCTGTTTTGGCAGTTTACTGAAAAAGCTTCTTTGCCAGGAATCAAACACCGAGTTGATGTTAATATCTACAATGGCGATTTAGAACAATTGCATTTTATTACTGTTGAGTAATACGGAATACTTTTAAAGTTATTTCAATAAAACTAAAATAACAATTATTATAAAAGGCAATAGGAGCATGACAGAATATGGATTGGCAAAATTTATAGTGTAGCCCATCCATTGAATCTTTTTGGGAGGAAGTAATCTTTTGTCTTTCGGATTATAATAACAGGTATTGAAGAAATACCAATTCTTTGGATCTTTGTGCCAATTATCGTAATCTTCCTGAGTTGGTTTTTCTGATTTCATTCGTAACTTTTTTAAGAATATTAGATTAAAAAAAAATGGTAAAAAGAAATTTGCATTTTACTTTTTACCATTCAGATATAACTTTCTTAAAATTCAAGTTTCTTTTTACGAAGCTCGAAGTTTTGTCCAAGATAAACGCGGCGAACCATTTCATCTTCTACCAATTCTTCTGGAACTCCAGCTTTAAGAATTCCTCCTTCGAACATTAAGTAGGTTTTGTCGGTAATCGCTAAGGTTTCCTGAACGTTGTGGTCGGTAATTAAGATTCCGATGTTTTTATTTTTCAATTGTGCCACAATTCGCTGAATATCTTCAACTGCAACCGGGTCAACTCCTGCAAAAGGCTCATCCAATAAAATAAATTTAGGATCGGTTGCCAATGCGCGAGCAATCTCTGTACGACGACGCTCACCTCCTGAAAGTAAATCGCCTCGGTTGGTGCGAATGTGTTCTAAGCTAAATTCTTCGATTAAACTTTCCATTTTAGCAATCTGTTCTTCTTTAGAAAGTTTAGTCAATTGTAAAACGCTTAGAATATTATCTTCAATGCTTAATTTTCTAAATACAGAAGCTTCTTGTGCCAAATAACCAATTCCTTGCTGTGCACGTTTGTACATTGGGTAATCAGTAATATTCAAATCGTCAAGATAGATGTTTCCTTGATTTGGTTTTACCAATCCCACAATCATGTAAAAAGACGTTGTTTTTCCAGCTCCATTCGGACCCAAAAGCCCCACGATTTCTCCTTGATTTACTTCAACAGAAATCCCTTTTACAACACTGCGTCCTTTATAAGTTTTGATTAAATTATCGGCTCTTAGCTTCATTTTTTTTAATTAGATAATTTGAAAATTAGATAATGAGATAATGAAAAAACGATCTCAAATTCAATTTTATAATTTGATTTGAAAGACAAAATAAATTTAAAATAATCGATTTGATAAATCAATTAACAAATTATTGCGTTTTTCAAATTTAGAATTTGTGCTTCAAAATTAAATAATTAATGTATTTCAGGAGAAATTATCTAATTATCAAATTGGCACATTTTCTAATTATTTCCCTGCTTCTTCAAGTGCTTCCCAGAATTCGTAAGCTCTTCTTAAATGAGGAATCACGATTGTTCCTCCAACTAGAGTTGCGATTCCCATTGCTTCCATCATTTCTTCTTTAGAAACGCCTTCTTTATAGCTGGTTTCTAGATGGTATTTTACACAGTCGTCACATCTTAAAACAGTTGATGCTACTAGACCCAAAAGTTCTTTTGTTTTTACATCAAGAGCGCCTTCAGCATAAGCATTAGTGTCAAGATTAAAAATTCGCTTTACAATTTTGTTATTGTCAGCAAGCAGTTTTTCGTTCATTTTAGAACGATAATCGTTAAATTCTTGAATAATATCAGACATTTTCTTTTAATTTATTTTTATACACAATCTTCGAAATTAGAATACTGACTTCGTAAATAAGTAACATCGGAATTGCAACAATAGTTTGACTCACAACGTCTGGAGGAGTTACAATTGCGGCAATAATCAAAATGATTACTACGGCATATTTCCAGTACTTTCTCAAGAATTGTGGGGTTACTAATCCTAATTTCGTTAAGAAATAAATTGCAATTGGAAGTTCAAAAAAGATCGCGCTTCCCAATATGCTTGTTTTTACCATTCCCATATACGATTCCAGCGTAAATTGGTTTTTTACAACATCACTCACAGAGAAAGTTGCAACGAAGTTTACTGACATCGGAATTACAACAAAATATCCAAATAATACTCCTAAAAAGAAAAGTAAGGAAGAGACAAAAATGAATAATTTAGCATTCTTTCTTTCTTTTTCATAAAGGGCCGGACTGATAAATTTCCAGATTTCCCATAAAATATAAGGGAAACTCAAGATGAAACCAGCCAAAAGACACATCCATACAAAGATGTTAACCTGACCTTCCATTTCGGTATTCTGAATAATAAAATTCAGTTCTGTAATACAAATGCTATCAGCAAAACCTAGCTGATGTGATAAGTCGCAAAACCAAACATAGGTAAAGAATGTTGGTCTTATCGGACCTAAAATAATTTGATCAAATAAATAATCACTAATAAAATAAGTAACAAATGCCATGATGCATGTTGCAAGTGTACTTCTAACCAATAACCATCTTAGTTCTTCAAGATGATCTAAAAATGACATTTCGCCAAGATTTTTTTTTGCCATTATACGATTCCTTCTTTTAAAATGTCATGTAAATGTAAAACTCCTTTGTATGTTCCTTCGTCAGAAACAATTAATTGTGTAATAGAGTAGTCTTCTAAAATATTTAAAGCATCAACTGCCATTGTCTCAGATGAAACCATTTTTGGATTTTTCGTCATGATGTCTTTGGCTGTTAAGTCTGCGATAGAATCTCTATCGTTTAACATTCGTCTAATATCTCCATCGGTAATAATTCCGATTATTTTATCATTTTCTACAACTGCTGTTACGCCTAGTCTTTTTTCAGAGATTTCAAAAATCACTTTTTTGACAGAGGTATCAGGGGTAACGGTTGGTTTTAGTGAGTTTTCTATCATATCTTTTACGCGAAGCAATAGTTTTTTTCCTAATGCACCGCCTGGATGATAAACTGCAAAATCTTCTGGTTTAAAATCACGCATTTCCATTAAACAAACGGCTAAAGCATCGCCCATTACAAGCTGTGCTGTTGTACTATTTGTCGGAGCTAAATTAATAGGGCAGGCCTCTGTGTCAACAGTTGTGTTTAAAACCAAATCAGAACCTTTTGCTAAAAATGAAGTTGTGTTTCCTGTAATAGCAATTAAGGTGTTTCCAAATCTTTTTAATAAAGGAACAAGGACTTTGATTTCTGGACTATTTCCGCTTTTAGAAATGCAAATAATGATGTCGTCGTTTTGAATCATTCCTAAGTCGCCGTGAATTGCTTCTGCGGCATGTAAAAACATAGAAGGAGTTCCGGTTGAATTAAAAGTAGCCACCATTTTTTGTGCAATGATCGCGCTTTTTCCAATCCCCGTCACGATCAAACGGCCTTTGGTTTCGTATATGCATTGGACAGCTTCGTAAAAATTTTCGTCCAAAAAATCAATTAGTTTTGTAATTGCTTCACTTTCAGAGAGTATTGTTTTCTTGGCAATCGCCAATATATTTTCTTTTGTGATCAAAACAGAATATTTAAAATTTGTATGTATAAAAGAAAGTTGTATCTTTATGTGTTGCAAATTTATACAAAATACCATTAATATAGAGAATGAATTCAAATGAAATTGAAATACATAAAGAATTAAAGAAGTATTTCGGCTTTAGCCAATTTAAAGGCTTGCAAGAGCAAGTCATTACGAGTATTTTAGACAGAAAGAATACGTTCGTAATAATGCCGACTGGTGGTGGAAAGTCTCTTTGCTATCAACTGCCAGCTTTAATTCAAGAAGGAACAGCAATTGTTGTTTCTCCTTTAATTGCTTTGATGAAAAATCAGGTTGACGCAATTCGAAGTCTTTCGTCTGAGAATGGAATTGCACATGTATTAAATTCTTCCCTAACTAAAACAGAAATTGCTCAAGTCAAAAAAGATATTACGTCTGGATTGACCAAACTTTTGTATGTCGCCCCCGAATCATTAACAAAAGAAGAATATGTAACCTTTTTACAAAGTGTACCTATTTCTTTTGTTGCTATCGATGAAGCGCACTGTATCTCAGAATGGGGACATGACTTTAGGCCAGAGTACAGAAATCTGAGAAATATAATTAAGCAGCTGGGGAAAGTGCCTATTATTGGACTGACTGCAACTGCAACACCAAAGGTTCAGGAAGATATTCTGAAAAACCTTGATATGGCAGACGCCAATACTTTTAAAGCGTCTTTCAACAGACCGAACTTATATTATGAAGTTCGCACAAAAACAAAAAATATCGAATCGGATATTATTCGATTTATCAAACAGCATAAAGGCAAATCTGGAATTATTTACTGCTTAAGCCGTAAAAAAGTAGAATCGATTGCCGAAGTTTTACAAGTAAACGGAATCAGTGCTGTTCCTTATCATGCGGGTTTAGATGCAAAAACGCGGGCGAAACATCAGGATATGTTCTTGATGGAAGATGTTGATGTCGTTGTAGCAACAATCGCATTCGGAATGGGAATTGATAAGCCAGATGTTCGTTTTGTAATTCACCACGACATTCCAAAATCATTAGAAAGCTACTATCAGGAAACGGGTCGTGCAGGACGTGACGGAGGAGAAGGACACTGTTTGGCTTACTACTCATATAAAGATGTAGAAAAGCTGGAGAAATTTATGTCTGGAAAACCAGTTGCCGAACAAGAGATTGGTTTTGCACTTTTGCAGGAAGTTGTGGCTTACGCCGAAACTTCAATGTCTCGTAGAAAATTCCTTCTTCATTATTTCGGTGAAGAATTTGACAGCGAAACAGGCGAAGGAGCCGATATGGACGATAATGTTCGTAATCCAAAACATAAAGTAGAAGCCAAAGATGAAGTGGTTAAGCTGCTGGAAGTTGTTCGCGATACGAAACATATTTACAAGTCAAAAGAAATTGTCTTTACTTTAATAGGGCGTATTAATGCTGTCATTAAAGCGCACAAAACAGATACACAACCTTATTTTGGTTCTGGTTCTGGCCACGACGAAAAATATTGGATGGCTTTATTGAGACAAGTCTTGGTAACAGGACTTTTGTCAAAAGATATTGAAACTTATGGCGTAATAAAAATTACGCAAGAAGGTCTTGACTTTATCAAAAAGCCAGTTTCATTTATGATGTCTGAAGATCATGAATACACCGAGGCTGATGATGAAACTATTGTAACGGGAGGGAAATCTTCTGGTACTGCAGATGAAGTTTTAACAGGAATGCTTCGTGAACTTCGTAAAAAAGTAGCCAAAAAACTTGGAGTTCCTCCATTTGTAGTTTTCCAAGACCCTTCAATCGAAGATATGGCTTTAAAATATCCGATAACAATACAGGAATTATACAATATTCATGGTGTTGGTGAAGGAAAAGCAAAAAAATACGGAAGCGAGTTCGTTGCTTTAATCAGCCGATATGTTGAGGACAACGATATTATTCGCCCAGACGATTTAGTGGTTAAATCTACAGGAGTAAACTCTGCAAACAAATTATATATTATTCAGAATATCGATAGAAAACTGCCATTAAGTGATATCGCTTCCGCGAAAGGACTTTCGATGGATGCGTTGATTAAAGAAATGGAACAAATCGTTTATTCTGGAACAAAGCTAAATATCAAATATTGGCTGGATGATATTTTAGATGACGATCAGCAAGAAGAAATTCACGATTACTTCATGGAATCAGAATCAGATAAAATCGAAGATGCCTTAAAAGAATTTGATGGCGACTATGATATTGATGAACTGCGTCTAATGCGTATTAAATTTATTAGCGAGGTCGCGAATTAAATTCCAATTTTTTCAAATTCCAAATCCAAAAATAACAGAATATTAAAAAATACAAATTCCAAATTTCAAGCAATCTAAAGCATTGGAATTTGGAATTTTTTTATTGGATTTTATTCTTCAAAGATTTCTCCCCGATGCGGTTTCAAAGCATCTCTTACTTGAATCATATTTTCATCGGTTACAACCATAAAAGCTATGGCGTACATATCGTCTATGACTTTAAATCCTGTAATATTTAAAGGTAGCTTTTCAATTACTATATATTCTTTTAAATGAATTTCGTGATGTTCTGCTGTCTTAGCTGAAGCTGGTCCACGAAAATCCCAAATCAATTTTATTTTTCTAGACATTTTTTTTAAAAGGTGCAAAGGTTCAGAGAGGCAAAGGTACAAAGGTTAATTTGAAAAAAAGGTTCGAAGATTCTGAGTTTTTTCTGTAAAGACACACTGTAGTGCATCCAATACAGTCAAAAGGAATCTTTTTGATGTAAATAATCTGAGTGCAAATTTTAGAGTAAATATAAAATCTCATTTCAAAATAGTACTTTTGCATGTTCTTTTCATAAAAAGAAAAGCTAATAGAATAAATATACAAAAATGCCTAAAGAACTTTTACTTCAAGTTACACCAGAAATTGCTGCAAACGAATCATTGCTAAAAGACCATTTGTCTAAGCAAATTAAAGTTTCTGCTCAAGAAATTCAGCATGTTTCGATTTTAAAACGCTCTATTGATGCGCGTCAAAAAGCAATTAAAATTAATTTGAAGGTTCTTATTTATTTAAAAGGCGAGCCTTTTCAGGAAACCAAAATTGAGCTACCTATATATAAGGATGTTTCCAATGCACAAGAAGTTATTGTTGTTGGCGCTGGTCCCGCGGGGCTTTTTGCTGCTTTGCAATTAATCGAGTTAGGTTTAAAACCGATTGTGCTAGAAAGAGGAAAAGACGTTCGAGGTCGTCGTCGTGACTTGAAAGCAATCAACCGTGAGCATATTGTAAACGAAGATTCGAATTACTGTTTCGGCGAAGGTGGGGCAGGAACATATTCTGATGGAAAATTGTATACGCGTTCTAAAAAACGAGGTGATGTAACTAGAATTTTAGAACTTCTAGTAGCTTTTGGAGCTTCTGAAGACATTTTGGTAGAAGCGCATCCGCATATTGGAACCAATAAATTGCCTAAAATTATTGAAGACATTAGAAATAAAATAAGGGAATTTGGAGGGCAGGTTCTGTTTGAAACTCGTGTCAGTGATATTTTAGTAAAGAACAATGAAGTTGAAGGAATCGTAACTCAAAACGGAGATAAAATTCACGCCAACAAGTTGATTTTGGCAACAGGACATTCGGCGCGTGATATTTTTGAATTATTAGACAAAAAGAAAATTTTAATAGAAGCAAAACCTTTTGCTTTGGGAGTTCGTGCAGAACATGCACAAGAATTAATCGACAGTATTCAATACAGCTGTGATTTCCGCGGAGAGCATTTGCCTCCAGCGCCTTATTCGATTGTAAAACAAGTTAACGGCCGCGGAATGTATTCGTTCTGTATGTGTCCGGGAGGTGTAATTGCACCATGCGCGACAAGTCCGGGCGAAGTAGTTACAAACGGTTGGTCGCCATCAAAACGTGATCAATCGACAGCAAATTCTGGAATTGTAGTCGAATTAAAATTAGAAGACTTTAAGCCTTTTGCAAAATTTGGTGCTTTGGCCGGAATGGAATTTCAAAAAAGCATTGAACAAAAAGCTTGGCATTTGGCTGGTGAAACGCAGAAAGTTCCAGCTCAGCGAATGATTGATTTTACTAAAAGTAAAGTTTCGGCAGATATTCCGAAAACGTCTTATGTTCCAGGAACTACTTCGGTTGAATTGGGACAGGTTTTTCCAGGTTTCCTAACGCAGATTATGCGTCAGGGATTTCAGGATTTTGGCAAATCAATGCGAGGTTATTTAACAAATGAAGCGATTTTACATGCGCCAGAAAGCAGAACTTCATCACCAGTTAGAATTCCGAGAGATCCTATGACTTTAGAGCATTTGCAAATCAAAGGTTTATATCCTTGCGGAGAAGGCGCAGGTTATGCCGGCGGAATTATTTCGGCAGCAATTGATGGTGAAAAATGTGCCTTGATGATTGCGGAATCCTTGAAATAATTGACCTCAGGATTTTTGAGTAGTAAAAAGATTGTTATCTTAGTGGTTTGATTGTAATAGAATTTGCCCCAAAAGATGACAGTACAAGAAATAGAAACAAAATACGGATTTCATTTTCCTCTTTTATACAAACAGTTAGATGCCGATGGCATGCTGGATGTTGGAGAATATGGTCCAAATTGGTATACAGAAGTTTATCCAACCTTAAAAGATAATCCACCTTTGCTTTTGCATTCTTACGATTTTGAATCACTCAATTTAAAATCGGTTGCAGAGGAAATAGAAGAGCTTAGAGATCCAGAGAATTATCGAAATATAAATCCAGAGTTTAAATTTATCCCTTTTGCTAAAAGTGGAGGAGGAGATTATTATTGTTTCTTTTTAAACGAAGAAAATAATGGTGATGTTCCAATTGTTTTCGTTTGGCATGATATGAATGAGGTTAATTATCTGGCGAAAAACCTTCAGGATTTTATCTTCAAAGTTTTATTGATCGATATGTCGAAACAAGATGTGTACAACGAACTTACTGATGAGGAGTTTAGAAACGATATCAAGTCGGTATTTAAATCGCACAAAAAATATCTGACCGATCGCCAAAATAGTATTCTAGCAGAAATTTTAGAACGTGAAATTATTGATTATGAAATACATGTTTCTCCCAAAATAGTAGAATCGGCTAGAGGATTGTTGACGGATTATGAATTAGAATCCATTGTCAATGAAGTAATTCCTTTTGATAAAATGAATCAGAGTTTTAAATATTCAAACGATTAGTTTTTAAACAAGATATTTTTATGAGCTTTTTCTCCAATTTATTTAATAGAAATAATGATCCAAAATCAATCATTTCTTTTGATGTTGTCGATCCCATTTATTCGTATTTATATAATCAAGAATCTAGCCTTGAATTTAAAGTAAAAGGAATTAAAGAAGATGTTATTGTAAATCTATTTTTCTTTCCAAGTTCTTTCGATCATGAAGAAGGAAAAGAAGAAATTAAAAAAGCAGGTTTCAATAATTCGTATGAAGTTCTAAATGAGCTTTATAAAAAAATGAATATTGGTGTTCTTTCTGATGAAGCCATACAAGAAGGTTTAGAATATGATTTTATACATATTCAGTTTTATTCGGAGCCAACCGCAGAGGAGAAAAAGTTTTTTAAACGATCTATAAAAAACTTTGTAATCTTTTTTTGCTGTACCAATAGTTTAGAAGTAAACGATTTTAAAATATTGTATTCAGGAACACATTTCTTCGATTATACAAAGGGATTATTAGAAAGTGAGCTCTTGGATGTAAATAATCCGAAGAATGAAAGTGAAGCAATTGGAATTAGAGATTTTAAATTGGTTTTACAGGGAATCTGCCAATATTTGAATATTGAAATTCCAGAAACTGTCGAACTTCCTTCGTCTGAAAATCTAGTAGAAAGTGAAGAAGCTACTCTAGAAGCTTTTGAAGAATTTATAAAATTAGTTTCGAGAGGGGATATTGAAGAAAAAGATCTTAAAAAACAATCGAAAAAACTTTTTAAAGATTTAAAAGAAGAGACAAAAGACTATTATGAAAAAGTCGAAGGTCATTTTGATTTCTTCGAAAGCATAGATACTTGGAACAGTGACTGGAAATTTGATCCCGAAGATGCTGAATATTTTATTTCTGAAATGATAGGTGAAGATTTAAATTTCGAATATCCGGAAGAAACGTATAGTCATGATTTGTTTCCTTACATTCAATCGGCATTAGAAAAACACAATCTAGAATTAATGACTTATGATACGCACGGAGATAATTATTTGTTTTTTGTTGCGAATAAAAATGAAGTAGGAAGGATTTTAGAATTGTCTGAACTAACAAAAATTGAAGTTACACAGTTGTAAAATATAGTCACGAATTCAAGAATCGTTTGTAATTAAAATTCGAGAATTACTTCGTCTATTCGCTTCTGTCGGGTCATGGCGAAAAGAATTAAGGGATTAAAATAATCTTTCCTGTACTTTTTCTGCTTTCTAAGAAATCGTGCGCCAGTTTTCCTTCAGATAATTTGAAAGAAGTAGGTTCCGAAAGGTTGATCTTTCCTTCGGTGATCCAATCGAATAATTGAGTTGCGCGCTTAATTCGTTCTTCTTTAGAGTTTAAATAACTCCATAAGTCGCCTCCAGTTAAAGTTTTAGAGCCGTCCATTAGCATTCTTGGATCTACTGGCGCTGGATCACCGCCCGCCATTCCGAAGAAAACGACCTGTCCGCATTCTTTAGTAACTTCAAAACTATCCATTAAAGTGCTTCCTATGCTATCATAAACCGCATCAACACCATTTGGAACAACTTTAAAAACTTCTGATTTCCAATCTTCATTATAAAGAAAAACGTGATCTGCACCTTGTTCAAATCCGGTTTTTGCTTTTTCAGCAGATGAGGTTAAACCAATAACCGTTGCACCAAGAAGTTTGCTGATTTGAGTTAAAATTTGGCCTACTCCGCCTGCAACAGCATGTATTAAAACGGTTTCTCCTTTTTGTGTTTTGTGGCTGTCTGTTGCCAGATAATGTGCTGTTAAGCCTTGAAGCAGAACAGAAGCTGCCGTTTCAAAAGAAATATTTTCAGATAAGGGAATGATGTGATTTACATTTACAGCAACCAATTCTGCATTAGCAAAAGGTGCATCGGCAAAAGCCACACGGTCACCAGTTTTATATTCTGGATGATTGTTAGCATCGACCACAATTCCAGCGCCTTCATAACCAGCAATAAATGGTGGATTTCCTTTTAAATGGTAATTTCCTTTTCGACGGTAAACATCAGCAAAATTAAGTCCGATGGCTTTCATCTCGACTAATATTTCATCTTGTTTTAATTGCGGATTAGGAATGTCGATATATTCTAAAACATCTGAATCTCCAAAAGTAGAGAAGGTAAGTGCTTTCATTTTAAACTGATTTAAGAATGTAAAGTTCGGGAAAAATTTAAAAGAAAAGCCTCAAAATAATTGAGGCTTATATTTTTTTTTGCACTCCCGATAGCTATCGGGACAAAAGGATTATTAAGATTTTAAACAAAAAAAAATAATCTGTGGAAATCTTTTTAATCTGTGGCTAAAATAAAACGAATTAGATTTTAGGAAACTTCATATCATTAAAAGTGCTTTTTTGTTTGGCTAAAGCTTCTATATCTTGCCATTTTCTAGGAGAATCTGCAGACAGGTTTTCGTACGAATCTTTAAGCATTAAAATATCATCTTCGATACGAACGCCAATATTCCACCATTTTTTATCGCATTTGCTGTTTGCTGGAATATAAATTCCAGGTTCAACAGTAAGAATCATGTTTTCTTTTATAAGAGTCTGCGGTCCGTTGTAGGTTCCTTTGTCATGAACATCTAAACCAAGAAAGTGTGAACAGCCATGAGGATAGTATAATCTTACATCTTTTGGATCTGTAATAATTCCTAATTTAATCAAACCTTTGGCTATGACGTCTTTTGCGGTTTCGTTTAAAGCCACTAGCGGAGTTCCTTCTTTGCAGATTTTAAAAACAGCTTCTTGTGCATCATATACAATCTGATAAATTGCTTTTTGTTCCTCAGTAAATTTTCCGTTTGCCGGAATTGTTCGGGTAACGTCTGCAGAATAACCGTGGTATTCAGATCCAACATCCATTAATAATAATTGATTGTCGATTTTTGTAGCGTTGTTTTCCCAGTAATGCAAAATGCATCCGTTTGCTCCAGCTCCTATAATCGGGCCATAGCCTTCCCCTTCAGCACCATAATGTTTATGAATGTAAGCGTGAATTCCATCGGCTTCGTTTTCACTCATATTTGGACCTACAGCCTTCATAACTTCGTTGTGTGCAATACACGAAAGTTTTACCGTTTTGCGCATCAAGACAAGTTCTTCTGGCGTTTTTATTTCGCGAAGAGAACTGGTAATTTTAGAGAATAAATTTTTTGAATCTTCATTTGCTTGCGTAATTCCTGCTTTAGATTTAAATGATTTCAGCAATACGTATAGATTGTCAGGATGGTCGCTTTCTTTTGCATCTGTAGGGAATTCATCGTAAATAACTTTATCGAATTTGGAGAAATCAATGGCAAACGCGTTAAAATCTTTTCCGTTATAAACAGTTGTAAATCCAAGCTTTAATTTCGCGCCTTCAATTCCTAGACGTCTTCCTGTCCACATTTCGCGAGTTGCATTTTTTTCTCTAACAAAAAGAACTTCATTGTATTTTTCGGTTCCTTGTGGCTCTTTAAAAATTAATAGGACGGCATCTGGTTCTTTGTATCCCGATAAATAATACATGTCGGGGTTTGCGTGGTAATTGTAATCGATGTCTCTAGAAAAGACTCTTTCGGGATAAGAAAAAACAACTGCGACAGAATTAGCAGGCATTAAAGCTCTAAAAGCTTCACGTCGTCCTTGATGGAATTCTTTTGTTAGATAATCGGTTGGAAGATTTTCTTGCGATTGAACAAGTGAAGTTGTCAATGCAAAAACAAACAAGAATAGGAAATGTTTCATTTTTTGGTTTTTTATTGATGATTTTTGGTTTTTTGATTGATGCAAATTACAAAAAAAATAGTGTCACTTGTTTTATTTTAAACATCTGAGCTGTAAAACTTTAAATAAATTGTAGTAACTTAGAGACAAAAAAGAATGGCTTCGGGTTAAATTTAAACTTGATAAAAGCTGTAACTGGGCACGAATATTGAGAATAGGATTTTATAGAATTATTTTAGTTCAAAAAACAAAACAAATTATAAATCTTAAAAAAACATTTTTATGAAAAAATACACATTTGCAGTCCTTTCAGTTTTAACTCTATTATTTGCTTCTTGTAAGGCATCAAAAACAGATAAAAGTGCTGATGATTTATTTGGTACAACTTGGGAATTAGAATATATTTCTGGACCAAGAATTGCTTTTGAAGGACTGTATCCAAACAAAAAACCACAGCTTACTTTCGATCAAAAAGAAACTAAAGTATATGGGAATAACGGATGTAATGGTTATAGTGCATCTTATACTTTAAAAGGAAAGTCTTTGACTTTTGGTGAAGAGGGGCCAACTACAATGATGTTTTGTGAAGGAGGAGGAGAACAGCAATTTTTAAAACAAATTAGGCTAATTACAAGTTATTCTATTGATAAAGATGGAAAATTAAATTTAATTCAAGGCGATGTCCCAATGATGAGATTTAAAAAAGTAGCAAAGCAATAGTTTAAAAATAAGTATAGAAAAAGTGAAATGATAAACCTCATTTCACTTTTTTGTTTTTATAGTCTATCAAATCTTGATTTAATTGCTCAATATTTTTACTGATAATATTTTTGTCAGCAGTAGTTTTGGCTAGATTTTTTGCTTTCTCAAAATGTTCTAATGCCTTTTTTGTGTCAGTTTCAGCATATAAATTTCCGAGTAGGGAATAATAAAAATGATTATCGGTTAAATTCAGTTTTTCAGCTTCTTTGATTGCTTCTGCTTTTCCTTTGACTTTGGCCAAGGCGTAAGTTCTATTTAAGGCCACAATTGGCGAATATTCTAAAATAATTAGATTGTTGTAGAGTTCCAGAATATTTTCCCATTTTTCTGAGGTTTCTGTTTTTATAGTGTGCCAATAGGCAATTCCAGCTTCTAAGTGGTATTTTGAAAGTGTATTTCCGGTTGAGGACTGGCTCAAAAAATAGGTTCCTTTATCAATTAATTCTTTATTCCATAAGGATTGATCTTGATTTTCGTATAAAATAATTTCACCATTAAAACCAGTTCGCGCATCAAATCTTGAAGAATGAAAACACATCACCGCCATTAACGCATTGGCTTGCGGCAGATTTGTACTTTTATTTTGAATTAATAAGTAAGTAAGGCGCATTGCTTCCGTACAAAGGTCTTTTCGTAAAGTAGTATTTTGCGAAATAGAATAGTAGCCTTCAGAATAAAGCAGATAAATAGTTTTTAGAACCGTTTGTATTCTGTCTATTATTTCAGAATTGCTCGGATGCTGAATTTTTATGTTTTCTTCTTTAAGTTTTTCTTTGGCGCGATTAATTCTTTTATAAATGACTTCTTTATTAGATAAAAAAGCATCAGAGATTTCGCTTACTCCAAAACCGCATAATAAATTTAAGGCAAGTGCAATTTGAGCTTCTTCAGAATTGCAAGGATTGCAAACCGTAAATATCATCGCAAGCTGACTATCGGCAATATTTTGATCTGATAAATCAATGTCGATTTCAGGATTGTTTAATGGCGTATTGTGTTTAATTTCAGAAACTATTTTGGTTTCAAAAACGTTATTTCTTTTCAAATAGTTTTTGCTTTTGTTTTTGGCAACGGTATATAGCCAAGCGGTTGGATTTTCTGGAATTCCTTTAATTGCCCAAGTTTCTGAAGCAGTCAAAAAAGTGTCGCTTACAATATCTTCGGCAATTTCGATATGATGAATGCCAAATAAACTGCAGAGAACCGAAACTATTTTTTGATATTCAGTTCTAAATAAATTGGGTATTAGTTCTTTGTGTTCCATGTTTTTAAGAAAAAAATGCCTAAGTAAAGATACAAAGGCATTTTTATATGTTGGTTTAAAATCTAAACGGCCATTCTAATTTCGACATTTCCTCCAAAATTTAAAACTGGACAGCCTTGTGCAATTTCGGCTGCCTCATCATAATCTTTGGCTTTAATGATGATTAAACCGCCAATTGATTCTTTGATTTCTACAAATGGACCGTCGGTAATTCCTTTATTCGAATTTACAAGTTTTCCTTGCCCGTCCCAGCGCTGTAAAGGTCTTGCCAATTTATCTTGTGCCGCCAGACTGCCAAACCAGTTTTGCCATTGCTG
This sequence comes from Flavobacterium humidisoli, assembly GCF_023272795.1. NCBI lineage: Bacteria > Pseudomonadati > Bacteroidota > Flavobacteriia > Flavobacteriales > Flavobacteriaceae > Flavobacterium > Flavobacterium humidisoli. The sequence goes on along the minus strand of NZ_CP096829.1, from coordinate 280,213 downwards.
TAAATGCTGTTGCAATTCTTCTGGAGAAGGCTGGGTTTCTTTTGTTTTAAAATCTCTTCTGAAAATCAATAAAAACTCATTCATTTTTTTATGTTTTATAAGTGATCAATTTTTTTAGCTTTATAAAGTTACTCGTTTTTAGAAAACAACCTAATTGGTTTATTATCCAAATTGACCCACTCTGTAAGTTCCAGGAGTATTAGCAAAAGCAATATTTATGCGGTTCCAAGTGTTAATCGTTGCAATAGCAAGTGTAAGGTCAATTAATTCTTCTTCGGTAAATTCAGATTTCGCCATCTCGTAAATTTCGTCAGGAACATCGCAAGCGTTTACAGCTTCAGCATAAGCTAGGGCAACTCTTTCGCGTTTTGTGTAATAAGGAGTTTCTTTCCATGCACTCAATCCAAATAAACGCTGTGTAGTTTCGCCATTAGCTAAGGCTTCTTTTGAGTGCATATCTAGACAATAAGCACAGTTGTTAATTTGAGATATTCTGAAATCTACCAATTCCATTAAAGATCTCTCGATTGTTGATTTTTTCAAATAGCCGGTAATTCCAAATAAAGTGCTTATTGCTTTTTGACCTTTTTCGAATACATTAATTCTAGTTTCCATGATATATAATTTTTAATTGTTTATACCCTAATGACAACTGAACTTTCAGAATTGGACAAAAAAAAATAAAAAAAAGTGAATTATTTTTTCAGCTAGATAAAAACCCAATATTTACAAGGGTTTGTGAAATAGGAAGGCTGTCTCAATAGACAGCCTTTTTGGGTTAATAGAATATTTATAAAATTATGCTATCAGCAAACCCCAGCGGGGTGAAATATTTATAGAATTTAATAGGACAAATAAAAAAGCTCCGGAGGAGCGACATATTTTTTACAATCTAATATATGCCGCTCCTCCGGAGCTTTGTATTATAAAAACATTCTTGCTATAAATATTTCGCTTCTCCGAAGCTTGAAGAAAGAAAGAGGCTGTCTCAAAAAAGACAGTCTTTATAATATCTGTTTAATACTCTTTATTTCTTTTTGAGCTTGTCTTTAAAAACCTTTTCAAATTTTTCTAATTTTGGCTGAATGACCATTTTGCAATACGGCTGATTTTTATTGTTTGCATAATAGTTTTGATGATAATCTTCGGCTTTATAAAAAACTTTAAAAGGCTCTACTTTTGTCACAATGGGATTGCTGTAAACTTTTGCTTTGTTGAGGTCGGCAATAATGCTTTGTGCTGCTTTTTTCTGTTCTTCATTTTTGTAGAAAATAACAGAACGATATTGAGTTCCCACATCGGCTCCCTGACGATTTAAAGTTGTCGGATCGTGAACAGTAAAAAAGACTTTGAAAATTTCGTTAATATCGGTTACGTTTTTATCGTAAGTAATCTGTACTACTTCGGCATGACCTGTTTGTCCTGTGCAAACTTCTTCATAAGTCGGATTTGCAACTTTTCCTCCTGAAAATCCAGACACAACAGATTTTACTCCGTCTAGCTGTTCGTAAACTGCTTCAACGCACCAGTAACAGCCTCCGCCTAATGTAATGGTTTCCAGATTAGCTTTTTTATTTTGCGCAATGCCATTCAGCGAAAGCGCAAAAAAGCATATTAAAAGTATATTTTTCATTTTAGATTATTTATTATCAGGAACAAAATCAAGAGCAATCGAGTTCATACAGTAGCGTTTTCCTGTAGGGGGAGGGCCATCATCAAAGATGTGTCCTAAATGTCCGCCACAGCGTCCGCAAAGGGTTTCGATTCTTTCCATTCCAAGTGAGTTGTCTTCTTTAAAAACAATGCTTTTTTTGTTTTCCTGTTCAAAAAAACTTGGCCATCCGCAGCTGCTTGAAAATTTAGCAGTCGATCTAAAAAGCAAGTTGCCACAAGAAGCGCAGTAATAAGTTCCTTTTTCGTCAGTATTCCAATATTTTCCCGTAAAAGGCCTTTCGGTGTCAGCCTCACGCATTACAGCATAAACATCTTCCGGTAAAACCTTTTTCCATTCGGCATTGCTTACATTGAGTTTAGTTGTGTCGGTATTGGAGTAATAAGGATTTCCGGGTTTACTGATTTTATTTTCCATAATAACTGTTTTTGCAGATTGTTTTTTCGTGTTCTGTCCGCAGGCTTGTAAAATAAAGAGTGGCAGTAAAAAGCAAAGGCTGAAAATTAAATTTTTAGATTTCATAAGTTCTTGGTGCATTAATCTGTATATCAAAGATACGCTGAGAATTAGCTTCAAAATACAGTCATGGTTATTATTGAGATTTTTTTAAGTGTGTTTTAACTTTTTATTAGTTACGTAAAAGAAGACAATGTAGTTTTTATGTCTTAATTTTAACAGCTTTTAAAAATTTAGTGTAAATTATAATATTGTAAATCAGTAAAATAGAAAATTGGTCAGAAGCTTACTTTTGGACAAGCTTAATTAGCATTTTTAAGCCATTTCTTTTTTCGTATTTTTGTTTGCTTAAGAAGCCTTATGACAGAAGAAAACGTAATACTAGTTAATCAAAACGATGAACAGATTGGCTTAATGCCAAAATTAGAAGCACATGAAAAAGCGCTATTGCACCGTGCCTTTTCGGTTTTTATTTTAAATAGTAAAAACGAAATTATGCTGCAACAACGTGCTCATCATAAATACCATTCTCCGTTGCTTTGGACAAACACTTGCTGCAGCCATCAGAGAGAGGGAGAAACAAACATCGAAGCGGGAAGCCGAAGATTGTTTGAGGAAATGGGGTTTAAAGCCGAATTGAAAGAGCTGTTTCACTTTATATACAAAGCGCCTTTTGACAACGGTTTGACAGAACATGAACTGGACCATGTTATGATTGGTTATTATAATGAGGAACCGAACATAAATCCAGACGAGGTAGAAGACTGGAAATGGATGAGTATTGAAGATGTTAAAGCAGATATTGAAAAACAGCCCGAAATTTACACCGTATGGTTTAAGATAATTTTTGATGAATTTGATCATTATCTCGAAGACCATAAATTATAGCCAAACTAACCAAAAGCATAAATGAGAGTAACCATATCAAGAAAAGCACATTTTAATGCTGCACATCGACTGCATCGAAAGGATTGGTCATTTGAGAAAAACGATGCTGTTTTTGGAAAATGCAACAATCCCAACTTTCATGGTCATAATTATGGTTTAACAGTAAGTGTTACAGGAAAAATTGACCCCGAAACTGGTTTTGTTTTAGATGTGAAAGTATTAGCGGATATTATACGAGAGGAAGTAGAAATTCCGTTTGATCACAAAAATCTGAATTTGGATGTTCCTGAATTTGCAGATTTGAATCCGACCGCAGAGAATATTGCTGTTGTGATATGGAATAAAATTAGACAACGAATTCATACTGACTTTGATCTTGAAGTCGTGCTGAACGAAACGGAACGAAATTTTGTAACTTATAAAGGAGAATAAAAAATGTCATTAAAAATAGGAGATATAGTTCCGAATTTTACTGCGAAAGACAACAATGGTGAACTTTTTGAAAGCCAAAGCGTTTTAGGAAGAAAACCGCTGGTGATTTATTTTTACCCAAAAGATAATACGCCAGGATGTACAACCGAAGCTTGCAGTTTTCGGGATCAATACGAAGATTTTAAAGATTTAGGAGCTGAGGTAATTGGTATTAGCAGTGATAGTGTAAAATCACATCATAAATTTGCTGCTAAACACAAATTGCCTTTTATTTTGCTTTCTGATCAGGATAAAAGATTAAGAAAACTTTTTGGTGTCCGCAATAACTTGTTCGGACTTCTGCCAGGACGCGTTACCTATATAATTGATAAAAATGGTTTGCTGATTTCGATATTTGACAGTGCAAATGCTGTAAAACATATACCGAAAGCCTTAGAAATCGTTCAAGAATTAGTATCGTAGATTACCAAAATAGTATCAAGTTAGAATTAATTAAATAAATATATTAGCCTAAAAAACATGAGTCAAAATTTATACCCTTTGCAATTTGAACCGATTTTGAAAGAAAGAATCTGGGGAGGAGAAAAATTGAAAACTATTTTAAATAAACCAATCGTTTCTAAAATTACTGGCGAAAGCTGGGAATTGTCTACGGTGCCAGGAGATGTAAGTGTGGTTGCAAATGGAGTTTTAAAAGGAAAATCGTTAATGGATTTGATTGATGAAACGCCAGATGCGATTTTAGGAACTAAAGTTTATGAAAGATTTGGAAAACAGTTTCCGTTACTTTTTAAATATCTTGATGCTAGGGAAGACCTTTCTATTCAAGTGCATCCAAATGATAAGCTGGCAAAAGAGCGCCATAATTCATTCGGAAAAACCGAAATGTGGTATGTAATGCAGGCAGATGCCGATGCTAGAATTATTGTAGGTTTTAAAGAAGATTCTAGTAAAGAAGAATATTTGAAACATTTACACGATAATACTTTGGTTTCTATTTTAGATGATGTGAAAGCAAAATCGGGAGATGTTTTTTTCTTAGAAACAGGAACTGTTCACGCAATTGGCGCGGGATTGGTTGTTGCAGAAATTCAACAAACTTCTGATATTACGTATCGTTTATACGATTTTGATCGTGTTGATGCACAAGGAAACAAAAGAGAACTGCATGTAGATTTAGCACTTGATGCTATTAACTACAATAAAGTTGATACACAAAAGAAATACGATTCGAAAGCGAATACTTCGAATACAGTTGTAGACTGTCCTTATTTTACAACTAATTTTCTTCCGCTAGAAAATAAATTAGAAGTGGCTAAAAATGGTGAAACATTTACCGTTTATATGTGTATTGAAGGAAGCTTCGAAATCGAATATGACGGATTTAAGCATGCTTACATTAAAGGAGATACTGTCTTGGTTCCAGCTGCGATAAATGCATTTAACTTGAGCGGAAAAGCTTCAATTTTAGAAATTTACATTTCTTAGCATTAAATTTAAAGATAATATGTACTTTTGCAGACGCAAATTAAAATAATAAGAAAAATGGCAAACGTTAAGAATTTAAAGAAAGACATCAACTTCGTATTAGGAGATATTATTGAGGCAGTTTACTTGTTTGAGATGTCAACAACAGGAAATCCTACTCCAGAAACGAATGCTTTGGTCGATGAAGCTATTGCTGCATTCGATACTTTGATTACAAAAGTGAACGCAAAGAACGTTGAAAATAAAAAAGCACACTTCAAGCAAATTAATGTTGAATTAGAACAAGCTGCTAATCAATTGATTGAAAAAATCAACGCATTATAGGCAAAAAAAAGTGTAAAAAAGTGCAAATTTATTTTGGGAAATTGAAAAACCGCTTTATATTTGCACCCGTAATGACGCCGATGTAGCTCAGCTGGCTAGAGCAGCTGATTTGTAATCAGCAGGTCGTGGGTTCGAGTCCCTCTATCGGCTCAACGGAAACCATCACAGAAATGTGGTGGTTTTTTTAATTATAGAGAGAGGTGTGAATTTTTTTTTGGAATATTAAAAAACATTTATATCTTTGCACTCGCAAAATAGGCCGATGTAGCTCAGCTGGCTAGAGCAGCTGATTTGTAATCAGCAGGTCGTGGGTTCGAGTCCCTCTATCGGCTCAAAAACCATCACAGAAATGTGGTGGTTTTTTTTATGCAAAAAATACAAAATCCCAAAAAAATAAATACAAAATTCCAGTTTTTGATTACGGAAGTTTTTTCAAAGGTAAACCTCGGTTTTAGCTGCGGGAAACATATAGTGTAATAATCCTATAATGATGATATAATTGCATTCTAACAGTTAAAAAACGTTAGGGTGGTGAAGTAGGTTTGCAATTGTTATTATTGTTGAATTTAAGCATAAAAAAACGTCCTGATAATTCAGGACGTTTTCATTGTTGTTTTTATGTTTTATTCAGCTGGAGCTGGAGTTGTTGCGGCTGCTGGAGCATTTTGTTCTGCTTTTTTGACTTCAGCGACATACTTGGTTAATTTCTTTCCATAAAGCGATTGTGCTACTTTTGGCGTCATTGATTTTTGAATGGTATCAAGAAACTTCAAATTGATATCGTAAATCTCTGCTAAAGCAATATAAGGTGCTACTTCGTGGTCTTTATTGTTTATGGCAAAGTTTGTAGCGTACAAATATTTTCTTTTAATGTTGGACTGTTGTTTTGCGTCAATGCTGTCAATTGCTTTTTGGTCTTGTCTTTTTAAAGCTTTAAATTTTGCTTCAACCATAGATAAATTATCGTCTCTAAAACGCGTGTTTATTTTTTGGTATTCTTCATATAATTCCTGATTTTTTGAACCAGTAATTTTTGCACCAGCGATGAAGTTGTCTAAATTAGTATCGATATTTATATTTCCTGGCTCGGCAAAGAATAAAATGTTATTGTCTAATGAGTTTGTTACCCCTCGATCTAAATACAAATAAAGCATTTCTGGAGATTCTAATTTAATATCTCTTTCAAAAGCTGAGTTTCCATCAATTTTGATGCTGTCAATAGCAACAAGAGAAGTGTCGACAATTCTTTGGATATATAAAGTTCCGGTTTTTAAACCTTTAATGTTTCCTGTGATGTGTAGGTTATCAGCAGCTGATTCTTTTTTGCTGCAAGATGCTAATACTGCAAGAGTAACAAAAGCAATTAGTGTTTTTTTCATTAGTTTTTGAGATTTTGGTGCAAAATAAAGAAAATAGTTTAAATGTAAATAGAGCTGATGTTTTATTTTTATAAAAAAAATAAATCCCAATTTATTTCTAAATTGGGATTTTAAAGTAGTGCAGGAAAAGGCTTTACATCGACAAAATAAACGAAGTGCCATTTTCGTGCGTATAAGTGTAATTGGAATCGCAGTCATTGTTTCCGTAATCTATGACTCCGTTTAAAATACCTCCTTGTACTTTTAATTGTCCTTTGGAGATAAATAAACATGAATATTTTTTAATTAGTGGTTCTTTTACTGTTAAAGTAAGTGTTGCCCCATTTGATGCTATTACGGTATGTGTGCCATCTGTAATTTCATATACATTATCAGATAAAACAAAAGGAGTATCTACGCCTGCGGTTTGTTTAGTAGTGTAAATTCCTGAATTGGTATAAACCCCTCCTTGTAAGTCTGTTAATTTTCCATTAGTCACTTTTCTGGTCCATTGCGGTGTGGTAGGTACAGTTGTAGTATTTGTGTATTCAATAATTCCTTCAAGTTTGATGTCTTTTATAGAGTAGTCAATTCTTTTAATTGTCATTTTGCTTCCAGTTTCTGTAATTGGCCCTGAAAGAGTTACTTCTAGTTTTCCTTTTCGTGTAAGATTATTTGCGTCTTTGCATCCTGCTGTTCCAAAATCAGCTAAAAAGACTTTAGGATATTCTGTTCCGTTTGGTGTGCTAATAGTAACTGTTGCGCAAATTCCGGCTGGTGTTTCAGCAGCTTTTCCTGTAGTTGAGGTGCTTGTTGAAATTAAAAGACTGGTGTTGAGGTCCATTTCGTTTGAAGCATCAATGGCAACTGATGCTCCAACGCTGGTCAAATCTGTTGAGACGGCTGGGTCGTTATTGTCACTTGAACAAGAAACGTATAAAAGTGCTGTGGCACAAATGGTTGTTAGTAAGATAGCAGTTTTTTTCATAGGGTCTTTTTGTTTTGGGTTAGATAAATAAGGCAGTCAAATGTAATAAAAAAAATGAATTGCAATAAAGATCATTTAGTGGTAATCTATAGAGCTTTATAACGAATTTTTGAAGAAAAAATTATGGTCGAAGAGATGAGAAATAAAAAAAGCCGCCCAAACTGGGCAGCTTTTATAAGATAGTATCTAAATGCTTATTTGATCATTTCGAAACTTCTTTTTACGAAAGCAGTAAGCGCTTCGCCTTTTAATAGGTTTTGAGATAATTTAGCTAAATCTAAAGCTTGCTTAACTAAATGCTCTTGGTGCGTTTTGTCTTCTGTATTCAAGATGTTTGAAGCCAAATCAGAATTAGTGTTTACCACCAAATTGTACATTTCTGGCATATTACCCATTCCGAACATTCCGCCACCGCCTGTCTGGCTCATTTCTTTCATTCTGCGCATAAATTCTGGCTGCGTAATAATGAATGGAGCTGCTTGAGAATCCATAGCTTCCAATTGTACACTATATGCTTTTGGAATGTAAGCTTCTAAAGAAGTTTTTAAAGCAGCTTTTTCGTCATCAGAAAGTTTAGAAATAGTGTTTTCTTCTTTTTTAATTAAGTTGTCAATGTGATCAGAGTCAACACGTACAAAAGTTAATCCGCTATTATCGTTTTCAATTTTTTGGATTAAATGCGAAATAATCGGAGAATCTAAAAGCAATACTTCGTAGCCTTTATCTTTTGCTGCCTCAATGTAAGAGTGCTGAGCATCTTTGTTTCCAGCGTAAAGAACAACTAATTTGCCGTCTTTATCGGTTTGGTTTTCTTTTAATTTTTCTTTTAATTCCTCTAAAGTAAAGTATGTATCATCTACAGTTGGGTACAAAACAAATGCACCTGCTTTTTCGTAGAATTTCTCTTCAGAAAGCATTCCGTATTCTAGAACGATTTTAATGTCGTTCCATTTTGCTTCAAAATCAGCACGGTTTTCATTAAATAAAGCTTTTAATTTATCGGCTACTTTACGAGTAATGTAGTTTGAGATTTTCTTAACAGCTCCATCTGCTTGTAAGCCAGAACGAGAAACGTTTAATGGAATATCTGGAGAATCGATAACACCTTTTAACATTGTCAAGAATTCAGGAACAATTCCTTCTACGTTGTCAGTAACGTAAACTTGGTTTTGGTACAGCTGAATTTTGTCTTTCTGGATTTGCATATCGTTACCCAATTTCGGGAAATACAAAATACCAGTTAAGTTAAATGGATAATCAACATTTAAATGAATGTGGAATAAAGGCTCTTCAAATTGCATTGGATACAACTCTCTGTAGAAGTTTTTGTAATCTTCGTCAGATAATTCAGTAGGCTGTTTTGTCCAAGCTGGATTTGGGTTGTTAATGATATTATCAGTTTCAACTGTTTCATTAACGTAATCTTCTGGAGCGTCTTCTGGTTTAGGAAGCGTTTCAGTTCTTGTTCCGAATTTAATCGGAATAGGCATGAACTTGTTATACTTATTTAATAAACCACTGATTTTAGAATCGTCTAAGAATTCTAAAGAATCTTCAGCGATATGAAGAATGATTTCTGTTCCGCGTGAAGTTTTGTCAGCTGGTTCTAAAGTAAATTCAGGACTTCCGTCACATGTCCAATGTGCTGCTGGCTCATCTTTATACGATTTTGTAATGATTTCAACTTTTTCAGCTACCATAAAAGCAGAGTAGAAACCAAGACCAAAATGTCCGATAATTCCAGAATCTTTAGCAGAATCTTTGTATTTGTCTAAGAATTCTTCAGCGCCTGAAAAAGCAACTTGATTGATGTATTTTTCAACTTCATCAGCTGTCATACCTAAACCTTGATCGATAATGTGGATTTTTTTACCTTCTTTGTCCACTTTAACTTCAATGATCGGATTGCCATATTCTACTTTCGCTTCACCAATGCTGATAAGATGTTTTAATTTTAAAGTAGCATCGGTACCGTTAGAAACAAGCTCGCGTAAGAAGATTTCATGGTCGCTGTATAAGAACTTTTTAATTAAAGGAAAAATGTTTTCTACTGAAACATTAATTTTACCTGTTGCCATATTTTTTGATTTTTATTTTAATGTGATGATTTTCACTTATTCAAATAGAATACCAATTGTTTTTAGGGTGACAAAATGTCGGAAATGTTAATTTTGAAAGAAAATAAATAGATTCTAAAACGAAAATTATCTTTATGAATCGTATATTTGTGGTACAATAATTGTTAAAAAGGCAAGTATTAATCTAAAAAAAATTGTACAAAATGAAGAAAAGTATTTTTATATGCTTGATTGCCGCTATGTTTTTTGCGTGTAAATCAGCTTCGTCAACAGCTTCATCTTCTGAAGCTACTACGCTTTCAACAAAACTTGACAAATCGACTCAAGTAGCGTTAAAAGGGAATTGGGTACTTACCAATGTTTCTTACCCAGGTTCTGATTATATCAAAGTAAATTCATTTGATCTCGCAGATTCAAAATGTTTTATTAGAAGTACTTGGAGCTTTATTTCGAATAATAATAAAGGAACAATGGCTTTGACTTCGCCAAGTTGTACTGGATTTTCTTCGCCAATTGTATGGAGTATCAACAATCAAGGTTTGTTTGTATTGAAAATTCTTAATGCAGGCGAAAAAGCGAAGAAAGTAAGAGATGGTTATTTGCTTAAAGTTGCAGGTGTAACTGAAAGTTCTTTTCAGTTAATTGATAATATCAATGTTGGAGGTCAGGTTAAAGATGTGGTTTACCAATTTCAAAGAGCTAATTAATATTTTAAAGATATAGAAAATGAGAAAGATAACGGTTTTAGGTTTAAGTAGTTTAATGGTTATAGCTAGTTTTTTTACAAGCTGTGATTCAGTAAAAAACGCAAATAATACACAAAAAGGAGCCGGAATTGGTGTAGTTGCAGGTGGTGTTATTGGTGGTATTTTAGGAAATAATATCGGACGAGGCGGAAACGCTGCTTTAGGAGCTGCAATTGGAGCTGCTGTAGGTGGGGGAACTGGAGCTTTGATCGGAAATAAAATGGATAAGCAAGCTCGTGAAATTGATCAAGCTTTACCAGGTGCTTCTGTTGAAAGAGTTGGTGAAGGTATCCACTTAACATTAAACGAAAATGCTGTTCGTTTTGATACTAATAAATCTACTTTGACAGCTCAAGCAAAAGCTAATTTAGATAAGTTAGTTCCTGTATTTAATGATTATGGAGATACAGATATTCAAATTTTTGGTTACACAGATAATACTGGAAAACCAGAATATAACTTGACACTTTCTGGACAAAGAGCTGCTTCTGTGCAAGCTTATTTAGTTTCAAAAGGATTAAAATCAAGCCGTTTCAAAACTTCAGGTTTAGGAATTGCAGATCCAATTGCAACAAATGATACTCCAGAAGGAAGAGCTCAAAACCGTCGTGTTGAATTTTCAATTACAGCAAACGACAAAATGGTAAATGACGCTAAAGCAGAAGCTGGAAAATAGTTTCTAATAAAATAAATTATCAAAAAAGCTGTTTCAAATAATTGAAGCAGCTTTTTTTTGACTTTAGAAATTAAACATTGTAAATTTGACGACTCATATTACAACTCATGCTTGACATTCAAAATATATCTTTTTCGTACACCGAAAACCCCGTTATAAAAAACATCTCTTTTTCTATTGAAAAAGGCCAGAATATTGCGATTATTGGCGAGAGTGGCTGCGGAAAAAGTACGCTACTCAAGCTTATATACGGATTATACGATCTCGATGAGGGGAAGATTTTTTATGGTGACAAACCAATCTTGGGGCCAAAGTTCAATCTCATTCCAGGGATGCCTTATATGAAATATCTGGCACAGGATTTTGATTTGTCTCCATATGAAACGGTTGCAGAAAACGTAGGTAAGTTTCTCTCGAACGGTTTTGCAAACATGAAAAAGCTTCGTGTTCAGGAATTGTTAGAGATGGTAGAAATGGATCAGTTTGCAAATGTTAAGACTAAATTTCTAAGTGGTGGACAACAGCAAAGAGTGGCGCTGGTTAGAGTTTTGGCCTTAGAACCAGAAGTAATTTTGTTAGACGAGCCATTTAGTCAGATAGATGCTTTTAGAAAAAATGCTTTACGTCGTAATTTATTTCGTTATCTAAAACAAAAGGGAATTACGTGTATTATTGCAACACATGATAGTACAGATGCTTTGTCTTTTGCCGATCAGGCAATCGTGATGAGAAACGGAGAAGTTTTGGTAAAAGACGATCCTTCAAAAATATATGAAGATCCACAGGTTAAATATGTGGCATCTTTGTTTGGAGAAGTAAATGAAATTCCGACTCATTTATTATTGTCTTACGCAGACGAAACGCATAAAACATTGGTTTATCCGCATCAATTTAAAATGGTTTCGGAATCAAAGTTGATGGTAAAGATTAGAAGAACTTATTTTAGAGGAAGCCATTATTTGATTGAAACAGTTTATAAAAGACAGTTGATTTTCTTTGAAAGCGAAATAGATTTGCCACTTGAACAAGAAGTTTTTCTGGCTTTAAATTATTTATAAAAAGAAACCGATAGTTAATTCTATCGGGTTCCTTTTTATAAATAGATGAATATTAATTCTTTAAATATTTTTCTAAAAACTGATCTTGTTCCCAAAGCAGGTGCAAAATGTTTTCTTTTGCTACATAACCGTGAGATTCTTTTGGCAGAATAACCATTCTTGCCGGCGCTCCTAATCCTTTTAATGCTTGAAAATAACGTTCTGTCTGCAAAGTAAAAGTTCCTGGATTATTGTCTGCTTCTCCATGAACTAACAAAATTGGCGTTTTCATTTTTTCAGCATTCATAAATGGAGACATTGCGTTGTAAACTTCTGGTGCTTCCCAGTAATTTCTTTGTTCAGATTGAAATCCGAATGGAGTTAATGTTCTATTGTATGCACCGCTTCTTGCAATTCCGCAGGCAAAAAGGTCCGAATGGGTTAATAAGTTGGCAGTCATAAAAGCTCCGTAAGAATGTCCTCCAACAGCTACTTTTTTACGGTTAATATAGCCTAAAGCATCTACTGCATCAATTGCTGCGGCTGCATTATCTACTAATTGCGAAATAAAATTGTCGTTTGGTTCGGTAGTTCCTTCGCCAATAATTGGAAAAGCAGCGTCATCTAAAACGACATACCCTTTTGTTACCCAATATACAAATGAACCATAATAAGGAAAAGTGAATTCGTTTGAGTTTTGAGTCGATTGAGAAGCACTATTCCTATCTTTATATTCTGCTGGATATGCCCAGATCAATAGTGGCAATTTTTCTTTTTTACTTTTATCATAACCGACAGGAAGATATAAAGTTCCCGAAAGCTCCAATCCGTCTTTGCGTTTATATTTAATAACTTCTTTGCTAACATTTTTAATGCTTTCAAACGGATTTTTGAAATCTGTAACTTGTGTTAGACTATTTTGTTTTTTAATATTTCTGAAATAGTAATTTGGGTATTCTGTTTTTGACTGAATCTGAACTAAAATTTTCCCAGACTTCAAATCTTCAATTTCTAAAATATCTTCTTTTTTATCTTTGTACGGAGAAGTGTAAATGCGTTTTGATTTTAAAGTTTCTAGATTGAATTCGTCTACAAAAGGAAATTGTCCGTTTTTAGTATAACCTTCGCCAATTCTATAAAGGTTGTTTTTTTCGATTGCTAAAACATATTTATTGTAAGCATTTTTTTTTGTTTCAAAAACTCCGGGATCAGAATAAACATCTTGCGAATTTCTATCTGTAATTAATTTTGGCTGCTGATTTGGGTTTGATGGATTAATCAAAAATGTTTTGGTGCTTCTGGTGTCATACCATTCTTCTGAAACAATCGCTAAATTGTCATTGCCCCATATAATGTCACTAAAACGCTGAGGAGTTTTTGCTAATGAAGAAGCTTCTTTGTCAAAAGGCGCATCCCAAAGGAAAATTTCATCTCTAAAATCAACTTGATTTGCAGGATCTCCTTCGTCTAACGCTACCACATAAGATAAAGTTGCCGATTTGTCGTTTCTCCAAGCCATTTCTCTTTTTCCTTTTCGAACAGCCATAAAGCCTTTTGGCATAATTTCATTTAAAGGAACCTCGTTTACCGTTTTAATCTCTCTTCCGCTTAAATCGTAAACAACCGTTTTGGATGGAAATCTGTTTAACGGAACTACATAAGAAAAAGGTTTTTGAATTGTTGTCAGCATAATGTACTGACCATCTGGAGAGATTCTTTCTCCGGCAAACATAGCGGCGTCTTTGTATAAAACAGCATCTCCATTTAGTTTTACTTTATACAATTCAGAAGTTATGCAGTTTTCAAAATTAGCTTCGTCGTTTTTGTTTTTTAGCATATCGGGATATGTCCTGTTTTGAGATTTTTCTCCTGAAGTATTTGAAATAATCGGCCCAGTAGGCAGATCTTTTTTAGAATCTAAAAGTGGCGGTCTGTTTTTAGGAAGCATTTTTACTAAGATGGTTTCACTGTCTAAAAACCAATTAAACGGATTTCCAAGATTTGCATTTACTCTGGCCTCTGTAAGTTTTGTTGCTTGTGCACTTGCAACATCTAAAACCCAAAGTTCTACACCAGAATTTGTAGTGTGTGAGAATAGGATTTTTTTGTCGTTTGGTGACCAAAGAATGTTTGATATTTTCGGATTATCAGGGAGTCCTTTAACCTGAATTTCTTCCCTTCCGTTTATTTTTCTTAGTTTTAGATTGATTAAGTATGTTACAGTACTTGAAATATTAGTAACCGGATTAATTCTCAAACCAGCTAAACGAACTTCGTCTTGGTTTAAATCGTCGAGTGTTTTATAAGTATTGCGATACATTAAGAGCATGTTTTCTTTTTTGGTATCCATTGATACGGAAGGAGCTCTTTGATAATCTGCCAAATCTAAAATAGATTTTGAAGGTTTTTGATAAGTTAGGTTCTCTTGCGCAAAAGAGAAAAAGCTTATATTTAAAAATAAAAACAGTGTAACCTTTAATTTCATAGTTTGAATTTTATGGGTTTGTAAATCGGTATTCAAATGTTTGTCTAAGATAGTTTTGTCTTGTTACATCTTGAGCCTGATTTTTAATTTTTTTCAATGTTTGCGTCCGAAAATTGCCTTTTCAAGAAGTAAATGATGATAAGTTAGCGTATAATTAGAATATATTAAATTGCTAATAACGAAAAAAATAGTATTTTGTGTACGTATATTTTAAAGTATGCGTAAATTTGCAATCCAATTTTTTAATAAATAATAATAGATATATGTATCATTCAAAAATAGCTGGTTTAGGATATTATGTTCCTTCTAATGTGGTGACTAACGATGATTTGTCTAAGATAATGGATACCAATGATGAATGGATTCAGGAAAGAACCGGAATTCAGGAAAGAAGACACATTATCCGTGGAGAAGACACTACTACTTCAATGGGAGTAAAAGCAGCTAAAATTGCAATCGAGCGTTCTGGTGTTGCCAAAGAAGATATTGACTTTGTAGTTTTTGCTACATTAAGTCCAGATTATTATTTTCCAGGGCCTGGAGTTCTGGTTCAAAGAGATTTAGGTTTAAGAACAGTTGGAGCATTAGATGTTAGAAATCAATGTTCTGGTTTTGTTTATGCAATTTCTGTTGCAGATCAATATATTAAAACAGGAATGTATAAAAATATTTTGGTTATTGGTTCTGAGGTTCACTCTACAGGATTAGACATGACAACTCGCGGACGTGGAGTTTCTGTAATTTTTGGAGATGGAGCAGGAGCTGCAGTTTTAAGCCGTGAAGAAGATTTAAGCAAAGGAATTTTATCTACACATTTACACTCTGAAGGAGAGCATGCAGAAGAATTAGCTTTGCAGGCACCAGGAATGGGAGCGCGTTGGGTAACAGATATTATTGCAGATAATGATCCGAATGATGAAAGTTATTATCCATATATGAACGGACAATTTGTATTTAAAAATGCTGTAGTTCGTTTTGCTGAAGTAATCAATGAAGGATTGGAGGCAAATGGTCTTCAAGTTTCAGATATTGATATGTTGATTCCGCATCAAGCAAATTTGAGAATTTCGCAATTCATTCAAAATAAATTCAAATTAACAGACGACCAAGTTCACAACAATATTCAGAAATACGGAAACACAACAGCAGCATCTATTCCGATTGCTCTGACAGAAGCTTGGGAACAAGGGAAAATCAAATCTGGAGATACTGTAGTTTTAGCAGCCTTCGGAAGTGGATTTACTTGGGCAAGTGCTATTATTAAATGGTAAAATAATCATCTTACATTATATTTTTTTAAAACCTGTTTCTTATTGGGAGCAGGTTTTTTTATAAATTGCGTACTCAAACCAGACAGGTTTTAAAACTTATCTGGTTTCATTTGGAGAAAAACTATTGAAATCAAAATGAAAAAAAATCAACTAGAAATAGCTTGTTTTAATTATGAATCGGCATTAATTGCTCAAGCAAATGGCGCAGATAGAATTGAGCTATGTGAAAATATGAAATTGGGAGGAACTACTCCAAACTCTATTTTGGTAGTAAAAGTTCGCGAAAGTATAAATATAAAAATGCACGTTATTATAAGGCCTCGAGGTGGTGATTTTGTTTATTCTGACGAAGAGCTTACCGAAATGAAACAAGATATCAAGCAATATAAAAAACTAGGTGTAGACGGTTTCGTTTTCGGGATTTTAAAAGAAAACGGAAAAGTAAATAAAAAGCAGAATAAGGAATTAGTGCATTTGGCGCATCCCTTATCTTGTACTTTTCACCGCGCTTTTGACGTAGTTAAAAATCCTGAAAAATCGCTCGAAGATGTAATCGACTGTGGCTTCAAAACCATTTTAACTTCAGGTCAAGGTGTAAATGTAGAGGAAGGGATTTTCGCTTTAGAAAGGCTTCAAGAACTAGCGGGAGACAGAATTGAAATTATGCCAGGAGGAGGTTTAAGATCTTCAAATATCAAATTGTTACAAGAAAAATTAGACCTTACTTTTTATCATTCTTCAGCAATCACAGATAATTCTGAAACTGCAAATCCAGAAGAAATAAAGGAATTGTGTAACTTTTTATAGTATAGAATAAAACAAAAAAAAGTCTGGAGGTGGCAATCTCCAGACTTTTTTTCTACAAGAAATTATTTAAAAAACTGTTTAAAAAATTTTCTCAGACAAGATTAGAACATGCCGCCCCCGCCTTTGTTAGTATTGTCGTCTCTTTGTTTACGTTGTAAATTTTTGATTTTTCCGCCTCCAAAGTTGTAAGTCAAACCAAAGTAAACCGTTTGGCTTTCCCATTTAAACTGACCTGCTTGAGGATAAGGATACATGGTGTCAAAAGCATATTTCATGGTATTGAAAACGTCATTGAAACGAACGCTCAAATTCATTTTGTTGTCCAATAAGGTGTAACGTGTACCGATATCCATTTTATACATTTCGTGGCTGTTATTTTGAAGCCCGTCTGTAGCGCCTCTATAGAATCCAAAAGCTAAGAAACTTAAACGTTTGTTTACTTTAAAATTAGAGTTCATACGTCCGTTGAAAGCAGCAACTGTGATTTTTCTGTCGATTGGATTACTTGTGTTTGTTGCAGGATCATATTGGAATACGATACCTTGCTGATTAATACTTGAGAAATCAATCGATGGTTGGATATCCCACCATTTTGTGATTTTATAATTGAAAGAAACTTCAAATCCGTAAGCTGTATTATGATCGTAGTTGGTAAAACTCATGATTTGTTTTTCCATGCTCGGATCTGCTGGATCAGGATATAAAATTCTGCTGATTTGGTCATTAATACTTCTAACAAAAACTCCAGTTGTAAAGCTTCCTTTTTCAAGAGTTTTAGTATAATTTACTTCTACTGAGTTGGTAAACTGAGGTCTTAATTCTGGGTTTCCTAATGAAGTTACCAATGGAGTTGCAAATTCACGAATAGGTTTTGTCTGTTCTAAACTCGGACGGTCTACACGTCTGCTGTAGCTTAACTGTAAAGTGTTTTTCTCATTCAAATTATACGTTAAATAGGCAGATGGATACAATGTAATATAATCATCATCAAATTTAGTCTGACCGTAATTTAAATTTGCCTGTACTTTATAACTTTCAAAACGTGCACCCAATTGATAGCTAAACTTTTTGTATTTCTGTCCAAATGTTACATAAGCAGAATAAATATCTGTATCATAAGTATAATGAGAGGTTTGGCTTGCTACAGGTAACAAAGGATTTCCAGTAATATAATCGTTATCAGTTCTCGTGATCCTTGCTTCAGCTCCAGCTTCAAGGGTTGTTTTTTCGTTTAACGGATTAACATAATCTACGTTCACAGTGCTTAATTTTCTGGTTCCTTGAAGAAAATCATTATAAACAATACCAGAAGCAGTATTGTCAATTTTGGTTGTTTTAGTGTCGAAAGAAGCATTTTGAGTTTCTTTATTATCACTGTAATTTGCTTCAAAATCTAAAGTATGGCCTTCTTTTTTGAAGATGTGTTTGTATGCCAAATTGTATGTTCCAACTCTATCAGGTCCCCAATAGCTTGATTTTTGAAAGATATTAGAAATATCAGAACCAGTTACATTATTGTAATCAATATCAGTATCTACAAAGCCTTTTCCGTTAGATTTGTTTTGATTTGTGTAGATAGACAAAGTGTTGTGATCATCAATTAAATAATCCATTCCAATTTTGTATAAGTAGGAATCATTATCATTCAAAACAGAAATATTTTGAACTATATCTTGATCAAATCTTTGTATGAATCCTGTGTTTTGGTAAGTTCCAAAGTTTTGTCCCACATTTCCAAAGAAATTTACTTTCCCAGTTTTGTAATTTAAATCTAAAGATTGGTTGTATTTTGCCGTTTTACCAAATGTAATACCACCGCTATAACTTCCGTTAAAACCAGTATTCGCATTTTTATGCAAGATGATATTAATGATTCCAGACATTCCTTCTGGATTGTATTTTGCACTTGGGTTAGTAATCAATTCAATTTTCTTGATAGAAGTCGATGGAATTTGTTTTAATAATTGGGCAGGGTCAATATTTGTTGGACGCCCGTCAATTAATACACGAACATTGTCATTTCCGCGAAGCGAAAGTTTTCCGTCTTGATCTACATTTACAGAAGGAATATTGTTCATAATATCTGATGCAGAAGCTCCAGCCGTAGTTAAATCTTTACCAACAGTAACCACTTTTCTATCAATTTTTTGTTCGATAGTTGAACGCTCGCTAACAATGTTAACACCTTTAAGCTGTGTAGCTTCTTCTTCAAGCGAAACATTTAAAGTGGCATTTTTTTTGTTTTCGCTCAAAAGAACAGAACCGATGTATTTTCTAAATCCAATATATTGAATCTCGATTGTGTAACTTTTTAGACCAATGTTTTTAAATGAAAAGTCTCCGTTATCATCTGTATTTACTCCAGAAACCACTTTTCCATTTTCTTTAAGCGAAACAGTTGCATAAGAAATTGGCGCATTGTTCGACTTTTCTGTAATTTTTCCAGTAATACTTCCAGTATTCTGGGCCTGTGCTGTTGCGATTATACCGAATAACGCAAACAGAAAGAATTTTAATTTCATGATTTTTTTACTGATTATTTTTGATTTGATTGATGATGATTTCGTTTTGTTAGTTTTTCTTTTTTTTTGTGACTTTGAAAAAATTAAAGTCTCTATTAAGACTCTTTTACGGTTGATATGTTACAAGAAATTAAATAAAAAAGCATATTTTTTTTCTCATTGCCTGTTTTGTAAGAGATTACGGTTTTGATTTTTTGATAATTTTAACAAATAAAAAATGTGCTTTTTTGTCAAATTGAAACTCTTTTTCTGAATTTAATATGTTTTTGATTTTCTCTAATTGATGAATAAGCAGTATCTTTGCTCACTTTAAAAATAAGTTTACATGTCATTATCACAAATTCTTACACCTTCTATACAAAAAGCAATACAAGCATTATTTGATGTTACTGTTGATAAAATCGAGTTTCAAACTACTAGAAAAGAGTTTGAAGGAGATATTACAATGGTCATTTTTCCGCTATTGAAATTGACTAAAAGCAATCCAGTTGAATTAGGAAATAAAATTGGAAATTATCTAGTTGAGAATGTTTCTGAAGTTGCCCGTTTTAATGTAGTTTCTGGTTTCTTGAATATTGTTATTTCAGACAGTTATTATGTAAATTTCTTTAACGGAATAAAAGATCAAAATCAATTTGGTTTTATAGCTCCAAACCCAGATGATAAAGCGGTAATGGTAGAATATTCGTCTCCAAATACCAATAAACCTTTGCACTTAGGACACGTTCGTAACAATTTGTTAGGATATTCGGTTGCAGAAATTCTTAAAGCTTCTGGTAAAAAAGTATACAAAACACAAATTATCAACGATAGAGGAATTCATATCTGTAAATCGATGTTGGCTTGGGAGAAATTCGGAAACGGAGAAACTCCTGAAATTTCTGGTTTAAAAGGGGATAAATTAGTTGGTAAATACTACGTAGAGTTTGATAAAGCTTACAAAAATGAAATTAACGGTTTAATAGAAGCTGGAAAAACTGAAGAAGAAGCCAAAAAGCAAGCGCCAATTATCATTGAAGCACAAGACATGCTTAAAAAATGGGAAGCTGGCGACGAAAAAGTGATTTCTCTTTGGAAAAAAATGAACGAATGGGTTTATGAAGGTTTTGCAACAACTTATACTAATCTTGGAGTTAATTTTGATAGATATTATTACGAAAGTAACACTTATCTTTTAGGTAAAGATGTTGTTCAGGTAGGTTTAGATAAAGGCGTTTTTGAAAAAGATCCAGACGGTTCTGTTTGGATTGATTTGACTGATGAAGGTTTAGATCGTAAAATTGTATTGCGTTCTGACGGAACAGCAGTTTATATGACACAAGATATCGGAACAGCAATTCAGCGCGTAAAAGATATGCCAGATGTTGGTGGAATGATTTATACAGTTGGAAACGAGCAAGATCATCACTTTAAGGTATTATTCTTAATCTTGAAGAAATTAGGGTTTGACTGGGCTTCAAACTTATATCACTTATCATACGGAATGGTTGATTTACCTTCTGGAAAAATGAAAAGCCGTGAAGGAACTGTTGTAGATGCAGATGATTTGATGCAGGATATGACTGATACAGCAAAACAAATCTCAGAAGATTTAGGAAAATTAGACAGCTATTCTGACGAAGAAAAAGCGAAATTGTACAAAACAATTGGTTTAGGAGCTTTGAAATATTACATTTTAAAAATAGATCCTAAAAAACGTATCTTATTCAATCCAGAAGAATCTGTTGATTTTGCTGGAAATACTGGTCCGTTTATTCAATATACATACGCAAGAATTCAGTCTATAATCCGTAAAGCCGATTTTGATTTTTCTAACAAAATTGAAATTGAAGAACTTCATGAAAAAGAAAAAGAGTTGGTAAAACAAATCGAACTTTTCCCAGAAGTAATTCAGAACGCTGCTCAAAATCATAGTCCCGCATTAATTGCCAATTATACGTACGATTTAGTAAAAGAATATAACTCTTTTTACCAATCAGTTCATATTTTAGGAGAGGTTGATTTAACTAAGAAAATATTTAGAGTTCAGCTTTCTCAAAAAGTAGCTGAGGTAATAAAATCTGCGTTCCAATTATTAGGAATCGAAGTTCCAGAGAGAATGTAAGAATTAAATCTTAAGAAATTTTAAAGCCAATAGTTTTCGAACTATTGGCTTTTTTTATTGTTTTTTTGGCTTATCCGGTAATACTTGCAGTTTAGTTCTGTATTAGTTTTGTATCAGATTTCATAGTGTTTAATTACATAGTTATTAAGATATCTCCTAATATTCGTTTTTTAACTATTTTGAATTAGTAAGCTTTTAGTATAAATGATACAGGATTGAAACCATCTAGAGATAGGTGGTTTTTTTATTTTCTCTAAATAATTGTAAGTTTATTTTTATAATTAATTATGTTAAATGAGTGTAAAATCTTGTTAAAATTAATTTAATTTTATAAGTTGCGCCCCTTAATTCAAACAAACTATAATGAAAAGAAGATTAAAAGGATTTGCAATTCTTGTGTTTTTGTTGACTGCTCAATTGTTTTTTGCGCAGGAAAAAACAATTTCAGGAATTGTATCAGATGGAAGTGGACCAATTCCAGGTGCAAATGTTGTGGTAAAAGGAACTAGCAATGGAGTTCAAACCGATTTTGATGGGAAGTATAAAATTAAAGCCAAGACAGGAGACGTTATCATGTTTTCTTACATGGGTATGAAAGACCAATCTATTACAGTTGGTAATTCGTCTACTGTAAATGTCAAAATGCAAGATGGTGGAGAGCAATTGGAGGAGGTTGTGGTTCAGGTGGCTTATGGAAAAGCAAAAAAAAGTTCTTACACAGGATCAGCAACTCAAATTAAATCAGAACAGCTTGAGAATAGACCCTTAACGAATGCTTTATCTGTTTTAGAAGGTAGTTCTTCAGGGGTACAAATTCAAAGTTCGGCTGGTCAACCTGGAGCTGCACCAGAAGTAAGAATACGTGGATTCAGCTCTATAAATGGATCAAATACTCCACTTTATATTGTTGATGGAGTTCCTTACGCAGGAGATATAAGCAGTTTAAATTCAAGTGATATTGAAAGTCTAACTGTCCTAAAAGATGCTTCTTCAACTTCTCTTTATGGTTCAAAAGCTGCTAATGGAGTTATTATAATCACTACAAAAACAGGAAAGTCATCAAAAGATAAGTTTTCATTAAATATGAGTACTGGAATGACTTCTCGTTCAATTAAGGATTATGAAAGAGTGAATGCTTTTGATTATTATCCTCTAGAATGGGAGGCGATTAGAAATAGTCGTCCTATGGCAAACCAATCTCAAATTGATGCAGCTAATGCTTATGCTTCCACAAGAGTGCCAGTTGTTCTAGTTACAAATCCATTCAATGTTCCTGCAAATAGTATTGTTGGAACAGATGGAAAATTAAATCCAAATGCTCAATTGCTTTATCCACAAGATTTGAATTGGGAAAAACAATTGGAAAGAGCTGGAGTTCGTCAAAATGTAGATTTTTCTTATCAAGGGAAATCGGAGAAATCAAATTATTTCGCTTCTCTCGGTTATTTGAATGAAGAAGGATATATACAAAAGTCAGGTTTCGAAAGAACTACAGGAAGATTAAATCTTGTTACAAGTCTAAAAGATTGGTTCAAAACAGGAGTAAACATTTCAGGAGCTTTAACTAACTCTAAATTAGGGACTGATGGTGTAGAAAATACAAGTTCTTTCAAAAACCCATTTAGAACTATAAGAACGATGGGGCCTATTTACCCAGTTTTTGATCATACCGCCAATGGAGATTATGTGTTTGATGATAATGGCGATAGAGTTTATTCAACAACTAGGGGGGCGGGTGCTTCTAATGGACGAAATGTTGTTTATGAAACTTTACATGATACTGATGTAGTAAAAGGATTGGCACTTTCGGCAAGAACATTTTTCGAAATAACTTTTTTCAAAGATTTTAAATTCACCACAAATGCCTCAATTGATAAAACATATTCTAATAGAACCTATTCTTATAATACTTTAATTGGAGATGGGGCGCCAACAGGATTAATTGGAAAGGATGATAAAATTTTAACAGGAGTTACATATAATCAGTTGCTTAATTATTCTAAAAAAGTTGGCAGTCATAATTTTACTGCACTTTTGGGTCATGAAAGTTTCGATTA
Organism: Flavobacterium humidisoli; assembly: GCF_023272795.1. Taxonomy (NCBI): domain Bacteria; kingdom Pseudomonadati; phylum Bacteroidota; class Flavobacteriia; order Flavobacteriales; family Flavobacteriaceae; genus Flavobacterium; species Flavobacterium humidisoli. The sequence goes on along the minus strand of NZ_CP096829.1, from coordinate 256,824 downwards.
TGAAAGAAATTGGACTACGGGCACTAAAACTGGTCAGGTAGCTCAAGAGATTATAGAGTTTGTTAATTATGCGACTACAACAGGCTTGAATTCTTATACGAGAAATTACGCTACCGAATCGTATTTTTCTAGAGTTGGGTATGACTATGATGATAAATATATTTTTTCTGCATCGTTACGAAGAGATGGATCCTCAAAATTTGCTAAAAATAATCGATGGGGAAATTTTTGGTCTTTTGGGGGAGCGTGGGTAATCTCTAAAGAGAATTTTTTAAAAGAAAAAACATGGATTAATGACTTAAAATTAAGAGCATCTATTGGAGAAGTTGGAAATGACTCACATACTATTAGTGATACAAATGATGCAGGTTCGCAAATTAATGGCTTGAATTATTACGTTAGTCAGAATACTTATAGTTTAGGATATGATAATGGAACAGAAGGCGGTGTGTTAATTTACGCTGCAGGAGCTCCTAATCTAAAATGGGAAGTCAATACCCAGAAAGATATTGCAGTAGAGTTTGGATTATTTAAAAATAGATTAAAAGGTAGTATTGAGTATTATAATAGAAATACTGATGGGTTAATTTTTGCAGTTCCAAATCCATTATCATCTGGCCTAGATAATAGAATGGAAAATATAGGTTCAATGGTAAATAAAGGAATTGAGATTTCATTAGATGGTGCAATTATCAAAACAAATGATTTTTCTTGGAACCTAAATGTTAATGCATCAACTATCAATAATAAAATTACAAAGCTGCCACAAGGGGAAATTATTGATGGAACTAAGAAACTTTCGGTAGGGCATTCAATTTACGATTATTGGCTAAGAGATTGGTATGGCGTGGATCCAGCAGATGGTTATGCTTTATATGTAGCTAATCCTCAATTTGTGAACTCTGGAGATAGTACGATAAGAGTTGTGAATGGAGTGAATGTAACTACAGACCAGAATAAAGCTTTATACCATTATGCTGGTTCAGCAATTCCAGATTTATTTGGAAGCTTTGGAAATACATTTAAATACAAAGGTCTTCAATTAGATATTGTTTGTACTTACCAAATAGGAGGACAAATGTATGATACTAATTATGCTGTTTTAATGCACACTGGGAATAATTACGGATCAGCATTTAGTACTGATATATTGAACAGGTGGCAAAAACCTGGAGATGTTACAGATGTACCACGATTAGATGTAAATAGAAATACTCAATCATCTGCCGCTTCAGACAGATGGTTAAAAGGTTCTGATTATTTATCATTAAGACAGATTAATTTATCTTATAAAATGCCAAAAGAGTTTATTTCAAAGTTAGAGATAGATAATGCTTCTGTTTACATTAATGGAGAAAACTTATTGTTGTTTACAAAACGTCAGGGAATGGATCCTACACAAACTTTTAACGGTACAACGCAGAATAGATATATACCATCTAGAGTAATAACATTAGGTCTGAATTTAAATTTTTAACATTATGAAATCAAATTATATAAAATTGATATTTGCATTTGTATGCATAATTATTTTTGGATCTTGTTCGGATGATTTTCTAGATAAAAAGCCAACAGAGTTTGTGAATTATGAAGGAGCAACAAAAACAACTGAAAACCTAATGACTCTTTTGAATGGTATTCACAGATCTTTATATATAAGATATGAAGGAAATCAAAATGAAAATGGGTTAGGCAGTTTGATGCAGCAGATAGATATTGCTGGTGATGACATTGTTTTCCCTGTTACTAATGGCTGGTATTTGCAAGTTTATAACTGGGCAGCATTTTCTAATGAGAATTCTCAGGATTTAAGATTCCAGTTTAGAACTTATTATAGAATAATTAGAAATGCAAATACTATTATAAATGCAGTAGATGCGTCCATCGGTTCTGATGCAGATAAGAAAATTGTAAAAGGACAAGCTTTACTTTATAGAGCTTTTTGTCATTATCAGTTGGTTCAGCTTTTTGGAGAAAGATATATAAACGGAAATAATAATTCTCAGCTTGGTGTTCCTATTATTTTGACTGTTGGCAATGATAAATTTCCTCGTTCAACAGTTGAAGAGGTATATGTGCAAATTAATAAGGATGTGGATGAAGCAAATGTTTTGCTAGCTGATTACACAAAACCTAACAATTCACATCTTGATTTAAAAGTAGCGCAAGGTCTGAAAGCAAGAATTGCTTTAACTCAAGGGAATTGGGCAGTAGCAGCAAATTATGCGAACAAAGCGAGAACGGGAAAAACACTAATGTCTGCATCAGATTATGTTGCGGGATTTAATGATTACTCTAATAAGGAATGGATGTGGGGAAGTCATATAAATGAAGTTCAAACTGATTATTTTGGAAACTTTGGAGCATATATGTCAAGAAATTATAATTCAACTGTTATACGTTCTTGCCCAAAAGCAATTAATAGTAAATTGTATAATATAATTCCCCAAACAGATGTTCGTTCTAAAATTTTTGATAAAACAGGAAGCCATACAGCTCTTTCATTGGCATCGAATTATGCTAAATTTCCTTATACTAGCCAGAAATTTTTATCAATAAATACAGGAGATAGTAGATGCGATATTCCATATATGCGAGTTGCCGAAATGTATCTAATAGAGGCTGAAGCTAAAGCCAGACTTGGAGATGCCAATGCAGCAAAAGTCCTTTTTGATTTTGAGATAACGAGAGATCCTGCTTATGTTTTGACTAGTAATACAGGTCAAGCCTTAGTTGAGGAAATACTTTTACAAAGAAGAATTGAATTATGGGGTGAAGGATTTCGATTCTATGATTTGAAGAGAACAAATTCGTCATTAGATAGAACAGGTGCAAATCATGATTCAAGTATTGTAAATGGAGTTTTAAGTGTAGACTCTGCAGATAAAAGATGGCAGTGGCTAATTCCTAAAGCAGAAATTGATGCCAATCCATTAATTGTGCAAAATCCATTATGATAAAAATTTAAAAACAAAAAAATCCAGAAGCTTTAAAAACTTCCGGATTTTTTTTAATGAATTTTCGTGTAAAAAAGTATTAACGGAATTTGTATATGTTGTTTTTATAAGTATGTTTACAGAAGGAAATAATTGGTTATTTTACAGCTAAAAGGGCCATAAAACAAAGAAGAAAAACCGGCTTATGATACTATAAAATCAATACGAGGAAGCCGAAAATCGTGAGAGTAGGCAAAATTTAAACCCAAAAACAATGATTAAAAAACCTTTACTTTTAATGATGCTTCTTTTTGCATTTACAGCAACAAAAGCTCAAGATTTAATTAACCCATCTTATGGATTTTCGCACAGTAAAACAGCTTACATTACGCTAGCAGACGGAACAGAAATTAGCGGAACTATTCGTGATATTGATAGAGACAAAGGGTTAATTGAATTTATTAAATTACAAGACGCAGCTGGAAAAAAACACAAACTAAAACCAGAGGATATTAAGTATATGTACTTACCACCTAGTGGACTTGATAATTTGACTAAAAAAATTGATTTTGGTACAGATTTTCAAAAATGGAACGATGATAAACTGAACCAAGAGTACTTAAAGGAAGGTTACGCATATTTTGAAACTGCTGATGTGCAAATCAAAAAGAAAAAATCAAAATTATTAATGCAACTTTTAAACCCTGCATTTAGTAAAGAATTTAAAATATACTGTGATCCACATGCAAAAGAAACTACTTCTTTAGGAGTTGGAGGTATTAAATTTGTAGGTGGAGATGCTAAATCTTACTATGTTGCTAAAAAAGATGCACCTGCATTTTTATTAAAGAAAAAAGAATACAAAAAAGAATTTGCAACATTGTGGAGCGGATGTGACAAATTAATCACTGCATCTTCAGCAGATCCAAAATGGACAGATTTATCAAGACATGCTGTTACCTATTCTGAGTGTGCTCAGTAATTAAATAGAACAAATAAAAAAAATCCGGAAGTTTATAAAACTTCCGGATTTTTTATTAACAACTAATTCTAATTACTTAACAAATTTGTCAATGATTTTATCTGTTTCTGCTTTTGCAGTATCTGGTTTTAAATCAAATAATAGAGAGTAAAGCGCTTTTCTGTCAACTTTAGCTTCTAGGTTTAAATCTTGGTGTCTGTCAAAAAGAGTCTGCCATTTGTCACGAATATTTTTCCAAAGCGCGTTATTTTCTTTCCACCATTTTTGAGCTGCTAGACATTTTACATCTGGAACTTTAGTGTAAACATCAAATCCTTTCTCTTGCGCTAACAAAACATCTTTTCCAGCATCGTCACGAACCAATTTGTCATTGTCTTGCTCATGGTTCCATCCTGTAGCAGTAATTTCGTGAATATTTCTTCTTTTTAAAACATTGTAGTCGTTACGTTTTGTTTGCTCTCTTCTCGGAAGCGGTGCATCAGCAACGTTTGCCCAGTAATCTTGCCCGTCAACATGTACCCAAGTTGAAGACCCTTCATATCTTGGACTATCATCTACTTGATATACTTTTTGAGTCCATTGACCTTTGACTGCTTTTTTGTCTAGCTTTTTGTATTTCCAAGTATTGCCTTTATCAAACGAGTATAAGTCTGTGTTTTCGTATAGCCAATCTTGTCTCCAGTGTTTGATAATCATATCATCACTTACAATAAGTAAATGTTGCATTACAATTTTGTTTGGAGTGTCTTCTAATAACTCTACCCATTCTAATGCAGATTCATGTTTAGTCTCTGAAGGCTTATAAGTAAGAGTGTCTTTTGGATATGAAAATGTTTCTGTGAAATTAAACTTCACTTCGTAACAACCACACATTGATTTAATTGACTTAATGTCTTGTTGTTTTTTGTCCTGACTAAAACCAAGACCACATGTTAAAGCCAAAGCGGCTGACAGAAAAAGGCTTTTTGAAATCATAACTTATTGTTTTGTTTTTAAATTTTTCGCAAATATATAAATTTAATTTAGAACAATTAAAAATAGTTATATATTTGCATCGATTATTAAGACTGAATAAAAATAATGAAAATTAAAATTACTCTTTTTGCTGGCCTTCTTTTTTGTACTTATTCTTTTGCGCAGCAAAAAGATTCGATTAAGTCGGCAGAAAAATTGTCTGAAGTAGTTGTTACAGGACAGCTTGAGCCACAATCTATAAAGAAGTCTGTTTTTAATGTGCGTGTAATTTCAAAAGAAGATATTAAACAATTAGCAGCAAATAATCTTGCGGATGTTTTGAACCAATACTTAAACATTACAATTCGAAATAGTGGAAGTGATGGACGTTCGACTGTTTCTATGTTTGGATTGGATTCACAGTATTTTAAAATTTTAGTTGATAATATACCATTGGTAAGTGATACTGGAATGGGGACAAATGTAGATCTAACACAGGTGAATCTTGATGACGTCGAGCGTATCGAGATTATAGAAGGCTCAATGGGAGTAACTCATGGTGCAAATGCTGTTACTGGTATATTGAATATTATTACTAAAAAAGGAGGAAATCATAAATGGGATATTAGCGCAACTGTTCAGGAAGAAACAGTAGGAAATGAATATTCATTTTCTGATAAAGGACGTCATATTCAATCAGCAAAAATAGGTCATAATTTTAACAATAATTGGTTTGTGAATGTAGGGGGAAATCATAATAATTTTGAAGGCTTCTATGATAATATGAAAGGAAAAGATCATTATGCGACAGATGGTTTGAGAGGGTACAGTTGGTTACCAAAAGAACAATGGGTTGGAAATGCAATGCTTGGATACCAGAAAAACAGTTTTAAAATTTTCTACAAATTTGATTACTATGGGGAAAATGTAGATTATTATAGTCCAATATTGGTTCCTCAAGATAATTATCCTTTCCCTGAGACTTATTTTACAAGAGACAAAAGATACATTACAAATAGGTTTTACCATCATTTAAATGCAAACGGGAAGGTTTTTTCTAAATTGAACTACAATGTTTCTATTTCGCATCAAAAACAAGAACGAGATGCAGAATTGTTTGATTATCAAATGGAGACTCAGAAAGAATCTAATAATAACAGATTTACATATCAATCTAAGGAAGTTTTTTATTCAACAGGAGCATTAAGTAACTTTTTTAATAATAAAAAAGTCGATTTCCAGCTTGGTTATGAGATTACGAACGAAAATGGGTTTTATAGTAGTGCTGCAGGAACATTTTTAGATAATCAGCTTCAGTCTAAAGATGTCAGAAAAAGATTGGAGAATTACGATATTTTTACAGTTGCGGAGATTAGTTTGACAGATAAATTCTCTATCCGCCCAGGGCTTCGATATTCTTTTCAGTCTGCTTTTGAAAACCAATATGCGAGTTCGTTAGGACTCAGATATCTTTTCAAAAAAGGATTAGAAGCTAGAGCCTCTCTTGGAAAGTCATATCGTACGCCAAATTTTGATGAATTATATACCTATTTTGTAGATTCTAATCATAATGTACAAGGCAATCCTAATTTGGTTCCAGAAAATAGTACTTCATATGAAGTTAGTTTTAAAAGAACCTGCAGTTTTGATTCGGGAGCTCAAATAGCAAATAATCTTGCCGTAACTTTTTTAGATGTTAATGACAGAATTGATATGGTTTTAGTTGAGCTTCCTGGTAAGTATCAATATATAAATATCAATAAGTACAAAATGTGGAATATTTCAACCACAGAACAATATGCTTATAAAAACTGGAATGTAAAAGTTGGAGCTGCACTTGTTGGTATTTCACAAAAGCTAGATTTGGCTCAGTTGAATATTAGTTCTGATGATAAATTTTTGTATTCCTTACAGTTGAACTCTAGCGTTTCTTATAATATTCCAAAATGGAACACTTTGCTAGCACTTTATTATAAATATAACGGGCAGCAGCAGCAATTTGCAGCAGGGACGGACGAAAACGGTAAAGCAAAATTTTATTTGAATGAAATTAAGCCTTATAGCTGGATGGATGCTTCGGCTCGTAAAACATTCTTCAATAATAAATTCGAAGTTACAGTTGGTGCTCGTAATTTATTCAATATTACTTCTGTTCAAATTACTCAGGGTAACGGTGGTGCAAGCGGAGGAGCTCATGGTTCTGGAAGTTCAGAATTAATGCTTGCTTATGGACGCTCTTATTTTCTTAAACTAACATATAATCTAAATTTTAATTAATAAATCAATACTATGAAAAAAAACTTTATTTTAATATTATCTTTTGTACTGCTTGCTATTGGAGCTTGTAGTAGTGATGATGAAGTGGCGCAGGCTAATGTAGTTGCTTTCGCTGCAACTTCAGTAAATTTATCTGCTGAAACAACTCCAATCGAAATTAAATTTGCTTCTCCAACATCTTCTGCAGGATCACTAACTCTGTCTTACACTGAAACTGCAGTTGCAAATGGTACAGACTACAATACAACACCAGCAATAGCAGCAAGTAAAGTAATAGTTCCTTTCGAAAAAAATGTTTCTTCAGTAACATTTACTTTTAAGAAATTAAAAGAGGCTATAGAAGGCGAAGTGAAAAATGTTGTTTTTACTATTAGCAGTGCAACTATTAATGCTGTAATTTCTGAAAACAAATCAATTCAAGTAAACTTTAATGAAACTGCTTCTTTAGGAACGTCTTTGTCTCCAGAAGTTGGTGGGCCAATGGAGCCAAATCAAGTTTATATTGATTTAAGTAGTGGAAAAATGACTTCTGCTTTACGTAATTCTTGGGATCTAGGATTTTATTCTGGTTCAGAATTTAGAGTAGTGTTAAACAGCTCAGTTAAAATGGCTGCAAAAAAACTTGAAACAAGCAATATTGATGAGGTTCAGGTAGCTGATGAAACGATGATTATTTCTCAAGGAACCGGGTTTTCTTCTCAAGTTGATGACTCAGCTGGTGATATTACAAAAACAGCAATTGCTGAAGTATCTGCAACTGATTCTGAAAATAAAGTTTATTTAGTTTATTTAGGAAATAAGCCAGCAGATGTCGCTCCAGTTTTAGGAAAAGAAGGTGCAGTGGCAGGAGCAACAAGAGGATGGAAAAAAATTAGAGTTTTAAAAAGTGGCAATGACTATAAAATTCAATATGCTAATATTGATGCAACAACACACCAAGAAGTTGTTGTTACTAAAAATTCTGCTTATAACTTTACTTTCTTTAGTTTACTAGATAATAAAACGGTTAGCGTTGAACCACAAAAGGCACAATGGGATCTTAATTTTACAACCTTTACTAATGTGATTCCTTATGCAGGGTCTACAGTGCCATATTTCTACCCAGATTATGTAGTTAATAATGTAAAAGGAGGAGCACAAACTTACCAAGTGTTAGTAACGGCGACAACGACATATGAGAACTTTACATTGGCTAATGTTGAAACGGCTAAGTTTACTGCGGATCAAAGAAATATTGGTTCAAATTGGAGAGGGACTTCTGCTACAGGACCAAACGGAGATATTATAACTCAGTTTGTTTTAAAAACCGATCGATTCTTTGTTGTAAAAGATCCAGCTGGAAATGTATATAAAATGAAATTTACAGGTGGAGCAAAAGCAGATTTAGAAAGAGGACACCCATCATTCCAGTATGCTATCTTGAAATAAATTCATAAATGAAAAAATCTAAAGATTATAAAGAATATTTCATTTTAACTTAAATGCTTCGGCATCAAAATCTAGTTAATCATTAGCTTTGTTTTTTTTATTTTTTTTTTGATTCAAGAGGTTAGATTTTCTAACCTCTTTTTTTTGTTCTACTTTCTTGTTAAAATGAAACAGAAACAAAATGTTATTCTATCTTTGCACAAATTTTTCTGCAATAGGTTAACAATTATTTAATTGGTTTAATTTTTGAATGCAGTCAGTTATACTTTTTATATTTATTAGGTGAATACAAAATCTTATTTTTTTCAGTCTTTTTCAATCGTTGCCTTAGCATTGGTTGCTTTTATTGGGTTTAAACAAATCCTTCCAGACAAAATATTTTCTGAGACTAAGTTAGATTCTAAAAACATATTGATAGATAGTATGCTTTTAGAGTCTGTTGCCGACGATTCATTATCGCTAGACAAAGATAGTATTGCAAAAAGTGAGCAAGCACTAAACGGGCAGAAAATTGTTTTTGATGAAACGGAAGGAATCGAGTTTCCAGCCGAAACATTTGAAAACTACAAAGGATATCAATACCTGATTTCCTTTTATGAGAAATTGTATCAGTTAGAAAAAAATCCTCAGAATAAGGTGAGAATCGCTTATTATGGAGATTCCATGACCGATGGAGATTTAATTGTACAGGACGTTCGTACTAATTATCAGGAACGTTTTGGAGGAAATGGAGTTGGATTTGTTTCTATTACTTCAGAATCTGCTGCTTCTAGAGGTTCTGTAAAATCAACTTGTTCTAAAAACTGGAAAACACAGTCTTATTTAAATGTAAAAAGACCAATAAGTCCTTTTGGAGTTAACGGACACGTGTTTTTTGCAAATGATAAATCCAATTCAACCTGGGTTCAGTACGAGGCCGGATTGAACAAATATTCTACTTCTTTAGATAATGCAACCTTATTTTATGGGCGTTCGTCTAAAACCGGGAAAGTTAATTTTATTATTGGGAAAGATACCATCAAAAAAAGTCTTTCGCCAAATAGTTTAGTGAATACACTAAAAGTTTCATCTGGAAGTTTAAAAGCTTTCAAGGCAAACTTCGTTCAGGCAGATTCTATTCCTATTTACGGATTTAATTTTGATAATGGAAGTGGAGTTCATGTGGATAATTTCTCGCAGAGAGGAAATTCTGGACTTCCAATTTCAATGTTCAATGCAGATGTAATGAGAGCTTTTAATAATAGTCTGAAATACGATTTGATTATTCTGCACTACGGAACGAACGTTTTAAATTACGGAACAAAAAATTATTCTTGGTATGAAAAAGGAATGACAAAAACCGTAAATAAAATTAAAGAATCGTTTCCAGGGGTTTCAATTTTAATTGTTTCTACTGCCGATAAATCGACAAAATATGATTTAGAAATGAAGACCGATTCTGCTGTAGTTCCGTTAATGAAAGCACAAAAGCACTATGCGTTGGAAGCGCAGGCAGGATTTGTAAATTTATATACTTTGATGGGAGGAGATGGTTCTATGATTAAATGGGTTGATGAGACTCCTGCAAAAGCAAATAAAGATTATACCCACTTTAACCAACGTGGTGCAAAAGCAATAGGTAATTTGCTATACGGACAATTGAATAAAGGATACGAAGAATATAAAGTGCTCAGAGAAAAAAGAGATGCTGAAGGAACTAAGCCAAAACCAGTAAGAAAAGCCAGACCCGATTCCGTTTCAGTAACAAAAGATAGTGTATGATAAACAAACTTATTTTTTTCTTTTGTTGTCTTTTTTTTGCAACAAATGAAAAAACTCCAAAAACAGATGTACATCCAACACCCAAAAGTATGATTCAAAAAGCAGATACAGCAATAATTGATGCTCCTTCTGATGGTCAAATTTATAATGCAAAAGCGTTAAGTGATTTTTTTCAGAAACTGGAAAAAAACGAAGATCAGAAGAGTCAAAAACTCAATATTGTGCATATTGGAGATTCTCACATTCAAGGTGATTTGATGACTAATGAGATCAGAAAAAAACTGCAGCAGAAATTTGGTAATGCAGGACGCGGTTTAGTATTTCCGTATCAATTAGCTAAAACAAATGGTTCTTACAATGAGCGTTTTAAATCGAACAGAACTTGGGAAAGTTATAGAAACATTCACCCAGTCAAGAATTGTCCGATTGGGTTAAGCGGAATAGGACTTTGGAGAGATTCTGGCGGATTTGTGATGGAAATGAACGTAAAAGATTTGGCTTACAAATTCAATACAATAAAAATTATTACGCCTCAAAATCAGGATATGTTTGATTTGGCAATTTCGTCTAAAATCAATTCTATTCAGACAACAGAGCCAAAAGTTATTACACATAAAATTAAAAAAGGCGAAGTGCTTGGTACAATTGCAGACAAATACAATGTTTCGATTGCAGAAATTAAAAGAGACAATCATTTAAAGTCTAATAATATCCGAGCGGGAAGAACCTTAAAAATTGCCACAAAGGAAACGAGACAAAAGACGATTTCAATGTCAGAATTTGTTCCTTTAGCAGTAAAATCAGATTCGTATTCGCACTATTACAATTCTGAAAATGCTTTGAGTCGAATTTTCTTGATTCCGAACAAAGAAGCAAAAGATTATGAGTTAAACGGAATTGTTTTAGAAAAAGACACTCCTGGAATTATTTACAGCGGAATTGGAGTAAACGGAGCTAAATATTCAGATTACAATAAATATCCGTTATTCTTTGAGCAATTAAAATCATTGCATCCCGATTTACTGGTTTTCTCTTTAGGAACAAATGAAAGCTATGATCATTTAGATGCAGAAAAATATATTCGTGAGCTAAAAGAATTTATCAGCAATATTAGAGCACAAAAAATAGATGCGCCGATCATTGTAATGACACCGCCGCCATCTTTGCTAAGAAGAAAACCAAATACGTATATTGATGATTATGCAAAACAAATTCTTAATATAGCTCAGAAAGAAAATATTGCCGTCTGGGATTTATACGATGAGTTTGGCGGAATGAGCGGAATCAGACAATTAAAAATACAAGGATTAATAGGGCCCGATTGGGTTCATTATTCAAAAAGAGGATACGAGAAACAAGGAGATTTGTTTACTCAGGCGTTTTTAAGATCATACGATAATTTTAAATCAAAGAAGTAAGTTGACAGCAATAGATAGCATTAATAATTGGTTCATTCAAAATTTTGGTGCAATTACAATAGAACAAGTTAAAAGTTGGTTCGTTTATAATGAAGACGAAAAACTTTTATTCAATACCGGTTTATTCTTAGGTTTATTTCTGGTTTTCTATTTTGTGTATGGTTTTTTACGCAAAACATTTTATTTGAGATTAACGTATGTTATTCTCTTTTCACTATTCTTTTACTATAAATCGAGCGGAATTTACTTTTTGTTGTTATTGCTCTCATCTGTTGTAGATTATGGTTTGAGCCAAATCATTTACAGAGAAAGCAGAGACAGCGTTAAGAAATTTTACTTGGTAATAAGCGTTATTTTGAACTTAGCGCTTTTAGGCTATTTTAAATACATGAACTTTTTGATTGTGACTTACAATGATATGTTTCATGGTAATTTTGCACTTCACAATGTTTTTCTTCCTGTTGGAATTTCGTTTTATACTTTCCAATCCATGAGTTATATTATTGAGATTTATAGAGAAGAAATTAAACCGACAAAAAATTACATCGAATATTTATTCTTTGTTTCGTTTTTCCCGCAATTAGTTGCTGGGCCAATTGTACGTGCAAAAGACTTTTTGCCTCAGATTTATCAAAAATTAAATCTTACCAAGCAAGATGTAAACAATGCTTTGTTTTTAATTATTGGAGGTTTAATCAAAAAAACAGTAATCTCAAATTATATATCAGTAAACTTTGTCGATCGTGTTTTTGATACGCCAATGAGTTATACTTCGTTCGAAAACTTAATGGCTTCGTACGGATATGCCATTCAGATTTACTGTGATTTCTCTGGATATTCAGACATGGCAATTGGTATTGCATTATTGCTTGGGTTTAAATTGCCAGTCAACTTTAGAACTCCATACAAATCGACTTCGATTACCGATTTTTGGAGAAGATGGCATATTTCGCTGTCGACTTGGTTAAAAGACTTTTTATACATTTCGATTGGAGGAAACCGTCAGGGATCTTTCGCAGGATATTTATTTCCTAGTTTATTCTTTTTCGGATTATTGCTTTGGGGAATGTCGTGTTATAATGAGAGTGTAATTCCGCTTATTATTGCAGGAATCAGTATTTTAATTTTCGCTTTGTCATTTTTACTTTCAAGCAAAATAAAACAAACATTAGTAACAAATTTCAATCTGTTTACCACGATGCTTTTAGGAGGTTTGTGGCACGGAGCAGGAGCACAGTTCATTGTTTGGGGAGCACTTCACGGATTAGCTTTGGCAGTTCATAAAATATTTATGGAATTTTTTCCTTCGAAGAAAGACAAAAGTCCAAATTTCTTTTGGAGATTTTTCTCAATCGTAATTACATTCCATTTTGTGGTTTTTTGTTGGATTTTCTTCCGAGCTAGAGATTTCGAAACAGCTTTGCAGGTAATTAATAATATTGGTCAATTGACATTCGAACCAGAACTTTGGAAAACAATTGTATTGGGTTATAAAAATGTTTTCGGATTGATGCTATTTGGTTATGTTTGGCATTTCTTACCAGAATCGTTCACAAACGGAATGAAATCTGTTTTCGACAAAACGCCATTATTAGTAAAAGCAATAATCTTAGGATTTGTTTATTGGATTGTTTACGCAACTGCAGTAGCCGGTTCACAGCCATTTATTTACTTCCAATTTTAATTTTAAAGTTACAAAGGTTCATAGCCGCAAAGGCACAAAGGCGCAAAGGTTTTATTCTTTGCGCTTTTTTTGTTTGCCACGAAGACGCTAAGGCACGAAGTTTTTTTCTCTCGCAGATTTACCAGATGTTGGCAGATTTTTTAAATAGAAATCATAACAATCTGCTAAATCTGCGAGAGAAAAATAATCGGGAAATTAATGCAATTGGTAACAAAAATAACTTTATGTCTTAGCATATCTTCGAGATTTTTATCTTAATTAAATCTTTTAAAGAAAAACTTTGCGCCTTTGTGTCTTTGTGGCTATGAACCTTAAAAATAAATTGCCTGAAATATCTAATTAGATTATCTTTGCACTTCATATAAAGAAAATGATATGTTTGATAATTTAAGTGATAAGTTAGATAAAGCGTTCCATATATTAAAAGGACACGGTAAAATTACAGAAGTAAACGTTGCCGATACCTTAAAAGAAGTTCGTCGTGCCTTACTTGATGCCGATGTTAACTTTAAGATTGCTAAAGATTTTACTGCAAGAGTAAAAGACAAAGCAATTGGTCAGGATGTATTAACAACATTACAGCCAGGACAATTGTTGGTTAAGTTAGTAAAAGACGAGCTGACTGAATTAATGGGTGGAGACGTTGCTGGCGTGAACCTTTCAGGGAACCCAACAGTTATTTTGATGTCAGGACTTCAAGGTTCTGGTAAAACGACTTTCTCAGGAAAATTAGCCAACTTCTTAAAAACAAAGAAAAATAAAAAACCACTTCTTGTAGCGTGTGATATCTACCGTCCAGCAGCGATTAATCAGTTGCATGTTGTAGGAGACCAAATAGGTGTTGAGGTTTACTCAGAACCAGAAAATAAAAATCCTGTAGAAATTGCTCAAAACGCAATTAAACACGCTAAAGCAAACGGCTTTAATGTTGTTATCGTCGATACAGCAGGACGTTTGGCAGTAGATCAGGAAATGATGGACGAAATTGCACGTGTACACAAAGCAATTCAGCCACAAGAAACATTGTTCGTTGTAGACTCTATGACAGGACAAGATGCTGTAAACACAGCAAAAGCTTTCAACGATATCTTAAACTTTGATGGAGTTATCTTAACGAAATTAGACGGTGATACTCGTGGTGGAGCAGCGCTTTCAATCAAATCGATTGTAAACAAACCAATCAAATTTGTCGGTACTGGAGAAAAAATGGAAGCAATTGATGTTTTCTACCCAGAACGTATGGCAGAGCGTATTTTAGGAATGGGAGACGTTGTGTCTCTTGTTGAAAGAGCTCAGGAACAATTTGACGAAGAAGAGGCAAGAAAACTTCAAAAGAAAATTGCTAAAAACGAATTTGGTTTTGACGACTTCTTAACGCAGATTCAGCAAGTAAAGAAAATGGGTAATATGAAAGACTTGGTAGGAATGATACCAGGTGCTTCAAAAGCCATGAAAGATGTTGAAATCGAAGACGACGCTTTCAAACATATCGAAGCGATTATTTATTCGATGACTCCAGGAGAAAGAAGTAAGCCAGCTATTATCGACGTAAAAAGAAAAGCCAGAATCGCAAAAGGTTCGGGAACTAAAGTCGAGCAAGTAAATCAGCTGATGAAACAGTTTGACCAAATGAGCAAGATGATGAAAATGATGCAAGGCCCAGGAGGAAAAAATCTGATGAAAATGATGGGAGGTATGAAAGGGATGCCGGGTGGTATGCCAGGAGGAATGCCGAAATAATAAAATTAAAAGTTTCAAGTTTCAGGTTTCAAATTAAGAGACTGAAATTTGAAACTTTTTTAATTCAATAAATATTAAGTTTCGCAAGTAACGTGAAACATGAAACTTTAAACTTGAAATAAAACAATGCAACTACTAGACGGTAAAAAAACATCTAACGACATCAAAAACGAAATTGCAGCCGAAGTTCAATCTATAAAAGCAGCTGGAGGAAAAGTGCCTCATTTAGCAGCAGTTTTAGTGGGAAATAACGGGGCAAGTTTAACTTACGTAGGAAGTAAAGTAAAATCATGCCAAGAGATTGGGTTTGATTCAACTTTAGTTGCTTTACCAGAAACAATTACAGAAGATGAACTTTTAGCAAAAATTAAAGAGCTAAACGAAGATGATAACCTTGATGGATACATTGTTCAGTTGCCATTGCCAAAACATATCGATGAGCAAAAAATCTTATTAGCAATCGATCCAGACAAAGACGTAGACGGATTTCATCCAACTAACTTTGGAAGAATGGCTCTTGAAATGGAAAGTTTTATTCCAGCAACACCATTTGGTATTATGGAATTGCTAGAGCGTTACAAAGTAGAAACTGCAGGAAAACATACAGTCGTAATTGGAAGAAGCCATATCGTAGGACGTCCTATGAGTATTTTAATGAGCCGCAAAGGAAATCCAGGTGATTCTACAGTTACGTTAACTCACAGCCGTACAAAAGACTTAGCCGAATTCACTAAAAACGCTGATATCATTATTACAGCTTTAGGTGTTCCAGAATTTTTAAAAGCCGATATGGTAAAAGAAGGAGTAACAGTTATTGATGTTGGAATTACACGCGTAGAAGATGCTTCAAACGCAAAAGGATACGTTATCAAAGGAGATGTTGATTTTGACGGCGTAAGCAAAAAAGCGTCGTTTATTACGCCAGTTCCAGGTGGAGTAGGACCAATGACAATTGCTATGTTACTTAAAAATACGCTATTAGCAAGAAAAATGAGAAGCGCAAAAAATAAATAATTTTGTTTCAAAATAATACAGAGCCTGTTCAATTGAACAGGCTTTTTTTTTGTGCTAAACTTTCTAACACTATAGCGATGTGAATGGATACAAATAAATGCCTTTTCTAAAACTAGCATTTCTATGGTTCTATGTGTTTAAAAACCACTCAAAACAGCACTTTAATATATAATTAATACTTTAAAGTTTTGGTTCTTAAAAATAAAGGATACTTTTGCACCACTTAAAAAACACTTCTCCAAATGGACGATTATTATTATTCGTTAGTATTTAATTAAAGCAGCTTTTGAAAATTTCAAAATGCTGCGCTAAAAACCTGTATTTTGAAATGAAAGCCTTTTACACAAACAACAACGGATTGGTAGAAATCCAAAAATGGACTTCAAATTGCTGGATTCATATCGAATCTCCAACAGAATCAGATAAAAACTATTTATTAGAAGAACTTCAAATTCCTGAAGCTTTTTACAATGATATCGAGGATATCGACGAAAGACCCCGTATCGAAATCGAAGACGGCTGGACGCTTATCATTATGCGTATTCCAGTTAAAAGTGGCGATATCAAAATTCCTTTTCATACCGTTCCTCTCGGAATCATTTTTAAAGATGATATCTGTGTGACCATCAGTTTTTATAAAACAGAAATTATTGCCGATTTTGTATCGTATTCACAACGTAAAAACATCGAAATTGAAGATAATTTCAATCTTGTGCTGAGATTGCTTTTGTCATCAAGCGTTTGGTATTTGAAATATCTGAAACAAATCAATCACAAAATAAAACTTGCCGAGGATAACTTAGAGAAATCGATCAAAAATGAAGAATTGCAAGCCTTGCTTCAAATCGAAAAATGTTTTGTATTCTTTATCACTTCATTAAAAGCAAACGACGTTTTATTTCAAAGAATTAAAAATTTAAAAGCGCACAAAGCCAATTACGACCCAGAATTATTAGAAGATGTCGAAATCGAATTAAATCAGGCGCAAGATACAGCCAATATTTACAACAACATCTTAACAGGAATGATGGATGCATACGCTTCTGTAATTTCAAACAATATGAATACAATCATGAAGCAGATGACTTCCATTTCGATCATCTTAATGATTCCAACCCTAATTGCCAGTTTGTACGGAATGAATGTGCCAAACGGATTAGAAGAAAGCAAATACGGAATCTGGATTCTGCTTTTAGTTTCTATAATTCTATCTACTTTCGGAGTTCTTCTATTCAAAAGAAGAAGATGGTTTTAATTTAAAATTCAAAATACTAAAAGCCTGTTCGTTAAGAATGGGCTTTTTCGTTTTTATAATTTGGGCGTGACCGTACCGAGATAAAAAGGCAAACATACTTTGCGCATATACGCCTTTTTATCTCGTTACGGTCGGGCTATCCGCGCTACTTCGGTAGCTAGCTTCTATCCCTCACGCAGCTTTGCGAACAATAGACGTAATAGGTTTTTAAAACCTGTTAGGTCTTGTCAAAATAAAAAAAAAAACATTTTTTCGCTTGCTAATTCAAAATAAATAATAACTTTGTATTGCAAAGTACTTTAATTATGAATCAAAAGCACCAAGAAGATTTAGCACATATTCGTTCCATGATGGAGCGCTCTTCAAGATTTATATCATTAAGCGGACTTTCAGGAGTTTTCGCTGGTCTTTCGGCTTTAATTGGCGGAATCTATGTTTACCAGTTGTTCAAAGCAAACGGAATGGATTATCTAAACGATGAACATAGATTGTATTCTACAAATCTCGTTTCAGAATTATTCTGGATCGGAATCACAATTTTAGTATTTGCATTTGCATTCGGAATCTTTTTCACCATTCGAAAAAGCCGAAAATACAATTTGCCAATCTGGACTTCAGCAACAAAAAAGATGTTGTTCAATCTAGCTGTTCCGCTTTTAGCTGGTGGAGTGTTTTGCTTGGCAATGATGTACCATGGTTATTTTGGTTTAGTGGCACCATCAACATTAATATTTTACGGATTAGCCGTTATAAACGCAGAAAAATATACATTTTCAGATATTAAATATCTAGGTTTTTCGGAACTGATTTTAGGATGTATTGCACTTTTTAATATAGGATATGGTTTGATTTTCTGGATTATCGGATTCGGAATCCTGCATATTGTATACGGATTAGTGATGTTCAAAAAATACAAATAACCCAATGGGAATTATTGATAAACTAAATAAAGATTTTGAAAGCCGTGTCAGACTGGGTATAATGTCCGTTCTGATGGTTAACGACTGGGTAGATTTTACCGAGATGAAAGCGCTTTTGAATATCACCGATGGTAATTTAGCGAGTCATTCCTCTGCACTTGAAAAAGCGGGTTATATCGAAGTAAAGAAAGAATTTGTAGGTAAAAAGCCAAAAACCTCTTATCAGGTGACTGATTTGGGGCGTGCAGCTTTTAAAGAACACTTATCATACCTTGAAAAATTAATGAAATCATAAATAACACTATTTTTTTACCTAAAAACTTTGAATTACAAAGTACTTTTGAATCTATCAATCATGAAAAAACATCAAATTATCTTAGCCTGTACAGCAGTTTTTATACTGCTTTTTTACAACCAATCTGTGGGAATCAATATTTCTGTTTTCGGTGTAGTTCTTACGCTCTTGATTAGTTATTTCTTTCAAGAGAAGTTTGTCGACAGATCACATTTAGTTCTTGTAATGACATCTATTTTGTCTTGTTTCGCCTTTGCATGGTACGGAGATGCAGCATCATTTTTTGCTTTAGCTTTATCAATACTCTTTTTACAATTCAAAACCCAAGACGGAGAACTCAAAATGATTCAGGTTTTCCCTCTAATAGTCTTAAACGGATTTACTTCTATTGGGCGAATTTTTATCTTTAAGCAATGGCTTCCAGAAAGAAAAATCCATAATGATTTTGCTAAAAAGCTAGTTGCCTTTGTTCTTATTCCAGTGATCTTCTTAGGATTGTTTTTTATTGTTTATTCTTTCGGAAGTGATCATTTTTCTTCATTATTTACAGATTATGAGTTGGATATCAATTTGCCACAATTAATTGCAATGTGCATTTTGGGCTTTTACATCTCGTTCAGTTTTTGGAATTATTGGGTTCCAGACACTTGTTATGAGTACAATCCAAAATTAAATAATGATTTTACCAATATTTCTGAAGTAAAAAATCAAAGTACTTTTTCGTTTTTAGATCTTGATTTCGAAAGAAAAAGCGGTGTAATCACTTTGTTTCTCTTAAATATCATGTTGCTAGTTTTTATCGCAACTTACAATTACGAGCAGTTTTTTGAAGCAGTAGAAAAAACAAATTTAAGTTCTGACACGCACGAACGCGTAAACGCCGTAATTTTTTCAATCTTAATGGCGGTTGGAGTAATCTTATTTTATTTTAAAGGAGGTTTTAATTTTGATGAAAAAGCTTCTTCTTTAAAAATGCTGGCTAAAGTATGGCTTGGACTAAATGTGGTTTTAATTATAAGCGCGATTATTAAAAACTCAGAGTATGTTTCTTTTTATGGTCTTACTTATAAAAGGTTAGGGGTGTATGCTTTTCTAATTTTAGCCATTATCGGATTAGTAGTCTCATTTCAAAAAATCAGCAAACAGAAAACAAATGCTTTTCTTTTCAATCAAATGCTTTGGTATTTCTACGGAACAATTCTGTTATGCAGTTATGTAAACTGGGGAAGTCTTATTACAAACTATAATATTTCTGTAAACAAAGGAGTAGAACCAGTTTTCCTTAGCGGATTAAATTTTAATGATGAAACTCGACGAGAATATTTCAAAAAGAACAATTTAGACGGAAAATATGCAGAATCAGTTAGAGAAGAAATGATTTGGAATTATCAAGATGCTAGCTTTTTATCTAAAGCTTTATACTACGAGTTTTTGGATAAAAATAAATAAAAAAGAAAATCCCATTCGTGCGAATGGGATTTTCTTTTTTATTTATTATCTCCCCTTTTTTTAAATCGAGGATCGTGTTTTGAGATAAAATTTTTTCTTCTAGTTGGAGTGGAAGCTGAAGACGAAGTTTCAACTTTAGGAAAACTCGCCTCTTCAGTTTTGCTAGAAGGCTCAATTAACTGATTTAATTCTTTTATCTCATCATCTGTTAAATCGCGATAACGCCCGACAGGAACATCCAAAGAAATATTGATAATTCTGATACGTTTAAGCGCCGTTACTTCATAACCCAAGTATTCGGCCATTCTTCTAATTTGACGGTTTAATCCCTGTGTTAAAATGATTTTAAAGGTATACTTACTGATTTGTTCTACTTTACATTTTTTGGTAACAGTATCCAAAATCGGAACACCATTTCCCATACGCTGAATAAAACGATCTGTAATTGGTCTGTCAACTGTTACCGTGTATTCTTTCTCGTGATTGTTTCTGGCACGAAGAATCTTATTTACAATATCACCATCATTGGTCATAAAAATCAGTCCTTCACTGGCCTTATCCAATCTTCCGATTGGAAAAATACGTTTTGGGTAATTAATATAGTCAACGATATTATTTTTAACCTCCAAATTAGTTGTGCATTCAATTCCAACAGGTTTGTTGAAAGCCAGATAAACCAATTTTTCGTTTTTCTCCACGATTAGTTTACCATTAATGCGTATTTCGTCATCTGGCGAAACTTTAGTTCCCATTTCAGCTACAGCGCCATTTATTGTAACGCGTCCTTCTTCGATTAATTTATCGGCTTCACGACGAGAACAATAACCCGTTTCTCCAATAAATTTATTAAGACGTTTTAAATTTTCTTCCATAGTGCAAAAGTAGCTAAAATTTAGGACTTCTTAGATTGTTAGACTTCTTAGAATTTTAGATTTTGTTAAGCAAAACTTAGAATCCTAGGAACTCAGAATCTAAAAAAACTTTGTTCCTATGAACTTTTGGATCTTTGAACCTTTTATGAGTCATGAAAAACGGAACTATCTTCTGGAGTTTCTTTTCTTTCAAACATTCCATAATCACGAACGACAGTTGCAATTCTTAAATGATAATCTTTAAAAACTTCATTTCTGCCTTTTGCTTGAGCATGACGATGAATTTCAAGATTTCGCCATTGCTGAATGCTTTCTTCATCTTTCCAAAATGATAAAGACAAAACTTTTGAAGGATCGGTAAAACTCTGAAACCTTTCTATCGAAATAAATCCTTCAATATGGTCTAATTCTGGGCGCAGACTCGCTGCTATATCCAGATATTCTTCTTTTTTTCCTTCATTCGGAATAACTTCAAAAATTACAGCTATCATATTTTTATTTTTTTTATTGTAATGAAATCCAGATTGCTTTTGGTAATCGGGCATTAATCATTGGTTCATACTGAATATTATTTTCTAAAATTTCAACGGTTTTAAGCTCATTAAATAAAAACCATAAAGCTTCAGTAGTCAAATGAATGGAGAAATGTTTTGCCAGACACATATGAGGGCCAATTCCAAAAGTTAGATTTTCAGCGTTATTATTTCTTTCAATATCAAATTTCAATTCATTTTCAAACTTCTTCGGATCTCGATTTGCCGACGCAAGAACAGCTAAAATAGGATCATTTTTTTTAATTAGACTTCCGCTAATGGGAATATCTTCCGTTGCAATTCTTCTTGTATTATGAATAGGCGGATCAAATCGCAAAGTTTCGATAATCGATTTTTCAATTTCCTGTTTACTGGAAAAAGTTTTGTTATTTAGAATCTGCAAGAGCGAATTACTCAAAATTCCTCTTCCGGCATCAAAACTCTGAATAAATAATCCAATTAAATTGCTAATGCTTATCGTTTTGATTTCGTCAAGCGAAAGAGAATTTGATTCGGAAATTTTTGGGGATAAAGATTCGAAAAAGCGTAATGAAGAAAGCTGTTTTTCTGCAATTGAAAAGATCTGTTCAGAGATTTTATTTATAGATTTCACTTGCTCTTCAGTTTTCTGCGGAAGCATTATTTTAACCAAAGATTCTATCTGGGTTGAAATAAATTCACAGTCCTTTTCTTCAAAACCAAAACTTTTCAAAACAACCAAAACTGGAAGTGTTTTGCAAACCGAATTTACCCAATCTATTTTATTTTCAACTAAATTATTCTTTATTAATTGAGAAATAATTGAATTGATATCGACAGATTTCATTTTTAAAAACAACAACATTGCGATTTCTTTTGAAATTTCATGTTGTATCCCATTTGATAATCTTGTTAGGTTATTTAAAATTTCTAACGCCGTTTTGTTCAGTTTTTGTTTATTGCCTGGATTTACATCTAGAATCTCGGCTTTAGGATTTTTCAGAATAGAAACGCAATCTTCATAAGAATATATTGCCCATATTTTATTGGTTTCATCCCAATAAACGGGATTGTTTTGTAACATGGTTTTATAGATCAAATAAGGATCGATGCTATCAGATTGAAGGAATAAAGTTGAATTCATATTGAATGTTTTTAGCAAAGTTATTTAACTTTACAAGGCGATACTTCATTCTGCGCTTAACTATGAACATCTAAATGGAAGATCAATTTATAAAAACAGCATCTTTAATTGGCGATCCTACGCGCGCCTCAATTTTGTGGACTTTAATGGACGGAAGAGCTTTTACAGCTACAGAATTGGCAGTAAGCGTCAACACATCTCCACAAAATATTAGTATGCATTTAGGGAAGCTTCTCGATGCCGATTTACTTTGTGTAGAAAAACAAGGGCGTCATAAATATTATCGATTTTCAAATAAAGAAGTCGCGTATGCGCTTGAAGCAATGGCAAGTTTAGTTCCAAAGTCTGAGGTTGCTTCAAAAAGTAAAACAGAAACTTATCCTCCAATAAAATTCTGCAGAACTTGCTATGATCATCTAGCGGGAAAAATTGGTGTGGCTTTAACGGATAGTTTATTGGAACAAAAAATAATATTAGACCAAAATAATACTTTTGAAATAAGTTCAGAAGGGGAAAAGTGGTTTTCAGATTTTGGAATTAATTTAGAAGAAGCACAAAAACAAAAACGAATTTTCTTAAAACCATGTTTAGATTGGAGCGAACGTAGAAATCATATTGCCGGTTCGGTTGGAACATTGCTTTTTAATAAAATGCTAAAAGAAGACTGGCTCAGAAAAAATGAAAATTCGCGAGCTATTACGGTTACCGGAAAAGGAGAAAAAGAGCTGTTGAAATATTTTAAAATTATTGTTTAGAATTTTAAACAATTTTGTCATCCTGAGGAACGCAGGACGACAAAATGGAAAACCTATTCTACTTTGAACCTTCCGAAAACAAAAACTCAATTACTTTCTCATACAATTGATCATCATGCATTCCGTGGCCTAAACCAGAAGTTTCAATAAACTGACTATTTTTCCAATTGCTTGCTATTTTTTGGCCTTCTTCAAAAGCTACGATTTTGTCTGTAGTATCATGAGCAATAAATCCAGGAATTGTAAATTCTGAAGCAAATTTCTGTCCCGAAAAATCTTCCAATTTAAAATTGAATCGGTCCAAGAATTTACTTTCTAAAAGAGAAAACATTTTGGTATTTAGGCTCAGCATTGAAACGTAATTGTCAATTAACGTTTTTAACTCCGAAGGAGCTCCTAAAATCACCATTTTATTGATACTTGTATTTGGAAATAAATATTGATGGTAAACGCAAGCTGCACCTCCAATAGAATGTCCGATAATAATTTCGGGCTGGTATTGTTCTACTGCTTTATTGATAAATTCAGCGTAAAGCGGCACGTTAAATTCTTTTCCGCTGCTTTGTCCGTGTGCAGGAGCGTCAAGAGCTATAATTGTGCTTCCAGATTTTTGAAGATGTGGCAACGTCTTTTTCCAGCGTGAAGAATTGCTTTCCCAACCGTGAACTAATAAAATTTTGGTTTCATTTCCTTTCCAAACATAAGTTTGAAAATGATGTTCGTTATGATGAAAAATTTCTGTTTCAGTGTTTTTTAAAATCTTAGGAAGTTTTTCTTTCTGCAATTTGCCAATTCTCGGTTGGCTGAAAAGTGCATAAGAAAGTTCAATAGCTTTTTGCGGACGCACATAACTCAAAAAATTAATGTAAGATCCAACAGATTTTAATGTAATAAAACGAATGCCTTTTTTAATTCCCAAAACTTAATTTTTTTTCTAAAGGTAAAAAATGTTTTGCCACAGATTAAAAGGATTAAAAAGATTTTATGTAGCATACGAGTAATTTAATCTGCGTTAATCCTTTTAATCTGTGGCAAAAAAATAAGTATAAAAAAAAGTCCCGATTTAATCGGGACTTGATATTAGAATTTTGCGAACAATTGTTCCATTTTTTCTTTTTCTTCTTCAGCTAACTGAGTATCAACTAAAATTCTTCCAGAGTGCTCATCAGTAATGATTTTCTTTCTTGAAGCAATTTCAACCTGAGTTTGTGGTGGAATTGTAAAGAAAGATCCAGCAGAAGCTCCTCTTTCGATAGAAACTACAGCTAATCCGTTACGAACACTGCTTCTGATTCTGTTGTAAGCAGCCAATAATCTGTCTTCGATTTGTGAAGCAAATTCAGCAGATTTCTCAGTTAAGAAAGTTTCTTCTTTCTGAGTTTCAGCCATGATAGCGTCTAATTCAGATTTTTTATGTTTTAAATGAGAGCTTTTAGCATCAAGTTTTTCTTTTAAGTTAGAAATAACTTCTTTTTTGTGCTCGATAGAAGCTTTCATTTCTTTGATTTGCTTTTCAGCCAATTGAATTTCTAATTCTTGAAATTCAACTTCTTTTGTCAAAGAATTAAATTCTCTGTTGTTACGTACTGATTCTTGTTGTTTAGTGTACTTCTTGATAACCTCTTTATGCTCCTCAATAGCAATTTTTTTTGCTTTGATTTGCTCCTCAATCACTTCAAGTTCACCTTTCAGTTTTTCTGAACGAGTGCTCAAACCTGCAACTTCATCTTCTAAATCTTCAACCTCTAAAGGAAGTTCTCCTCTAACGTTTCTGATTTCGTCAATTCTAGAGTCAATAAGCTGTAAATCGTATATTGCTCTTAACTTGTCCTCAACACTTAATTCTTTCGTATTCGTCATATTCTATAAGTACTTAACTGGATTTGTATTTTCTTCCGATAAAATGATTGCAAAATTAAGAATTTTTTTTCGAAGATAATCAACAATATAATTTTTTGTATAGCGTTCACTCTCAAAATGACCAATATCGGCCAAAAGTAGCTTGTTTTCAGCTTCATAAAACTGATGATACTTCAAATCGGCAGTCAAAAATGCATCGGCTCCAGCTTGAATAGCGTTTTTTATGGCAAAACTTCCTGAACCGCCCAAAACGGCAACTTTTTTTATTTTTTTGCCTAAAAAGGCAGAATGACGAATTCCGTCGGCAATCATTTTTTCTTTTACAGAAACAAGGAAATCTTTTTCTTCCATTTCGTTTTCCAGCTCGCCAATCATTCCTAAACCAATATTTTGGTGAGAATTCTTTAAATCGTAAATCTCATAAGCGACTTCTTCGTAAATATGATTGGCAAATAGTGCTTTTAAAATTCTGGACTGAAGATGTTTTTCAAAAACCACTTCAATTTTAATTTCTTCTCCTGTATGGAGTTTTCCTTTTTCTCCAATTACAGGATTGCTGTCTTCATTTCCTTGAAAAGTAAAAAAACCTTCCGTGTTGAAACTGCAATTGTCATAATTTCCAATTGTTCCGGCTCCAGCTGCAAACATCGCATTTCGAACTTTATCTGCATTATCAGGAACGGTAAAAGTGACTAGTTTTTGAATGAAATTTTGTTTCGGAATCAAAACCTTAGTATTTTTCAATCCTAATGCATCGCAGAAAATTTTATTTACCCCTTGAGAATGATTGTCAAGTGCAGTATGAACGGCATAAATAGCAATATCGTTTTTGATCGCTTTTAAAATAGCGCGTTCCACATAATTTTTGCCTGTAATTTTTTTAATTCCAGAAAATAATATCGGGTGAAAACAAACGACTAGATTACAGTTTTTAGCAACAGCTTCGTCGATAACACTTTCTAAGGCATCATGACAGACTAAAACTCCTGTAGATTCGGTTTCAGAATCTCCGACTAAAAGTCCGACATTGTCAAAATCTTCGGCATAAGCCAAAGGAGCCATTTCTTCAAGAGACGATATAATATTTTTGATTTTCATTTTCAGTTTTTTCCAAATTTTTGTTGGTAACAACTATCTTATACTAATGGTAATAATAGTTGATACTAAAAGTACAAATTTAGTACATTTGTAATATAAAATTTATAAGTGATGACAACTATAAAAATTAACGAACACACGAAGACAGGAAAAGCATTTATGGAAATGTTCGAAACTTTCTTTAAAGGTCTTGATGGTATTGAAATTGTTGAAACGGATAGTTATGGACAGGTTAATGAGGAGCAAAGTATTTATAGTGCCGAATTTATTGAAAAAGTTAAAAAAGCAGAAGAGAATATTAAACAAGGAAAAACGACAAGATTAAATCCAGATGATATATGGGGAAGTATTTTGTAGAATTTGACGATATTGCTCGTAAAGATTTGAAAAATCACTATAAATCAGGAAATAAAGCTACCATAAAAAAGATTGAAAAAATACTTTTAGAACTAACTGAAACCCCTTTTTTTGGAGAAGGACAACCAGAGGAGTTGAAGTATAGCCTTAATGGATATTGGTCTAGAAGAATTAATCAAAAAGATAGAATGATTTATCGTGTAGAAGAAGAGATTGTCACCGTTATTATAGTTTCTGCAATGGGTCATTACTCAGATAAATAATTCTATGAACTTACTTCGAAAAATACTTTTCCCTTTCGCTATTTTATACGGATTCATTACTTCAATCCGTAATTTTCTTTTTGATAAAGGAATTCTAAAATCAACTTCATTTGATCTGCCAGTTATTGCTGTTGGAAATTTGAGCGTGGGCGGAACCGGTAAAACACCACAAATAGAATATTTAATTCGATTGTTATCTGATAAGTATAAAGTTGCTACTTTGAGCCGCGGTTATAAAAGAAAATCGGAAGGTTTTGTTTTGGCTGATGAAAATTCAAATGCCGAAATTTTAGGTGATGAACCGTTTCAGTTTTATCAAAAATTTCCAAATGTAATGGTTGCTGTTGATGCGAATCGCACAAACGGAATTCAGCAATTACTTTCACAAAATGAAAAACCAGAAATTATTTTGCTTGATGATGCTTATCAGCACAGAAAAGTAAAAGCTGGTTTTTATATTTTACTGACTTCTTATGGCGATTTATATGCAGATGATTTTATGCTGCCAACGGGGAATTTACGTGAGAGCAGGAGCGGAGCAGAAAGAGCCAGTATAGTGGTTGTTACAAAATGCCCTAAAATTTTAACGGAAGAAGAACAGACGCAAATTAGATCAAAACTGAAATTAAATCCTAAACAGCAAGTCTTTTTTACTTTTATTGATTATGATACAGTTGTTTACGGCAAAAACGAAACAATTGCGATAAGCGAAATAAAAGCAGAGTCTAAACTTCTTTTGGCTGGAATTGCAAAACCAAGACCATTTTTTGACTACCTAAAAAATGAAAGTGATGAATGCTTGACTTTTCCAGATCATCATCATTTTTCTGATGCAGATCTAGATTCAATTCAAATCAAAGCAAATGGAAGAAAAATAATTACAACGGAGAAAGATTACGTGCGTTTAAAAGATTCGCAGTTAGTAGATCAATTGTATTATCTTCCAATAAAAAGTTCTTTCATTAATCATCAGCAAGATTTCGACGCTGCGATTTTAAAGTATTTAGAAATTTAAGTATAAAAGAAAAACTTAGAGTCTTAGTATCTTAGAAACTTAGCATCTTAAAAAAGTTAATCAAAAAACTTAGCAATAGTACTATAGAATTCGTCTGGGACAAAAGGCTTGGTAATAACATCGTCCATTCCGAACGAAAGGAGCATATCTCGGTTTTCGTCTAGCGAAATAGCTGTTAAGGCAATAATTGGAGTCGCTTTGTCAAATTCGCGAATCAATTTGGTAGCCGTCGTTCCGTTAATTCCAGGAAGATGAACATCCATTAAAATCATATCAAAGCGTTTAACTTTTAAAAGCTCGACAGCATCTTCTCCATTGTCAACAATTTCGCAAGTGATATTTTTGTTTTCCAACATTTTGCGAGTGATCATTTGATTGATCTTGTTGTCCTCAATCAATAAAATAGATTTGTTTTTCAATTGTTTGTCATTATAGGGTTTTACTTCTTCGATTACTTCCAATGGTTCATTATTGATTTTGAAGTTTAACTTGAAGGTAAATGTAGAACCTTTACCTACTTCACTTTTTAATTTTATTTCGCCTCCTAAAAGTTCTATTAATTTTTTTACAATAGTGAGGCCAAGACCTGTTCCTCCATATTTTCTGTTTACCTCTATAGAACCTTGAGAAAAGCTCTCAAAAACAGATTGAAGTTTGTCTTCTGGAATTCCGATTCCAGTGTCGACAATTTCAAAATAAACCGTTGCATTTTCTTCTTCTTGAGAATATAGTTTTGCGATAACATTTACGTGCCCGTTCTGAGTAAATTTTAATGCATTATTGATTAGATTAAGTATGATCTGAGATAATTTTGTAGGATCTCCAATTAAATTATCGGGAATAGTTTTATCTATTTCTAAATTGAAGTAGTTTTTGTTGGCGGTTGCCAATTCTTTTAATGAACTTTGAATATTAAAAAGCAATTCTTTCAAATTAAAGCTGATATTTTCAACTTCCACTTTAGTCGAATCAATTTTATTAATTTCTAAAATTTCATTGATGAAGGTGGTTAGATAGTTTCCAGAGAATTTTAAAGACTCCAAGTATTTTAGTTGTTTTTTCTTTGGCTTGTCTTCTAGAAGGATATGTGTAATTCCGTTTATTGCATTCAACGGCGTCCGGAGTTCATGGCTTACGGTTGATAAAAATTCAGATCTTGCTTTTGATGCTTTTTCTGCTTTGTTTTTGGCCAGAATCAATTCTTTATTTTTTTCTCTGAGCAGTAAATTGTTCTGGTTTCTAATGATATTGTTTTTATACAAAGCCAAACTTAAAAGAGACAAAATTGAAATTAAGGCAATGGCTAAAATACTGACTAGCTTAGAGTAACGATAAGTTTTGAGCTGAAATTTTTCTTCGCTTTCTTTCTTAATGGTATTGCTTAAAGATTGATTTTTTTTGAATTTTTGGAATTCATCCAAATCAATTTTGGCATTTTTTAGTTTTAGCATATAATTTTCCAGCTGATAATGCTCATCTAGGTAGGAATATGCCAGATCATAGTTTTTATTTTGTTTATAGTATTGGCTTATGGCTAAAACGATTTTCGATTTCTTCGAAAAATCATTGACTTTGGCATTGTAATCTAAGGCTTTATTAAAATATATAATTGCAGAATCGTTTCTTTTAAGTTGCCCTTCAATTAAACCAAGCTGATAATATGTATCTACTTTGGTTTTTATAATTGCATTGTTATCTGGTTTTTTAGTGATCGCTTTAAAAGTCTTTATTGCCGATTTAAGATCGTTATTGGTTTTAAATGCTAAAGCTTTCTGATAATTTAATATTTCTGCGTTATCATTGATGTTCAGGTTTTTAAGTAAATCTTTGGCTTTTGTGTAATAAACATTAGCTGTTTTGTAATCGCCTTTTGCGGTATTTGTTACGCCAATATAATGCAATGCCAAAACTTTTGTGCAGCTTGGTTTTAAGGTGTCAAATAAAGAAACTGTTTTGTGGAAGTTTTTTAAAGCGTCTTCAAATTTTCTCTGGTTATAATAGATTTTTCCTAGCTTAAAAGTCTGATTGGCCAAATTCTCTTTTTTGCCATTTTCTTCGCAAAAATTAATAGACTTTTCGGTGTAATAAACCGCCTGATCAAACTTTTTATTGTTAAGGTTAGAATTAGCCAGCTTGTTATAATAGGTAACACTATCCGTATTCTTTTTAGTTTGAGAATACAAAAATGAGTTAAAAAAACAAACAACAATAAAAAGATAGTATTTCATGTATGGCAATGCTATTACAATGAATCTTATTTTTTTCTTATCAGTAAAATTAAATCAATCAATCTTGATGAATAGCCAATTTCGTTATCGTACCAGCCTACAACTTTTACCATTTTATCGATAACCGAAGTTAGCTGAGCATCAAATAAACAAGAATTTGTATTGCCAATTACATCAACCGAAACAATCGGATCTTCGGTATAATCTAATATCCCTTTTAAATTTGTTTTTGAGGCTTGTTTGAATGCTTTATTTATTTCTTCAATGCTCACGGCACGTTTTACATTGAAGGTTATGTCTGTTAATGAACCGTCTGGAACTGGGACTCTAATGCCACAGCCACCCATTTTATTGTGCAATTTAGGAAAAATTTTTGTTAATGCCTTAGCTGCACCCGTAGTTGTTGGAACAATCGACTGGCTGGCTCCCCTCGCACGGCGTAAATCCTTATGTGGCTGGTCATGAAGACTTTGGTCTGTTGTAAAAGAATGTATAGTGGTAATGTAAGCTTGCTCAATTCCGCACAATTCTTCGATAATTTTAATCATCGGAGCAGCATTATTGGTTGTGCAACTTGCATTAGAAACTATATCTTCGTTTCCATCCAAAATATGTTCGTTTACACCCAAAACTACCGTTTTGATAGTGTCAACTTCTGATGGAGCCGAAAGAATTACTTTTTTTGCTCCAGCTTCCAGATGCGCATTTAATTCTTCATGCGTTTTATATTTGCCTGTCGATTCAATCACAATATCAATCGAATGCGACTTCCAGTCTATGTTTGAAATGTTTTTTTCGTGAAAAAAGAAAAAATGTCTTCCATCTACTATGATACTATTTTCGTCATGACTTACTTCGGCTTTCAAAACACCATGAATACTGTCGTATTTAATTAAATGCGACATGGTTTTGTTGTCTGCAATGTCATTTATAGCAACGACTTCGATTTCGGGGTGATTTAAAAGCAATCGGAATAAATTTCTTCCAATTCTCCCAAATCCATTAATAGCAATTCTTGTTTTCAATTATTCGGTTTATTCGTTTTATTGTTAAAATCGTTTAATTGTTTCAAACCGTTAAACGTCTTGGCGACTAAACGATTAACCAATTAAACTATTAACCTAAATTTATAAAATATGTTTTTGTGCTTTGTATGAAGAACGAACAAGAGGTCCACTCTCAACATGTCTGAAACCTAGATCAAGACCAAATTTTTCATATCTGGCAAATTGTTCAGGGGTAATGAATTCTTTTACAGGAAGATGTTTTTTACTTGGCTGTAAATATTGTCCAATTGTTACCACATCAACATTCGCATTTCTTAAATCGGTCATAGTCTGGAAAACTTCTTCTTCAGTTTCTCCAAGACCAAGCATAATTCCAGATTTTGTTCTGTTAATTCCTTTTTCTTTAAGATAGCGAAGTACTTCTAAACTTCTATCATATTTAGCTTGAATACGAACTTCGCGAGTTAAACGTCGTACAGTTTCCATGTTATGAGAAACAACTTCAGGATTTGCTTCTACAATACGATCAAGGTTTCTTTCAATTCCTTGAAAATCTGGGATCAAAGTTTCAAGAGTAGTTTGAGGGTTCATTCTTCTGATGGCTCTCACGGTTTCCATCCAAATGATAGAGCCGCCGTCTTTAATATCGTCTCTGTCAACGCTAGTGATTACAGCATGTTTGATATTCATGATTTTAATAGAACGAGCTACTTTTTCAGGCTCATCCCAATCTACCGTTTCTGGTCTGCCTGTTTTTACACCGCAGAAACCGCAAGAACGAGTACAAACATTTCCTAGAATCATGAAAGTTGCTGTTCCTTCACCCCAACATTCGCCCATATTTGGACAGCTTCCAGAAGTACAAATGGTATTTAAACTATATTTATCAACTAAACCTCTAAGTTCAGTATATTTTTGTCCGATAGGTAATTTTACTTTTAACCACTTTGGTTTTGTGGTTTGTATATTTTCAGTGACTGTTTCCATATATCAATGTTCAAAGTGCAAAGATACGGAATGTAGTTTATTTTGAGATGTTTATTTGCTTTTCGTTTACATATCTTGTTAATGGCAAATATTTAAGATAATTGAATGCAATTGTTAATAATTTATTTTTTAATGCTTTTTTAGGTGTAGTTTTTTTGATTTCTGTTTAATATTTAGATTTCTATTTGGTTTTTGTGGAATATAAAAGTTCAGTCTTAATCTGTTACAAATTTGGCTTCTTGAGAACTTGTAAAATTCATGCTGTGCTAATTTTGCTGTTAATTTAACAGTTTTAAAACATGAAAAAAAGATTTATTGCCCTTGGAGTTTTATTTTTGTCTTTTGGTTTTGTCGAAGCAAATGCACAAATCCTTTCGGATAAAGCTATGGGAGCTTTAGGTAAAGGGGTTTCTGGTTTTACTTTTAGTGATGCCGATGCAGCTGCTTTAGCAAAAAAAGCGATTGACGAAATGGATGCGAATAATCCTGTAGCTGGAACAAATGATGGATACTCAATTCGCTTAAATCGTTTATTTGGCAAACATATATCTAGTGAAGGTGTTGCATTAAATTATAAGGTATATCTAGTAAAAGATATTAATGCCTTTGCATGTGCTGATGGGAGTGTGCGTGTCTTTGCGGGTTTAATGGATATTATGGATGATAATGAATTGCTTGCTGTTATTGGTCATGAAATCGGTCATGTTGTAAATCATGATACAAGAGATGCAATAAAGGCAGCTTATAAAAAAGAGGCTTTACTCGATGTTGCATCGTCGCAATCCGGAAAAATCGAGACTATTACCCAATCTCAATTAGGGCAACTAGGAAGTGCAATGATTGATAGTAAACATAGCAGAAAGCAAGAATCTGAAGCCGATAACTTTTCTTATGATTTTATGAAAAAAAATGGGTATGATGTAAATGCGGTAGAATCGGCTTTTAGAATTCTTCAAAATTTAAGTGAAGGAGCAGAGGCGTCTTTTCTTACTAAGATGGTAAGTTCGCATCCTGATTCTGGCAAGAGAGCTGAAGAAGCTAAAAAAAGAGCAGTAAAAGATGGTTTGTATAAAGCTTACATACAGCAAAAAATTGTAAATACTGCTCCGGTTAAAGCAACTACAACTAAAAAGAAAGTGACAACAAAGAAGAAATAATGTTTTTTAAAGAGTAAAAATAGAGCCGATAAATTCTTTAGAGTTTGTCGGTTTTTTTATATAGTTTTATTTATTAGGTAATTATATAACTCGTTAAAATTTTATACCTTTAATTGTTGAAAAACAAGTTTTGTGGGAAATTAAAATAGCATTTTGTTATGCTACATTTGTTGTTAAATTGTAATTATAAAAAAATATGAAAAAGAAATTTATAATAGCGGGGCTTTTATTTACAGCATTTGGTTTAACTAAAATGACTGCACAGATTAATTTTGGAGATAAAGCAATTGGGGCAGTTCAGAAAGGAGTTACTGGTTTTACTTTTAGTAATGCCGATGCGGCAAAATTATCTAAAGAAGCAGTAGATAAATTAGATGCAGAACATGAAATTGCTGGGCCAACAGATGGTTATACTTTAAGATTAAATCGAGTTTTTGGAAAACATGCTTCTGGTGACGGGTTTACTTTAAATTACAAAGTATATAAATTGAAAGAAGTAAATGCTTTTGCAACTGCAGACGGAAGCGTTCGTGTTTATTCAGGTTTAATGGATATTATGGATGACAATGAATTAATTGCT
Organism: Flavobacterium humidisoli; assembly: GCF_023272795.1. Classification (NCBI taxonomy): domain Bacteria; kingdom Pseudomonadati; phylum Bacteroidota; class Flavobacteriia; order Flavobacteriales; family Flavobacteriaceae; genus Flavobacterium; species Flavobacterium humidisoli. The sequence goes on along the minus strand of NZ_CP096829.1, from coordinate 222,876 downwards.
GTAATTGGGCATGAAATCGGACACGTAGCAAACAACGATTCTAGAGATGCTATTCGTGCAGCTTATCAAAAAGAAGCTTTAATGGATGGAGTAGCTTCTCAGTCGGCAACAGTAGCGACAGTTACAGATAGTCAACTTGGAAAAATTGGAAGCGCAATTATTGATAGTAAATATAGCCGTAAACAAGAATCTGAAGCAGATTTATTTGCTTACAATTTCATGAAGAAAAACGGTTACAATGTAAATGCTGAAGAATCTGCGTTTAGAATTTTGGCAAAAATGAGTGAAGGCGCTCAAGCTTCGTTTATTGATCAAATGATGAGCTCGCATCCAGATTCTCAAAAAAGAGCAGATGAAGCTAAGAAAAGGGCAGAAAAAGATGGGTTGTATAAACCATATGTACAGCAAAAGATTGTAAACACTGCGCCAGCAGCTACAACAAAAAAAGCAACTACAACCACTAAGAAAACAACAACAACAACCAAAAAGAAATAAGAGTTGTTGTTATCATAAAAAAAATAAACCCGACAATTTTGCCGGGTTTATTTTTTTATCCTAATACATGAAAAGCAAGAATCTTTTGCACTTCATAAACATTAACCGATTTATTAAATTGTTTTACAATACTCGGATGTTGTTCGCTTGAAATCCAGATTTTTAATTCAGCATCCAAATCAAAAGTTCCAGCTGTTTCTACACTAAAGCGAGTAATACTTTTATAGCCAATAGATTTGTATTCTGTTTTACTTCCTGTAATTCCTTGTACATCAACTAAGATTAATCTTTTGTTAGTAAAAATAAAAGTATCACGGATAAGTTTGAAACCCATTTCGATTTCTTCGTTAGCCGTTAAAAGCTGTCCGTATTTTTTAATTAAATCTTCTTGGCTAACTGAACCTGCATTACCAAGAATGGCTGAAAATATTCCCATTATTCTGTTTTAATTTAGTTAAAATGATTTCCGTTTTGAAGGAGTAAATGTAGTCGATTTTGTTATTTTTTTTGGTTTGATTTAAATTTTATTATTAATGGGACTGCTGTTATTGCAATTAAAAAGGACGCTATAAAAGTCACAATTATATTTCCAATATTTAAAGCTTTTGGATTTAATGTAAATCTCATTGATATAATTGTCGCGGTAAATAAAATAACAGCAATCCAATACAGTTTGTTGATGGTGGTTTGGGTATAGAAAACTTTTGGGAGTTTAGAGAAAGCATACAGTATAACAATAATTCCAAAAAGAGTACTTGAATGCTGCGCTATTTTCCAAAACGGAATTTCTATTCCAAATAGTAATACGATTTTTTGAAAAGCATCAAATTGATTGACAAAATAACCATGTTTATGTGTAAAAGCATCCCAGAAAATATGAGAAAATATTCCAACTAGTAAAGAGATTAAAACGATTAGTCAATTTCTTTTAAAATAAATATTCCAGTCAAAATCTGTAAAAACCAGAACTCTATTTTTTATAAAGTATGGAAGATTTTGAAACAAGAGATTTCTAGTTAAATTATGAAAGAGAAAAGTTAGTAAAAGAGCAAAAGGTAAATCAAACCAGAAAATGCCATTTAGAGTATGGCTGTAATCGCTTTTAACTTTCATGCGGAGAAAATATTCGAAATCAGGAGTAAGACTTCCGATTATTAATGCTGTTAGAGAAAACCATGATTTTGGTAAATATCTTAAGGGAAGTATTATTGCAGGATGCGAAAATGTAAACGGCATTAAAGTTGAGTTTTTAATTAGACAGGGTTGATTGATGAATTAAATGTAAACAAAAAAGCAGAACCTAAGTTCTGCTTTTTCACTTTTCAAAATATTTATATTATTCGACTTCTGTTTTTACTGTGATTGGAAGATTGTATGCAGTTCTCACGGGTTGTCCGTTTAGAACTCCTGGAGCCCATTTTGTTTTTAATGATTTCAAGACTCTAATGGCTTCTTTTCCTACACCATAACCAGGATCATTTTTTACCATAATGTCTGTAAGCGATCCGTCTTTTTCAACAACAAACGATACATAAACTCTTAATGTTTTTTCTACATCAAGTTCTGGTCTGCGGAAATTGTTTCCAACATACTTGTAAAACTGCGCGATTCCACCTGGGAATTCTGGAAGTTTATCTAAAACCGCAATAGAAACAGGATCGTTGGTTGGTGGTGCAACCGAAGCGACATCTCCATTTCCTCCAGAAGAAGGCATAGCATTAATTGCAGGTCCATTTCCAGCGGTATTGTCTGTAGCAGGTACATTTTCTGTATTTGCTGCAATGTTTTCAACTGCATTTTGTGTTGTCGCAACTACAGGATTCGTTAGCTGTACTGCATCTGTTTTTGGAGTTGCACTATGTTCAGCCATAGGTGCAGGCGGAGCTGGCGGCGGTGGTACAACAATAGGATCCACGGGTATAACCGTAGGTTTGTAGATTGTTGGTTCTGGCTCAACTTCAACAGGCGAAGTCCTAATTTTGCTAATAAGTAACGGTGCACTTCCTAAAGCCGTTATTAACAATAAACCCATAAAGAGAGCTGTAACAGAGTTTTTGGAATTCTCCTGGCGTAACTGATAAGCGCCGTATTCTTTGTTTTTGTTCTCGAAAACAAGATCGGTCCACTTGTTTTCATAAATGCTTAATTTAGACATGATTTTTGGGTTTTAAGGTTAAGTAACTTTAAATCATACGCAGAAAAGGTTTAGGTTTGAGCTAACAACGTAAAAGTTGTAGTTTTAGTATTATGGAAATCTATTTATTTTAAGAATAAAACAAGTAATTATTTATTCTTTATTTAAAGATAATAAATTATCTGTTACGTTCGATAATTTCGGCTAATAATTTTTTAGCTCGTAAAAGTTTCACTTTAACGCTGCTTAACGGTTCGTTTATCTTAACGGCAATTTCCTGATAAGACATTTCCTGAAAATAACGAAGCTGAATTACTTCTTGGTAGTGTGGTTTAAGTTCTTTGATGCATAGAAGCAGACGAGAAAGATTCTGTTCTTTAATTAAAGCATCTTCTGCAGATGGAGTAGGGTCGGCAATGTTGTACGCTTGCTGGTCTTCGTTGTCTGTGATTTCTATAAAAAGATTGGTTTTCTTTTTTCGAAGCAAATCAATATAGACATTTTTTGCAATTGCAATAAGCCAGGTGTTAAACTGAAACTCTGAATTGTAAGAAGCTATTTTGTCAAAAGCTTTGGAGAAAGTTTCTATGGTAATATCTTCTGCGGTGGTTTCATTTTCGGTTCGTTTGAGCATAAACGAATACACCTCATTCCAATAATGATCTAATAAAAAAGTAAAGGCGATCTGATCGCCTTTTTTTGCTTTTTCTATTTTAGAATTTATTTCCAATATACGGGTTTTGAAAAGATATTAGTTATAAAGATATTAATTTGCGTTAATATTAGCGCTATCTCAACAACTGGAAACCAAATTTTAATATCTTTTTCTTTTAATTTTCCTGCTGAAAATCCAATTACTGTCCATACAACTGTATAGCGTGTTGCTAAAATTGCTAATACGGCAATCCATTGAAATTGAAATGCTAATAATACAATAACTAATAAAAAGAAAAATAATTGTGAAATGAAGAATAATCCTAACTGCATTTTGTCAAAGAACTTATAATGTTCTGCAGTAGAAATATGTCTTCTTTTCTGAGTAAACCATTCTTTGTATGTTTTCTTAGGTTCTGAATAGGTAAAACTTTCAGGCGTATAAGAAATAGTAGTATTTGTTTTATTTGCGGCCTGATTGATGAATAAATCGTCATCGCCAGAACGAATCTGAATGTGGTCAATAAAACCATTTACATTAAAAAACTCTTCTTTTTTATAAGCAAGATTTCTGCCGACTCCCATGTAAGGAAGCCCCATTTTTGCCCAAGAAAAATATTGTATTGCTGTTAGAACAGTTTCAAAGCGAATAATTTTGTTTAAAAACGAACGTTCTACTTTTTCATAACCTCCATATCCTAAAACGATTGTTTTGTTCATGGTAAATTGTGAAGTCATAGAGGTAATCCAATCTTTAGAACTTGGGAAACAATCTGCATCTGTAAAAAGTAAATAATCTTTCTTTGCCGCTTTTATTCCAAGTGTTAAAGCGTATTTCTTATTTCCCCAAAAAGCTTCGTTGTTCTCCACTTTTACCAAACGGATATTAGAGAATTCTTTTTCAAATTCTTCAAAAACTTCAAGAGTTTCATCGCTAGATGCATCGTCAATTAAGACAATTTCAAAATCTGGATAATCTTGCTGTGCTAAAAGCGGAACGTATTTTTTTACATTCTCTTCTTCGTTTTTAGCGCAAACGATTACAGAAACTGGAAGATTTTTAGGCTTAATAAGCTGTGGCTTAGCAAAAGCAAATTTCCCAAAAACTCCTAAATAATAAAATAATTGAACTACGACAATAGCAATAAAAAAGTAAAATATGTATATAAGCATCTGATTTATTTGGTTCTATTAATTTTCACGTTCTGCGACTGCAAATGTACTTATCAATTCGATAAATTCAATGATCAAAACCAATTTACTTTCGGCATTTTGACATTTCTTTTGCAACAGCAATAGACTGAGGGTTTTCGGTTTTTTCCAATTCCGAAATTATGTTTTTGTAATTATAATCGTCGCGGTTTTGGGAGAGTTTTTTTGTGGCTTGAATTTCGTCAATTTCGATTTCAAAACCAAAAATCCCTCTAGCTTCGCGCATTGTTTTTTCAGATAAATCTTCAACGCGTACCGGATTCTTAGAATTCGCTTCGTATTTGTCAACAAGTTTTTTCAATTGTTCTACAGAAGTTTCGTAATCCACAATTTTAATTCTTCCGTAAACATGTACAGCTATGTAATTCCAAGTAGGCACATTTTCATAATCGTACCAAGAAGAAGAAATATAACTGTGCGGACCTGTAAAAACAGCCAAAATCTGATCGTTTTCTTTAAAACCTGCAGCTTGCGGATTCAGTTTTGAAATGTGTCCTTGCAAGATTTCTTTTCCGTCAGCATTCATTTCCAATTCTATCGGAATATGAGTAGCGCATAATTTTCCGTCGGTCTGATTAATCAGGATTCCAAAACTATTTTCTTTCAAAAAAGCTCTAATTTCCTCTGGATTTTCGTTTTTATATAGATCAGGAGTGTACATTTTTTGTGTTGTTTTGTCGTCACGAATTTTACGAATTAGCACAAATTAAATTAGTGCCAATTCGTGAAATTCGTGGCAAAAGAAAATTAAATCACATTTACTTCTACTTCAATTTGAATGCCAAAAGTTTCAAAAACGGTTTTCTGAACTTCTTTTGAAACGGCTAAAATTTCTTGTCCTGTCGCATTTCCGTAATTTACTAAAACTAATGCCTGATTTTTATGAACACCAGCATCTCCAAAACGTTTTCCTTTAAAACCAGCTTGCTCAATCAGCCAACCAGCAGGAACTTTTACTTCGGTTTCTGAAACTTCGTAAAATTTCATTTCTGGGAATTTTTGATGGATTTTTTCAAAATCAGATTTCAGTAAAATCGGATTTTTAAAGAAGCTTCCGCTATTTCCTAATTCTTTTGGATCTGGCAATTTACTTTGTCTAATGGCAATTACAGCATTGCTCACATCTTTTAATGTGGGTTCTGTAATATTGTTTTTAGCCAATTCAGCCAAAATATCTCCGTAAGACGTATTGATTTTATGATTGCGTTTCGTTAGTTTAAAAACAACCGACGTAATAATATATTGGTCTTTTGCTTCATGTTTGAAAATGCTTTCGCGGTAGCCAAAATTACATTCATCATTAGTGAATGTTTTCATTTCCTGAGTTGCAATATTCATGGCTTCGCAAGAAACAAAAGTGTCTTTAATCTCCGTTCCATAAGCTCCAATATTCTGGACTGGCGTTGTTCCTACGTTTCCAGGAATAAGTGACATGTTTTCTAATCCGCCAAAATTATTGTCGATAGTATAAAGAACGAAATCGTGCCAAGTTTCTCCAGCTTGACTTTCAACCCAGACAAAATCGTCGTCTTCTTTAATTGTTTTTTTGCCTTTTAAATCGATGTGAATAACAAGAGCATCAATATCTTTGGTTAAAAGCATATTACTTCCGCCTCCTAAAATAAATTTTCTCTCGTTTTTGTTTGCTGCTAAAACTGTTTTTAATTCAGCAATAGAATGAACTGCAACAAATTGTTTGGCACTTGCTTCAATGCCGAAAGTATTATATTTTTTTAAAGAAAAATTGGATTGGATTTCCATAAATAAAAAGGCTTTTTAAGTTCCGAAACTTCGGAAAAATTCTGAGATCAAAAGTAACGATAATAATTTATTTGAGTAGATTTTCTGAAAAAAGACTTTTTCAAATTTTTATTTGATAGCTTCAATAAATTGCTGCATTTCTTTCATTGTTCCAATGGTGATTCGTGTCCATTTTCCTTTCTCCTCATAGATTTTTGTTCCCTGTATATTGTGGTTTTCTAATTGTTTAAAGAAGTCTTTTTTGTAATTATCTAAAGAAAAATAAATAAAGTTAGCGTGCGAGGGAATACAAGTTAAATTAAGTTTAGTAAGCTGTTCGGTAGTATATTTTTTCACTTCTTCATTTGCAGCATGCACTTGCTCGATAAATTTATGATCATTTAAGGATGCTATTGCCGCAGCCGTTGATACTCTGCTAACAGATAGATTAGGGGAAGATTTTAAAGCACTTAGTTCTTCAATTGTTGATGAAGATGCAACTGCGTAACCTATGCGTGCGCCAGCGAGACCATACATTTTTGAGAAAGTTTTTGTAATGATTAAGTTTTTGTTTTCAATTACGAGGCTACTTAATGATTTTTCTTTTGTGAAATCGAGATAAGCTTCATCAACAAAAACAATTGCTTTTTTTGAAGCTTCTTTTACAAAAGAAACTAGTTGCTCATAATCGCATATTGTACCTGTTGGATTGTTAGGATTGCAGATGTAAATCATTTTTGTGTCTGCATCAATTGCTTTTAGCATTGCTGGCAAATCATGTTTTTTGTCTGCAGTTAATGGAACGGTAATTTTTTTAATTCCTAATTTTTCAGATGGAAATGCCCAATAATTAAAAGTTGTTTCAGCTAAGATAAAATTGCCTTTCTGAAGTGCGGTATATTGGAGAACTAAGTCTAGAATTTCAGTTGAACCAGCGCCAAGAAGGATGTTGGGGTTTGAAACATTATTCTTTTTGGCAATAAGAGAAATTAATTCATCTGAAATATCCCAGCCATATCGATTGCTATTGCTGATGCTTTTTTGCATAGCTGTACGCGCTAAAGGAGAAGGTCCATACGGATTTTCATTCGAACGTAATAAAATGGGCGATTTTTCTGCATCAGGAAAAATGTAATTTTCGGATGGAGTGTTTGCGAATGTTTCAAAATGGCAAAGGCTTAATCCTACTGCGCCTAAACTTACTTTTTTTAACCAATTTCGTCTATTGTTCATATTGTTTTAAGATTAAATTAGAGAATTTAATAAGTAATATGTCGATAGGGGATAGAAAATGTTACGTTCTGATTTTGACTTAGTTCTGAATTAAAGTCTATTTTTTTGTAAGTTTGAATTAATTATAATAGTGTAATTATGTCAAAATCACTTATTAAAAACGGCGTAGCCATTTTTCTGATTCTAAATGTATTTTTGTCAATGTCTTCTTTTGCTCAAACGGATATAGTAGGAGAATGGAAGACAAATGATATAATTGGATATACAGATGTTGCAGAATATTCTTTAACAAAAGTAAAGGAAGCCAATTATGGTCGTCGTCTAACATTCAAATTAGATGGCATATTTTTTTGTGATGCACCAGTGCAATGTCTTAATGATTGCTTTGTTTTTACTTCTGGAACATATACCCAAGTTGATAATGACCATATACATTTGATCGTGAAGGATGCTCATATTTTGGGATTGAATTGTGGGATGAAACAAATAAAGAAGGAAGGTATTGTTAAGGATTTAGGTATTTTTTATATTTATAAAGAAGGGGATTCCATTCGATTAATTCCAAGTAATGGAGTTTTGGATGATAATAAAAAAGTTTCTCAGGTTCGATCCGAAACAATAAAAACTAAAACTATTTAATGGTGTGTGAGTTCAACAACTCATGATATTTCTCCGAAATAATCTTCATATTAATATTATAATTAGCGTTTTCTTCCACAAATTTTCTGTTTCGAATAATTGCCTCATTTCGCAATTCCGAATTTTCAAAAGACCAGATTAATTCATTGGCTAACATTTCGATGTCATCAATTGTGATTAATTGACCATTTTCTCGATGTGTTATCCAGCTTTGATTTCCTGGAATATCTGAAACTACAGGAAAGCAATTACAAGCCATTGCTTCAAATAAAGATGCCGAAACGCCTTCGGTAATTGGCATGCTGATATAAATATTAGATTGCTGTAATAATTTTGGAAGTTCTGTATTTGCAATTCTTCCTGTAAAAATCACTTTATTTTCGATTTGCAGTTCTTTCGCTAAATCTTTCAAATATTGCAATCTTGTTCCATCGCCAACAATAGTTAAAGAAAAATCAATCCCTTTTTGATTCAAAATTCCGAATGCTTTTAAAATAGAATCGTGTCGGTACTCAGGCATTAAAGATCGTGTTACAATCGCTTCGATTTTGTTTGAATTATTTATGGAAGAAGTAAAGATTGATAAATCAATTCCTTTTGGGAGAACTAGAACTTTATCCATGTCAACTCCAGATGCTTTCATGTGAATTGCCATAACAGGTCCCCAAGCATGAATTAAATGCGCTTTTTTGAAAGCATATTTTTGGATGAATTTCTTAAAAGGATACAATTTAGATTCCTCTGGCCATAAATCGGTTCGTCCTTGCTGGGCGATGGCGATGGTTTTAGAACCAGATAATGACGCAAGAAAACCGTAACTGGTCGTTCTTTCAGCAATTACCATATCTGGCTTTTCTTTTTTAATGATTTTTCGAATAGAAAGAGGAGCAAAGAAATACTCTAAAATACGTTTGAATCTATAACTATTTGATGTTTGAAGTTCCCAAGTTATAATTTCAAAATCGCCAAATTGTTTGAGGCCCTTCATCCAGGTTATAGCATCGGCACGGTAAGATTCTCCAAGAAAAAGTATTCTCCTCTTCATTCGCTTATTGTTTTTTGCCACAGATTAGAAAGATTAAAAAGATTTTTGCTGTTGCGAAAAATTAATCTGTGAGAATCTGTGAAATCTGTGGCAAATAAAACTAAAATTCTTCAGTATCTAAAGCACGATTGATAAATTCGTTTAAAGGTTTTAAAGCAATTAGTTTTTTGCTCATTTTAGAAACAAAATCTTTCTGAGTTACTTCAGAAATATCATAAACTTGAGTCGCAGTAAAACTTTTCAATTTCAAGAATTCTATTGCAGGATGATCTTTTTCGTAACCGCGAGGCATGCTTTTAAGCAAATTGTTTTCGTTGATGTCTAAACTTCCAAATTCTTTCTTGAAATTTTTGTCGTTTAAAATTTCCTGTAAATCTTCGTAGAAAAAAGCAATTTCTTTGCGAACTTTCTTTAAATCTTCAGCTTCAGGCGAATAAAATCCGCCAGCAATAAAACTCGCACCTTTTTCGATATGAACATAATATCCAGCACGATTTGCGCCTTTTGCACCGGCCGACATCCAAACGCCCAAATGTGCTTTATAAGGAGATTTGTCTTTAGAAAAACGAATATCTCGATTAATCCTAAAAGTACAGTTTTTAACTTCTAATAATTCTAAAGAAGGATCAAGCGGTTTCATGATGTCAAGAAAATCACTTACCAATTGATGGTAATCTTTCTTGAAAATTTCATAACGCTTTTTGCTGTCCTGAAACCATTCTCTGTTATTGTTCTTTTTTAAATCGTCTAAAAATTGCAATGATTCTTTCGTTAACATAATCCTATTATATTTTATTGCAGTTGCATTATGAGTTTTTTTGTTCGGGCTAATTTACTGATTTCTATTTTGGGATTGATTCTAAAACTGATACAAATTGTACCAAATTTCACGAATTACAAATTGAATATCTTGTAAGTCTGATGCGTCGATTTAACAATCGCTTCGGTTCTTTCTGGATGAGTGTCAGAAATAAAAAGCTGTCCAAACGTTTCGCTATTTACCATTTCTACAATTTTGGCAACACGCGTTTCGTCCAGTTTATCAAAAATATCATCAAACAAAAGAATAGGTTTTACACCGCTTTGTTTTTTTAAAAACTCGAATTGTGCCAATTTTAAAGCAATTAGAAAAGATTTCTGCTGTCCTTGAGATCCGAATTTTTTTATCGGATGCAAATCAATTTCAAAAGACAAATCATCTTTATGAATTCCAACAGTGGTATAATGCAACGCTCGATCTTTATTGATGTTTTCCTGCAAAAGCGTTAAAAGGTCTTTTTCGAATAAATGACTTTCGTAAACCAATTGCACAATTTCCTCAGATCCCGTTATTGCTTGATGGTGTGTATTAAATATAGGTATAAACTGCTCTAGAAATTTTTTTCGTTTTTCAAAAATCGATTTTCCGTAACCTTGTAACTGTTCATTATATATAGATAAGGTATCGTTATCAAAGACATGATTTAAAGCAAAATATTTTAAAAGTGCATTTCGCTGGGTGATTACTTTTTGATATTGTATTAATTCGTGTAGGTAAGTAGCGTCTAATTGCGAAATGACACTGTCCATAAATTTACGGCGTGTTTCACTTCCTTCAACGATCAAATCTCTATCTGCTGGTGAAATAATAACTAACGGAATAAAGCCAATATGATCGGAGAATTTGTCATAAGGTTTTCCATTTCGCTTTAGAACTTTTTTCTGTCCTTTTTTTAAACTGCAAACAATCTGCTCCGTTCTCTGATTTTTTTCGAGTTCGGCATCAATTACAAAAAACTCTTCGCCATGTTTGATATTTTGAACAGCAAGCGGATTAAAATAACTTTTTCCGTAAGCCAAATGATAAATAGCATCGAGTACATTAGTTTTCCCAATGCCATTTTTTCCAACAAAACAGTTTATTTTGATGTCAAAATCAAAACTTGCTTCAGAAAAGTTCTTGTAATTAAATAATGAGATTTTGTTTAAATGCATTTGTAAGGACTCCAAGTGTAAAGTTTACCGCTTCTGAGCAGTGAAAATTTGAGGCTGCAAATTACCGAAAATTATCGATATAATTGGCTTTGGCCCTTTCTTAGGCTTATTTATTTTACCGCTTTTGCGAAAGGATAAGTGAATCATGAAAATATTTCTTTTAAAATAGTGATAAAATTGAAATTTTTTACCTCAGTTTCAATAAAAATTTTATTTTTGCCGTTCACTAAATAAAATTTAAATGGCAACTTACAATAAAAGAGGATATAAGACACCAAAAGAAAAGGAAGTAAAAGAAGTGGTTACTGAAGAGCAACAAGTAGTTATTGACGAAAAAGACAGTACAACAGCTGGAGTTTTCTCAAAATTAGACGAAACAGCTTCTAGAACTGAGGATTGGGTGGCTAAAAATCAAAAAATCATTATTGGTTTAGTTGCTGGTATCGCGGTTGCTACAATTGGCTATTTGGCTTACCAAAAATTTATAGCAACTCCTAAACAAGAAGAGGCTGCAAGTGAAATGTTTGTTGCTCAACAAAACTTTGAAAAAGCTGTAAACGGTGTTTCTAGCGATTCATTATTTAAATTATCATTAAACGGTTCAGAAGGTAAATTTGGATTTATTAAAATCGCTGACGAATATTCTGGAACTGACGCTGGAAATTTAGCAAACTACTATGCTGGTATCGCTTACTTAAATACGGGTAAATTTGATGAAGCAATTAAATATTTAGGTGAATTCAAGTCAGAAGATGTAGTTTTAAGCGCTTTAGCTAAAGGTGCTACAGGAGATGCTTATTCTCAAAAAAATCAGCAAAAAGAAGCTTTAGATTTTTATGTAAAAGCTGCTGAGTCTAACAAAAACGATTTTACAACACCTCGTTTCTTGTTAAAAGCTGGAAAAACTGCTTTAGCTTTAGGTCAAAAAGAAGACGCTTTAAAATATTTTAATGATATTAAAGATAATTACGACAATGCTCCAGAAGCAGCGTCTGTTGATGCTTTGATTGGATTAGCGCAATAAAAATTTTAGACTTTAGATTTAAGATTGTAGATTTGTAGTTACAAGTTTAAATTTTAAAATCAAAAATCTAAAATATTACAGATGGCTACTGAAAATAAAAATCTATCAGAATACGATAAAAACACAATCCCAAACGCGAAAGACTTTCGGTTTGGGATTGTTGTTTCTGAATGGAATGATGCTATAACAGAAGGACTTTATAATGGTGCTTTTGATGCTTTGGTTGATTGCGATGTTCCTGCTCAGCAAATTATCCGTTGGAATGTTCCAGGAAGTTTTGAGTTAATTTACGGAGCAAAAAAAATGCTTCAAACACAAAATGTAGATGCTGTTATCGTAATTGGATGTGTAATTCAAGGAGAAACTAAACATTTTGATTTTGTTTGCGAAGGCGTTACTCAAGGAATTAAAGATTTGAATGTTCAAACTGATGTTCCAGTTATTTTCTGTGTTTTAACAGATAATAATATGCAACAATCTATTGACAGAAGTGGAGGAGTTCATGGAAACAAAGGAACTGAAGCGGCAATTGCGGCAATCAAAATGGCTTATATTCGCCAGCAAGCTTCGATAGCTCATGCTTATAACCAGCCTTTATTGTCTTCAGGTGCAATTCAAATCGAAGATACGCCAAGAAAAATAGAGAACGAATAAAATATATTTGTTTTAAAAAAAATAAAAAAACCTATACTGTTAAAAGTGTAGGTTTTTTTATGCTTTTTTTGTGATTGTGTTAGGTTCCATCGAATTCGGAATTATATTACATTTGAGTTGGTTTTTAATTTAATTTCTATGAAAAAATATCTACTTTACGTTTTTATTTTATGCTTCAGTCTAAGTTATGCTCAGAATAAAATCAATGAAAATTTGAAAAGAGAACTTGATTCAATTATGAAATCAGATCAAATTCTTAGGGAATATATCAATTTTGATACTTCTGAGGATCGAAAAAAAGAAATCGTAAAAGACCTTGGTCGTGAAAATGATCCGAATTTTAGAAAGGGCATTTGGTTAGAGATGAAAAAACGAGATTCTCTTAATTTGATTAAGGTTGAAGAAATTATAAAACTATATGGTTATCCAGGAAAAAGCTTAGTTGGCGAACCAACCAATATTGCTGCGTGGTATGTTATTCAACACAGTTCTAAAATTGGAGAATATTTGTCAATGATTGAGAAAGAAGCGAAAAAGAAAGAGATACCTTTTACCTACTTTGCTAAAATGCAAGATCGTTTTTTAACGCAACAAGGAAAAGAACAGATTTATGGAACGCAAGGTCAGATGAAACAAATAACGAATAAAGAAACAGGAAAAAAAGAGTTTTTTAATTACGTCTCGCCAATTGAAAATCCTACTAGAGTTAACGATCGAAGAAAGAAAGCCGGTTTTGCAACTACAGTTGAGGAAAACGCAAAAGAAATGGGAATGGAATACAAGGTTTATACCTTGGATGAAATAAATAAAATGAACTAGTTTTTTTGTGTCTAACGCGCAATCATTCTGTTTTATAGACTGTTGTAGTTTTTGTTTTTTTTATGATTATTCTTATTCTAAAAGCCAATCAAAATTCACTAAATTTGTACTTCTTGGTTTATAAAAAACCTAATCTAAACTTTAAAATTATTTTTGCTTAATGTCGAGTATTATTCAATTGCTTCCTGATCACGTTGCTAACCAAATTGCTGCTGGAGAAGTGGTTCAAAGACCAGCTTCAGTCGTAAAAGAATTGTTAGAAAATGCTGTTGACGCCAAAGCAACTGATATCAAATTAATTATAAAAGATGCTGGTAAATCGCTAGTTCAGGTAATTGATAATGGTGTTGGAATGACCGTTACAGATGCCCGTTTGTGTTTTGCCCGTCATGCTACTTCCAAAATCCGCCAAGCAGAAGATTTATTTTCACTTGGAACAAAAGGTTTCCGTGGAGAGGCTTTGGCCTCTATTGCGGCGATTGCGCACATGGAAATGAAAACGAAACAGGATCAGGATGAACTTGGAACGCATATTGTAATTGAGGGAAGTAAATTTGTTTCGCAAGAAGTGGCTGTTTTGCCAAAAGGAACTTCATTTGCGGTTAAAAACTTGTTTTTTAATATTCCAGCTCGCCGTAATTTCTTAAAGTCCGATACGGTTGAATTTCGTCACGTGATGGATGAGTTCCAGCGTGTAGCATTGGCACATCCTAATATTCATTTTAGTTTTTATCATAACGGAAGTGAGATGTACAATCTTCCTGCAGCAGGATATCGCCAGCGAATTGTTGGTATTATGTCTGGAAAAACGAATGAAAAATTGGTTCCTGTAAACGAGGATACCGAAATTATAAACGTTCAAGGTTTTGTATGTAAACCTGAATTTGCTAAGAAAAATAGAGGAGAACAGTTCTTTTTTGTAAACGATAGATTTATAAAAAGCAGTTTCTTGCATCATGCTGTAATGTCTGCATACGACGGATTGCTTAAAGATGGTTCTCAGCCCAGTTATTTCTTATATCTGCAGGTTCCGCCAAATACAATTGATATCAATATACATCCAACTAAAACGGAAATTAAGTTTGATGATGAGCAGGCCTTGTATGCTATTTTAAGAGCGTCTATCAAGCACAGTTTAGGGCAGTTTAATGTTGCTCCAGTTTTAGATTTTGACCGTGATGCTAATTTAGATACGCCTTATCATTATAAAAATATTGAAGCAGAAGTGCCTACAATTCAGGTGGATGGAACTTTTAATCCGTTTACTGACGATAAAACCAATCAGCATTATAGTAAAGCAGCTTCGGGATCATCAGGATATAGTTCGGGGTCTTCTTTTTCATCTTCGTCGGGATCATCATCTTCTGGAACATCGTATTCTGGGTATTCCAAAAGGGTAGAGCCAACCACAAGCTGGGAAAGTTTATATGTTGGTTTAGATGTCGAAAATCCAGAAAGTATAGAAAGTTCGCCATTCACATTCGAAAATGAAGAAGTGACTTCTTCTTTGTTTAATGATGAAGATGTAGAACAATCTACTCAGAAAACGTATCAAATTCATAAAAAATATATCGTTTCGCCAATAAAATCAGGAATGATTATTGTGGATCAACAGCGTGCGCATCAGAGAATTTTGTACGAACAATTTTTGCTGAATATGACCGTTAATCAAGCTTCGAGCCAGCAGTTGCTTTTTCCTTTAGATCTGTTTTATTCGGCATCTGAAATGGAATTAATCGAAGAATTAAAACCTTCTTTAGAAACTACTGGGTTTGTTTTTGATGAAAGCAAAACCGATCATGTTGTAATTTCTGGAATTCCTGTAAATATTACAGAAAGTGAAGTTTCGCAGGTAATCGAACAATTATTAAGCGATTTGCAAGACGGAATTCCAGCGAACAGCTACAGTCAGAACGATACAATTGCCAAGTCAATGGCTAAAAGTTTAGCGGTTAAAACAGGGTCTTATTTAACCGAAAAAGAACAAGATAATTTAGTAAACGGATTGTTTGCCTGTAAAGATCCGAATATTTCACCTTTTCAAAAACCTACCTTCATCACCATGCGTGTCGAAGATATAGATAAAAAGTTTGCTTTATGATGAATATGACTCCAGTAGTTAAACAACTGCTTATTATTAATATTATATTTTTTATTGGTTCTCAGTTAGTGCCAATATCTTACGAGTATTTTGCGATGTTCTTCCCGGAAAATCCAAGTTTTCGCGTATGGCAGCCTATTACTCATATGTTTATGCATGGCGGAATTATGCATATTGCGTTTAATATGTTTGCATTGGTTTCGTTTGGATCTGCTTTAGAGCATTTTTGGGGAGGTAAAAAGTTTTTGTTTTTTTACATCTCTTGTGGTTTGGGTTCAGCATTGCTTCATACAGCGGTAAATTATTACTTTTTTGAGGATACAATTAATATATTGACAGCAAACGGATTTCATAAAGCTGATATCTTAAATATTTTAAGTCAGGGAAAAATAGATACGAGATGGCAAAGTTTAGTAAATCCAGCCCAATTTGATGGATTTACAAGTGCTTACATTGGAACTGTTGTTGGGGCTTCTGGTGCTATTTACGGTTTGCTGACTGCTTTTGCCTTTATGTTTCCTAATGCAGAATTGGCACTTTTGTTTATCCCAGTTCCAATCAAAGCTAAATACTTTGTTCCTGGGCTTTTATTAATGGATTTATTTTTAGGTGTTAAAGGTACTTCTCTGTTTGGCGGTGGCGGTACAGGTATAGCGCATTTTGCCCACGTTGGAGGTGCAATTACTGGTTTTTTAATGATGTGGTACTGGAAAAAAAATCAGTTTAATAACAACCGTTGGAATTAATTTTTAACTTTAAAGTACGAATTCTAAAACAAAAGAGTTTCTATGAATATTTTAGACGATTTAAAATTACAATATAGATTAGGAGGCATAGCCATGCGTGTTATGTATTGGAATATAGCATGTTTTATTGTATCACTTATTTTCTTCTACAACTATTCAAATGGCCTGTTTGATTTTCCGAGCTGGGTAGCTTTGTCTTCAGATCCTCAGGTTTTTATGTTTAAACCTTGGACTCTTTTAACATACGCTTTCTTTCATGATGGATTTTTGCATTTGTTGTTTAATATGATGGTGCTTAATTTTGCAAGCTCTTTGTTTCTCACGTATTTTACTCAAAAGCAATATTTAGGATTATATCTTTTAAGTGCTCTTTTTGCAGGAGTGGCTTTTGCGCTGAGTTTTTATTTGTCTAATATTGGTGGCTCAATTGTTGGTGCATCTGCTGCCATCATGGCAATTTTGGTTGCTACAACAACTTATTCTCCGCTAATGAATGTTCGCTTGTTTCTATTTGGAAACGTAAAGCTCTGGCATATTACTGCTGTTATTATAATTTTAGATTTGATGCAGTTTCGTCTTGGAAACATGGGCGGGCATATTTCGCATCTAGCCGGTGCCTTCTTCGGATTTATTTATATTAAATTGCTGCAAAACGGTATCGATTTAAGTACTATCGTTTCTAAAACTTTAGATTTCTTTGCGAATCTTTTTAAAAAATCTCCTACGACCCCATTTACAAAAGTTCATAAAAATTACAGAAAACCTACAGAAAAAACCACATCAAGAATTGTTACGAAAGATAAAACGCAGCAACAGATTGATGAAATTTTAGACAAAATAAGCCAGTCGGGATACGACTGCTTGACAAAAGAAGAAAAAGAGTTTTTATTTAAAGCTGGAAAATAAACTTGTAGGAAATAAATATGAAAAACCTTTCTTGGTTTAATAAAATAATGTTCTTTTTGAACATAGTGCTGACTGTGCTTACATTTAGCGTCTATGTTTTACCTTTTTTAGCACCTAAAAGTTTTCCGCTTTTATCGGTGCTTACTTTGTTTATGCCAGCCTTTTTTGTGGCCAATATATTGTTCTTTATCTATTGGGGAATTCAGTTTAAAAAACGCCTTATTTTGTCTGGTTTGGTTTTGCTAACAGGAATTACATTCATTAGTAAGTTTTATAAGTTTTCTGGAAAAGAGTATGTGAAAGACGAAAAAGATTTCTCTGTAATGAGTTATAATGTGCGTCTGTTTAATGTCTTTAAATGGCTGGACCGCGATGATATCCCGTCCAATATTAAATCTTTTATCGACGAAAAAGATCCAGATATTCTATGTATTCAAGAATACTCAAATTCTGCTCATTTAGATCTAAAAGTATATCCACACCGTTATATTTTTATTGATGGTAAAAAAATTAAAACGGGGCAGGCTATTTTTTCTAAATTTCCTATTATAGACGAAGGAAAGATTGTTTTTCCTAAATCAGATAATAATGTTGTTTATGCAGATATTAAGCGCGGAAAAGATATTATTCGTGTCTATAATATGCACTTGCAATCTATTAAGATATCTCCAGATGTAAGCGAGATTTCTGATGATATTGATAATGTAAATCAGAAAAAATCACAGCGTATTTATGCTAGAATCAGTAAAGGATTCACACAGCAGCAAGAACAGGCTGAAATTTTTAAAGAGCATATTAAGAAATGCACTTATCCGATTATTATTTGTGGCGACATGAATAACAGTCCGTTTTCTTATGTTTATAGAAGTATTAAAGGCAAGCTAAAAGATGCTTTTGAAGAAGCGGGAGAAGGTTTTGGTGCTACTTATAAATTCAAATATTATCCTGCAAGAATTGACTATATTTTTACAGACAGTAAAATGAAAGTAAAGCAATTTGAAAGTTTCTCTGATTTCGAAAACTCAGATCATTATCCAATAATGACAAGGCTTTTGGTCGAATGATTTGTTAATAGGAAGTCAAAAGTTGAAAGCCGAAAGTCAAAAGCCGAAAGTTATGGTGATACGAGAATTCGTAATGGATAACTTAAAAAATAATTTATATGATTTTTTGTGTTTTTAGATAATCCATTGCAAATTTACCTTCGTTAAAAAGTAAATCTAAAACACTTAAATTGTTGATGAAGCCATGTTTGTCATCAAAAACCTGAGTGTATTTTTCAAAAGAATTTTCATCTTTTTTACCATTTGCCAAATATCTGAAATCGGTAAAATCATTTACTTCGTGAAAATATTCTGTTGTTTTCCCAAATTCTAATTTCATACGAAGACATTTAGTTACAATATCTAAAACTTCGAAGTTTAAATCCATTAAAAATTGGTGTTTTTTTTCAAAAATAGGAGCGATGTCATCTTCAAAGTACTCGAAGAACGGAGAGCTTCTATATGCTGCTTCAAGCGATTTAAAATGCTGTTTCTGCCAATCAAATTCGTTTTCGATCAAAACGTCTTTTGTTTTCTGATGTGTCGCTTTAGAATGCTTAACAGGGATATTTAATAATTGAATTCCATTTGGACTATAGATGTAAGTTCTATTTCTATTGGTCTGTTTCTGAAAATTATCCTCCATTTCGAATGTAATTGTTTCAGATTGCGCAATAACTGCAAAATGACTAATAGAGGGAAAATAGGTCGGAAGTATTAAGGAATTCATTTCGTTTTGTTTCAAGTTTAAAAGTTTCAGGTTTCAAGTTGACGTAAAAAACGTGAAACTTGAAACCTGACACAAAAATAACTTTTTTTTAATTATGCTTTATTTTCTCTTCTTTTTTTCCAAATAAAATCTCCTACAAAATAGATAGCTAGAAGAATTAAGAAGTATTTGAAGTAAGATTGCGGTTGACCTTCACCATCTACAGTTGTAAATACTCGGTTCCAGCGAACTTTATTGATGCCTTTTCCGTTAGTATCCCAGCTCATCCAAATGAAAACTGGTTTTCCTACAATATGATTTTCGGGAACATAACCCCAGTAACGGCTATCTTCAGAGTTGTGACGGTTGTCTCCCATCATCCAGTAATAGTTTTGTTTGAAGGTGTATGTTGTTGCAGGTTTTCCGTTGATTATGAATTTTGAACCTTGCAATTCTAATGTATTTCCTTCGTAATTGGTGATAATCTCTTTATAGAAAGGAAGAGACTCATTTGTTAGAGCAACTGTTTTTCCGGCTTCAGGAATGTAAATAGGTCCCATGTTGTCTTGGTTCCATTTGTTGATGTGAGGGAAAATGTCGTTGTTGTCTCCTGTGTCAACTTTTCTAATTACAGCAGTAACTCCTGGAGTGTGTTTAAATCTTTCTGCTCCAGCTTCTGTTAATGCACCTAAATAAAGAGTATCTCTTTTTTCAGTTCTAAAACCTGCTGGATCAGTAATATCTAATTCTTTGAAAATGGTTTCAAAGTCAATAGATGTTTTTCCGTCTAATGCTACAGCGTATGAGTACTGAGGTTTTGCTCTTTCAGGTAAAACTAGCTTTTTCCCGTTAATAAAAACATAGCCGTCTTTTATTGATAAGCTGTCTCCAGGAATACCAACACATCTTTTTACATAGTTTGATTTTTTATCAATTGGCTTGATAACACCCGGTCTTCCTTTTGGTTCAAAGAAATAGTGAACTGTATCGACGGGCCAGTTGAAGACGACAATGTCGCATCGGTTTATTTTCTGAATAGCTGGTAATCTAAAATAAGGTAATTGTGGCCAGCTTAAATATGATTTGCTTTTAGTTAAAGGAATAGAGTCATGAACCATTGGTAATGCAACAGTCGTCATTGGAACTCTAGGGCCGTAGTTTAATTTGCTTACAAATAAGAAATCACCAATCAATAAAGATTTTTCTAAAGATGATGTTGGAATTGTGTAAGGCTGTACAACATAAGTATGAACTAAAGTTGCTACTATAATGGCAAATAATAATGAGCTGACAGTGTCTGCTGTTTTGTTTTCTGGAGTTAAACTTCTG
This sequence comes from Flavobacterium humidisoli, assembly GCF_023272795.1. Taxonomy (NCBI): domain Bacteria; kingdom Pseudomonadati; phylum Bacteroidota; class Flavobacteriia; order Flavobacteriales; family Flavobacteriaceae; genus Flavobacterium; species Flavobacterium humidisoli. Next base: position 202,419 of record NZ_CP096829.1, on the reverse strand, counting down.
TCTTTACGATACTCTAATTTCTGAGTATAGTTTACGTAATAGATGTAGAAGCCTAATGTAAAAAGTCCTAAAAAAGTGTCTAAAGCAGATCTTTTATTAAAAGTTCTTAAGGTTTCTACCCATACAACTGGAAACATAATCAAGTTGATAATTGGAATAAAAAGCAGTAATGTCCACCACGTTGGACGTCCGATAATCTTCATTAAAACGATAGAATTGTATACCGGAATTGCTGCTTCCCAGCTTTTTCTTCCTGCTGCCTGATACAATTTCCATGTTCCAAGAAAATGAATAATTTGAACGGCTAAGAAAAATACGAACCAAGAGTAAAGTGTCATAATATTGTATTTTAAGTTTCAAATTCAAGTTTTTAATAATCCTGAATTTTGGTCAATTATTGTAAGTTTAGTACGTCTTTCATAGAGAAAATTCCCTGTTTTCCTGCTAGCCATTCTGCTGCAACAACAGCACCAAGGGCAAAACCTTCGCGGTTATGAGCAGTATGTTTAATTTCGATACTGTCAATAGCAGAATCGTAATTTACAGTATGTGTTCCAGGTACTTCTCCAATTCTTTTTGCTTCAATATGAATTTCGTTTGCTTGTGCTTCATCCATAGTCCAATTTGCATAATCGCTGTTTTGGATAACGCCTTGAGCTAAAGAAATAGCTGTTCCGCTTGGAGCATCAAGTTTGTGGATATGGTGAATTTCTTCCATCGAAACTTTATAAGAATCGAATTGCTTCATGATTTTAGCTAAATATTCATTTAGTCCGAAGAAAATATTTACTCCCAAGCTGAAGTTCGAACTTGAAATAAATCCTCCTTTTTTCTCATTGCAAAGTGCAATCATTTCGTCATAATGTTCTAGCCATCCAGTAGTTCCTGATACCACAGGAACATTAGCGTTAAAAGATGCAGAAATGTTGCTCACTGCAGCTGATGGAACACTGAAATCGATGGCAACATCGGCTGTTGAAAGGCCGTCATAGGTGTTAAATTCATCTTTCCTTAAAACTATTTCATGACCTCGTTCTAAAGCAATTCTTTCGATTACTTTACCCATTTTTCCGTATCCTAAAAGCGCAATTTTCATTATGATTTGTTTTTTGATTTTTTATATAGAATTTAATCTATTAAAACTTATAATTAAAAGTTAGACCAACGTTTGGTTTGAATGTTACATCGGCAGGATAAATTTCTGGACGCATTGAAAGTCTTTCGTTTACGTTAAATTGTATCAATGCGGCGTCAACATTGGCATCGATTATGTTTAAAACATAGAATCCGACAACGAATAAAGCAGATAAATCTCTATTTCTTTGATAGAATTTTTGTCCAGCAATAAGTCGGCTATCATCCAGATATTTGTAATTATCATCGTTATAGCCTTCTAATCTTCGTTTGTAGGCGTCACGATAATCATGGTATTTTTTATTGTTGTCTATGTAGAAATACAAACTTGTTCCGATTGCTCCGTAAACCAATGGAATTTTCCAGTATTTTTTGTTGTATGCTTGACCTAAACCAGGTAAAACTGCAGAGTAAAAAGCTGCTTTTGCTGGTGTAAGCGGGTCTATTTCTTCTAATGATGTGGTGTCTTTTACGACCAAAACCGTGTCTTTTTTTACCTGGGCAAAAAGAGAAACGGTTCCTGTTAGAAAGAACAATAGGCCAATGGGGACAATTTTATTCACTATCCGTTTATTAATTTCATAATTCTATTAAAGTCAGCTTCAGAATTAAATGGAATTGTAATTTTTCCTTTTCCGTTACCAGCGACTTTTATATCAACTTTTGAACCAAAATAATCGTTGAAAGAGTTTTTTTGAGTTTCTCTAACTACGAATGCAGCATCCGCTTTTGGCTTTCCATCCGCTTTTGGCTGTAAACCTTCGTGGTAATTTTTAACTAAAGCTTCTGTTTCGCGAACTGATAAATTTTGGCTAACAATTTTTTGATAGATATCGGTTTGAACGTCTAAATCTTCAATGTTGATAATTGCTCTACCGTGTCCCATACTGATAAAACCGTCACGAATACCGGTTTGGATAATCGGATCTAATTTTAAAAGACGCAAATAGTTGGCAATTGTCGAACGTTTTTTCCCCACTCTTTCACTCATTTGTTCTTGAGTTAATTGAATTTCGTCGATTAAACGTTGGTATGATAAAGCAATCTCAATTGGATCTAAATCATGACGTTGGATGTTTTCAACCAAAGCCATAACCAATGATTCGTTGTCATTTGCAATACGGATATAAGCAGGAACATGAGTTAAGCCTACTAATTTAGACGCACGAAGACGACGTTCTCCAGAGATTAACTGGTATTTATTAAAATCTAATTTACGAACAGTAATAGGTTGAATTACACCCAATTCTTTAATAGAAGTGGCTAATTCACGTAATGATTCTTCATTAAAATTGCTTCTAGGCTGAAATGGATTTATTTCAATCGCACTTATTTCAAGCTCAATGATATTTCCAACAACTTTGTCAGCATTTTTGTCTTCTACTGATTTGATGTCGTTTTCCGGATCTTTTAATAATGCAGATAATCCTCTTCCTAAGGCTTGTTTTTTAATTACTTTTGTCATAAAAACTATTTACTGTTTTTCTTTATAATTTCTTGTGCTAAATGAATATAGTTTACGGCACCTTTGCTTGTTGCATCATAATTAATGATACTTTCTCCAAAACTTGGAGCCTCACTTAGTTTTACATTTCGCTGAATTACAGTATCAAAAACCATATCGTTAAAGTGTTTTTGAACTTCTTCTACAACCTGATTTGATAAACGTAATCTTGAATCGTACATTGTTAGTAATAGACCTTCAATGTCAAGATCTGGGTTGTGGATTTTTTGAATACTCTTAATAGTGTTCAATAATTTTCCTAATCCTTCAAGTGCAAAATATTCACATTGAATAGGAATAACTACAGAATCTGCTGCTGTTAAAGCATTCAAGGTTAACAAACCTAAAGAAGGTGCACAGTCGATAATGATATAATCATATTCTTCTTTTGCTTCTTCCAATGCTTTTTTAAGCATGTATTCACGGTTTTCTTTGTCAACCAATTCAATTTCGATAGCAACAAGGTCAATGTGAGCAGGTATCACATCTACGTTTGGAGCTGTACATTTTAAAACGGCTTCTTTTGGTGTTACAGTATGTTCAAGTATTTGGTAAGTTCCGGTTTCAACTGTTTCTACGTCAATTCCAAGACCAGATGTAGCATTGGCCTGTGGATCAGCGTCGATTAATAATACTTTTTTCTCTAAAACACCTAATGAGGCAGCAAGATTTACTGATGTAGTAGTCTTTCCAACGCCTCCTTTTTGATTAGCAATAGCAATGATTTTGCCCATTTATTTTCTGAATTTTGAACCGTAAAAATACAATTATTTATGGTTTCTGAAAATCTATTTTGTTAACATTTGTGAAAGTCTGCCTAATCGGGGTTTCATGGGTGTTTGATACAAAATAATTTTAGTTATGAATAAAATTTTTAATAAGTTTTTGGGACAATTTAGTGATGTTCTTACCTCAAAAAGACAAGAATCTAATTTTGTTGTGTGAAAAACTTTTTATTTTAAAATCTCGATAGTGACATAAACTAAGCCACTTTTTTTATTAGATGCAATATCCATAAAAGCTCTTTTGCTTAGATCAATTTCTCTTCCATTAACAAAAGGTCCTCGATCCGTAATTTCTACGATCGTGAATTTATTGTTTTCCTCGTTTGTTATTTTTAGTATTGTGCCAAAAGGGAATTTTTTATGCGCAGCAGTAAGCTCATTATTATTGAATCTTTTTCCACTCGCTGTTTTTCTTCCATTAAATTTATCGTGATAATAAGAAGCATGGGCATTTTTCTTGTATAGCACACTTTCTCTAGCTAATGAACAGGAATCTATAGAAATGATGTTTTTTTCTTGTGCGATTATGACAGTTGAAAAAACTAAAGCAATAAATAATAGAATCTTTTTCATTTTGTTTTCTTTTTCTATTAGCGGGCAAAAAAAAGCTATTAAAGAAAAACAAATGGGCTGGAAAGGTCATATTTATGTTATAAAAAGATAAATTTCGAAATTTTGTAGTGTTTTTGATAAGAAAATTGAGTCCAAAAACGGACTCGAAGGTTGGAGATTATTGCTATTTTGGGCTTTCTTAAAATTACAATTATTACAATCTATCAAACCACAAAATGAACATTCTTATGAGTAAAAAAGCAATTTCATTATTTACAGCATTTGCATTTATGCTGCTTTTATGCAGTTTTACTTCTTCGTTTTCGAATAACGAAAAAATAGAAGGAAATAAAAAAATTGAACGCAAAATCGTTTACAGCAAAAAGAAACATAGTATTACATTATCATGGTCAGCTTTTGGTTCTTCTGGAAATTATATAATTACTAGAGGGGGCAGCCGTTTAGCATCTGATTTTGTTTCAGTAGGATCAACTTCTAAATTGACATTTACCGATAATAAACCTAATAAAGATAAATATGAGAATTATTATAAAGTTACTCGAAATGATGTTACTATTATAATTTCAGTCGAAAATCAGATTTTTGGAGATAATATGTATTTCTATGATAGAAAGCATGAAAAAGCTGAAACAGCCCGAAATGAAATTAATGCACAGTTTAGCAGTATTGGTTTAGGAGGTGCCAATGGAGAGTGGACAACAAAACGCCAGGCTTATTATTTTAAACCAAATGTGAATGAACAAACCTACGATGTTGGCGGATCGGGTTCTGCATCGTCTGCAACATCTAATGCTATAGAATTAGGGTTTTATTCTCATATTGGAGGTTTAGGAAAATTGCCTTCAGACGTTAAATTGGGAGCAATATTTACAAGACCCCATCTTTCTGGCGGTGCAAATGCGACTTGTACATTTTGGCGTTCTGTTGAAAATGTAGAAGTAATGCGTGATTTTTCATGGACCGTTTCTCAGTCAACTAGCGCACGAAGATTACTAATTGAAAGTACTTCAAAGTATATTTCGGATATTGGAGATACTAACTTTTGGGGCAGTGGTGGTTTTATTGCCGATACTCATTACACATCTGCAAGACCGAACTGGGGTGGACAGCAACAATGGTATACTAGAAATACTGTTTTTCCTTCTGGTTCAGGAACGATGGGTGGTTCATATAATATGGTTTGGCAAGGATGTGTAAATCCTCCAAAAGCAGATGATAGTAATTCTCCAATTTCGACAACGCCTATTATACGAGAAAAACCTTTTCTTTTTATTGATAATGACGGAGAATATAAAGTTTTTGTACCAGCATGGCAAAAGGATAGAGTTGGAGTTTCATGGTCTGCTACAGATATAGGAAAAGGTGAAATTCAAGATTTGATTACAAACTGGTACGTTGCTAAAGAAGGAGATACCGATAAAGAAATTAATGCTGCGCTAAAAGCAGGTAAGAATATTTTTTTCACTCCAGGTCATTATGCATTAAATGCTCCGATTCAGGTAAACAGAAAAGATGCCATACTTCTGGGAGCTGGTATTGCTTCTGTAACGCTAGAGCCAACAGAAAAAAATAGTTGGGGATGTATTTATGCCGATGATAAAGACGGAATTATTATTGCTGGGCTTTTAATGGATTCATTGAATAGTACGACGTATCAAGTTAGAGTTGGTAATGAAGGAGCAAATGCAGATCATAGTGCAGATCCAATCTTACTTAGCGACATTACTTGCCGAGTGGGCGGGGTTCAGTCAAATAATATTCAAATTCAAGCTTCTATGCAGATCAATAGTAATAATGTTGTGGGGGATCATTTCTGGTTGTGGCGTGCCGATCACGGTTCGCAGAAAGGTGGCAATGCACGCTGGCAAAGAGACAGATGTAAAAACGGACTTATTGTTAAGGGGAATGATGTTACGCTATATGCATTGTTTGTTGAACATTATCAGGAATATGAGGTTTTATGGCTAGGAGAACGCGGTAGAACTTTTTTCTTTCAAAACGAACCGCCATATGATGCGCCAAATCAAGCAAGCTGGAGCAGTCAGGGAGGTAGAGTTGATGGTTATGCAGCATTCAAAGTGGCTAATAAGGTAAAAGAGCATCATACTATAGGAATGGGTTCTTATGCTGTTTTTACGGGAACAGACGGTAATGTAAATAAGAAAAATGGCTTTGAAGCACCGAACAGTCCGAATGTAAAATTGGAAAAAATGTGTATCACGCGTTTTGCAGGTTCAGGAAATATTCAAAATGTTATAAATGGTACAGGAGGAAGTACAGCAACTGGTGTAAAACGAGTGGCATCATATAATAATGATAAAGGTACACAGCCTTATGATGAGGAATTTACTTTGCCTAATCGCGAATCTTACCCTGCTTACATTAGTATGGAGAAATAAACGAAAAAAAATATTTTGAAATTAAAACCTCTGAAAATCAATCGATTTTCAGAGGTTTGTTTTTTAAATATAGCCCGCGGTTTCAACCGCGGAGAAGCATTTAATTATCATGTTGCGTTCCCACGATTGAAACCGCAGGCTATGTCCTAAAATGTGGTAATTCTGTTCAACTTTATAATTTGAAATTATGCAAAAACAAAAAAGCCGAACATTTCTGTTCGGCTTTTGTCGGGGTGGCAGGATTCGAACCTGCGGCCTCCTGCTCCCAAAGCAGGCGCGATAACCGGGCTACGCTACACCCCGAAGATGTAATTTTGTTGTAGTGCCCGAAAGCGGATGCAAAGATATAAATAAATTTGATTTGTAAAAGGAAAAAATGAAAATAAATAAAACTTATTTGGACATAGCTATTTCAGATTTATTTTCGGCGTTATTTTTTATAATAAAGTTTACATTTGCAACTCAAAAAAACTATTACTATGTCAAATACAATCGAAAAAATTAAATGCCTTATTATAGGTTCTGGTCCGGCAGGTTATACTGCAGCTATTTATGCGGCTAGAGCTAATATGAATCCAGTACTATATCAAGGAATGCAGCCTGGTGGTCAGTTGACTACAACTAATGAGGTGGAGAACTTTCCTGGTTATGTTGATGGAGTTACGGGACCTGAAATGATGATTCAGTTGCAAGAACAAGCAAAACGTTTTGGTGCTGATATTCGTGATGGCTGGGCTACAAAAGTTGATTTTTCTGGAGATATTCATAAAGTTTGGATTAATGATACAATCGAATTGCACTGTGAAACGGTAATTATTTCTACAGGTGCTTCGGCTAAATATTTAGGATTACCATCAGAACAGCACTATTTAAATATGGGTGGTGGAGTTTCTGCTTGTGCAGTTTGTGACGGATTCTTCTACAGAAACCAAGATGTTGTTATTGTTGGAGCAGGAGATTCTGCTTGTGAAGAAGCACATTATTTATCTAAGCTTTGTAAAAAAGTAACAATGTTGGTTAGAAGCGAAAAATTTAGAGCTTCTAAAATTATGGAAGAGCGTGTTCGTAAAACTGAAAATATCGAGATTTTAATGAATCACGATACGGTTGAAGTTTTAGGAGACAACAATGTTGTGCATGCTATTAAAGCTTTAAACAAAACAACTGGCGAAACAATCGAAATTCCTGCAACTGGTTTCTTCGTGGCAATTGGTCACAAACCGAATACAGATATTTTTAAAGATTATATCACCCTTGACGAAACTGGTTATATTGTAAATACTCCAGGTACATCTAAAACAAATGTAGAGGGTATTTTCGTAGCTGGTGATGCTGCAGATCACGTATACCGTCAGGCAATTACGGCTGCGGGTACAGGGTGTATGGCAGCTTTGGATGCTGAAAGATATTTGGCTTCAAAGGAGTAAGTTTCAAGTTTAAGTTTTCAAGTTGTTAAAACTTTGAAACCTTTTGTAATAAAAAAATCCCAGTCTAAAAATTTTAGACTGGGATTTTTCTTTTTCATTATGTTTATTTTTAAACTTTAAAGTTTACAATGTCGTTGTTTTTGCTTTTGTTGCGCCTGGCTTTTTAATTAGTTTTGCTTCTTCGCTAAAGCGTGTAAGGTCTATTTTTGGATCGCCATATAACGAAATTTCAGATTTGTCTCCAGCTGCTATTGCAATAGTGGTATCTGCTAAAATAGTAGCAACGGCAGAACCTTCAGCTGTGACATTTGCATCTTTCAAAGTAAATTTGGTTCCTGTAAAAACAGAATTATTGTCTAATCTAATTGTTGCTTTTTCGGCAATGCCTTCAATTGCAGCAGTGGCTTTTTGATACAAATCGCATTTGAATTTTACAGCAGAAACCAATGTTTTAACTCCCGCATTTTTACTCAATTGTAAATTTCCGTCTTCAGCTTTTAAGTTTAATTCTGTTCTAGATTTATCATCGGCAATTAAAGTAAATTTCTTTGCATTTACATTCAGATACAATTTAGAAAAATCAACGCAGTTCATTGTAATATCATCTAATTGCAATTCCTGAATAGCATAAACTATAGCTTCATTTTTAGCGATAACTTTATTTAATGATTTAGTATAAGTAACCTTAACAGATAATTTCTTGAATATAGAAGATTCTTTATTGGTATATAATCTAAGTGTTTTTTCTCTTAAATCCATTCCAATGATATCGTGGAGATTGTCATCGGCTTCAATTTTAATTTCGTTTTTTTCTCCTTGTTCCAAATAAACTTCAATATTATCATCGACTTCAAGGGCATCAAAACTTCCGACTTCTTTTACTGAGGTTGTCACAATTTTAGAACCTTTAATTTTTTCTCTTTTTTGAGCGAAAGTCAAAGTCGTAACAAATACTAATAGGAGCAGGGCTGTACTTTTTTTCATTAATTCTAGATTTGATTTTGACAAATATAAAAAAATCATCCACTTTTGATGAATGATTTCGTTTATATTTAACAGTTGCTTTTTTTAGCTTTTATTTACACTTCCTCCAGATGTTGCAGATTTTTCAATTGTTTTTGGAGTACCGCTGTAGTTAATATTTCCTCCGCTAGAAGCATCTGCTTTTAAGCTTAAGATTGGTTTTACAGAAACTGTTCCTCCGCTAGAAGCATCTGCTTGAATGTCATTGGCCATTAATTTTTCGGCATCAATGCTTCCTCCACTTGAAACAGAAGTAGTAAGGCTTAATGCTTTCCCTTCAATAACTACAGAGCTTCCGCTTCCAGCATCTATTGCGATTCTGTCCGATTCGATTTTAACATCCATCGAAGCAGCACTTGAAGTTTCTAAAGTAATGTCTTCACCTTGAATAAGTCCATTGGCTTCGACAGTTGAAGCGCTTGAAGCTTCTATTTTATGAATAGCAGGCATTTTTACCGTTACCGTTTTTGATGTAATGTTGCGGAAAGAGCTGTATTTGCATTCTATAATAAGTGTTCCGTTTTCTACTTTCGTAACGATTTCTTTTTGAAGATTGTCATCGGCTTCAACGGTAATTTCTGTAGTGGCAGACTGTACAATAACCAAATCGATAGCATTGCTTACAGAGATATTTTTAAACTCTCCTTGAACGGTTCTTTTTTCTGTTGTAACATTGCCGCTTCCTTCAATTGCATTCATGTTAAAATTACATGAAGCAAACAATAAAGCAGTAATAGTTATAATTATAAATTTCGTAATATGAATGATTATTTTTATCATGGTTTAGTTAATTTTGATTATTACTCCGTTTTTATCAGTGGTTAGTCTTCCTTTAGTTTTTTTTCCGTTGATAACTTCTTTTCCGTTAATTTTAACCGAAACTTCTCTTACAGTATCAGTGGCATCAATTTGAGCATCATTAATGGCATCATTAACTTCTTCGTTTATATTCTCGTAGTCAGTTTCATCATTGTCATTATCTTCATCAGCAGGACAGTTTAAACATTTTACTTTAGATCCGATAACTTTGTAATTGTAATCTCCGTTGTAATTTAATTCAAAGAAATTGTCATCTGAGTTATAGTAATCTCTTATAGAAGAATCTGGTTTAACTAATTGCCCTTCTGGTAAATAAAGATAAATATCAACTTCTTGGCCTTTAAATTTATTTTTTACATCTGTCAGAAAATAGTTATCCAAAATTAAATGATTTCCGTTAACTTGAAACTTATAATCGATCTTTTCTGCTCTTTTTTTTGCATTTGTAAAAGAGTTTCCTCTTGCACTTTTTTCAATCTGCATAAACGGAGTTGATTCGTCTGTGCGCAATACGTGTATACGTACATCATTAGAATAAATCAGTTCTTTGTTTGCAGAATCTTGTACAAACTCAAATTCTCTATAGTGGTTCAAGCTTTTTGTGTAATAATCATTGTACTTGAACTTAATGTATAAAGTATCAGTAGGTTTGATTGCCAGAACTTTTTTCTCCACCACTTTATTATCGTATGAAATTTCAGTTGCCTGTTTGATTCCGATACTAGTAAGAATTGCGATAGAAATAATCCAAAGAGCTAAAAGGGTATATTTTGTGATGTTTCCGATTGATTTTAAATTTGGAGATAACAGTTTAAATCCTAAAAGAGTTAAGAAGAAAAACGGAATTCCAACAGAAAAGAACATTAACAATCCGAATGACCAAAGAGGATATTCTGTAAAGTTTCCAGCTTCAACAAAATTCTGCCAAGGGAAATCAATAAAAATATTAGTTCCTAAAGTAAATACGCCGATCAATAACATGATTAAGGTAGAAATCCCTGAGATAATTAGAATTACTCCTAAAAATTTAGCAAAGATTTTAAAAACCGTCATAACAAAGTCTCCAAATGAACTACTTATTCTCCCAGCTCCCGACTTTACCTGGTTTCCCATTTTATCATAGTCCGCATTTTTGAATTTCTCAGAAAGCGAATCAATTTCTTCTCTAACTTTTTTTTCGATGTTAGAAATGGTTACCGGTTCTCCTGTCATTTCCAATTTTTCAGAAGTTGTAACAGCTTCAGGAGTTACAATCCAAAGAACAAAATAAGCCAAGATTCCTGTTCCAAAACCTGCAAAAACGAAGATTAAGAATATGATTTTAATCCAAACTGCGTCAATTCCGAAATAATGTCCTAAACCTGTCGCCACACCGCCAATCATACCATTTTCTTTGTCACGATATAATTTTTTGTGTTTTCTTGCATTGTAGTTATTGAAAGATTGATTTGCGTTTTCTTCGTCTTCAATTCTATAATCTTCTGGTTGACCCATTACAGCAATCACTTCGTCAACATCTTTCAGTCCAACAACATGTTTTTCGCTTTTCTGTTTTTCTGTCAACAATTCAGAAACACGCATTTCGATATCTTTAATAATTTCATCTTGTCCAGATGAGTTGTTAAGTGATCGTTTTATAGCGTCAAAGTAGCGTGTCAATTTTAAGTATGCATCTTCATCGATGTGAAAAAACATCCCGCCTAAGTTAATATTTACTGTTTTGTTCATGACTTATTGATTTTGATTGGTGATTAGATTTACGGCGTCAGATAATTCTGTCCAGGTGCCGCTAAGTTCGTTTAAAAAAGTTTGTCCTATCTCGGTTAACCCATAATATTTTCGCGGTGGTCCAGAGGTCGATTCTTCCCAGCGATAATTAAGTAAACCGTCATTTTTTAATCTAGTTAACAACGGGTAAACGGTTCCTTCTACAACTAGTAATTTTGCGTTTTTTAAAGTGTCTAATATTTCAGATGTATATGCGTCTTTTTCTTTTAGAACTGATAAGATGCAAAACTCAAGAACACCTTTGCGCATCTGTGCTTTTGTGTTTTCAATGTTCATAATTTCATTTTGTTTTTTTTTGATTGAACAATTCGTTTTTTGATTGATGATAATTTGATTGATGATTGATTTCGAAACTTATATGATTTGATTGATGTTTCGACTATAACTTTTAATTTTTTAATGTCACTTTATAAAAGGAATCGTAAGCGGATATTTGTATAATTCTCCGTTTGAAGCTTTTATTGAAGCATAGATCACTAAAAAGAATTCAACGAATTTTAAAACTCCAAAAAGGACCACAGCAGTAATTCCGACGCTTAAAAGTCCAATGTTTGCTTGAAAGTTAAAGTTTCTAATTACAAAATCGTCGTCATTAAAAACAGCTTCTAACGGAAGATTCTGCAAGAAAACAGTAACGAAAATTGGAATGGCAATAAGTGCTAAGATCAAACTGTAAAGCAAAATGCTTAGCTGGAAATTTAAAGCTTGTTTTCCGTGATGATCTGCAAATTCAGATTTGTCTTTATAGTTTGTCCAAATGATTAGCGGAAAAATATAGTTCCCAAACGGAATTATATATTGGCTTAAAGTACTCAAATGAGTAAATGATGCTGTATTCTTTTCTGATGTTTTTTCCATGATGAGTGGTGTTGTTGTTTCCATGATTAAAAGTATATAGTAATTTCTTATGCAAATATATGTCTAAAAAACAGTATCTTGTTTTGCATAGTACCAAATATTAACAAAAAATTAACAAATTTAATGTTGTGAAATAATGCTTAAATGATTGAAAATCATTCTAAATCCGCGTCTTTATTGGGTTCCTTTTGATATGTGAATAATTTATTGTGCGCGCATAGTTTTTTTGTATTTTTACATAAAAAAACAAATCTATGGCACTTTCTGTATCAAAACTTAACAAATTCGTCTTATTCAAATTACCTTCTGCATACTTTTGTGGTGTGCGTGTAAAAGCAATTGATAGTGATAGTTGCATTGTAAGTGTCAAGCATCGCTGGATCAATCAGAATCCGTTTAACTCAATGTATTTTGCAGTTCAAGCTATGGCAGCAGAGCTTACAACGGGAGCTTTGGTGATTTCACAGATTCAACAAAGTGGTAAAAAGATCTCGATGTTGGTGGCCAACAACAAAGGAAACTTCACAAAAAAAGCGACAGGAAGAATTACTTTTGTCTGCAATGACGGACATTTAATTGCCGAGGCAATAAAGAAAACCATAGAGACTGGAGAAGGACAGACATTCTGGATGAAATCTATTGGAACAAATGAAGAAGGAATTCAAGTTTCTGAAATGGATTTTGAATGGAGTGTAAGATTGAAATAGTTTTTTATTTTGCCACGAATTTCACGAATTATTTTTTACAATGCATTAAGCATTTCCTAATTCGTGGAATTCGTGGTGAAAAAAGACCATAAAAAAGGCCTCAAATATTTGAGGCCTTTTTCTTTGAAATCGAGTTTCAATTATTTTTTAACGCAGCAAGACTTTTTATCTTTTTTTTCTGTCGATGTTTTTTTACAGCATGATTCTTTTTTAGCTTTTTCTTTTGCTGCTGGTTTTGTTTCTTGAGCGGTTACTCCAATTGAAAATAAAGCAACAGTTAAAATTGTGATTACTTTTGTCATTTTGTTTTAAATGTTTTTTATGTTAGAAAGATTATAATTGGTAGATCAAATATAAATTGATTTCTTTACTGTAGGAATAGTTCTATTGTTAATGTTTTGGTAAAAGAAAGTTTTAATTTTTGCTAAAAAAATCATCATCAATTTTAATATTGAGTGATTTCATGATTATCCCTTTATAATTTTCTTTTAGCAAACGGTTTATTGCAGTTTGTGATTTATAAATGATTTTATAATTAGCGTTTTCTATTTGAATGCTTCTGATAGATCTGCTGATTTCACGAATATTTTCATCGTTCCATCTACCTCTTCCAAAATAAATATGTCCTAGTTTTTCTTCTGGATTATAAGGAATTAAATTAAAAACAATTGAATCTCCTTTTTTCATCTCATCCAATTTATCGTTTTTAACTTTCGGATTGATAATAAGTTTTACCTTGACATTGCTTTTTCCTTTATTAGTAAACAAAATACCCTGTGAAGGATCACAACTTGTTAAGAATATGCAACAGAAAAGGGGTAGTATAAAATATAGCTTTCTCATACGTTATATCCAGATTATTGATTTTAGAAACGAAGATATAATTTATTTACTGTAAGAATGCTTTTCTAAAATGAACTTAAATCACTTATATGGTTTAAGAAAAAATCAATAGTTTAAATTCAACCCAAACCCAATTCCCATGTCGCTATCATAATGTGTTGTAATTCCGAAGTTTCGGGCAACAATATATTTTAAGCCAGCCATATATTCTTTATCTGTATTCCACATCAAATTCATTCGCAGTCTTTGAGAAAGCGGAATATCTTTTCGTTCAAACTGCAAACGAACATTTCCATCCGTATAAACCTCAACTTGTGCTTTTATAAGCATAGGTAAAGTATATTCAAGACCAGCACTAAAAACCGAACGATTGTCTTTGGTGTTTTTTTGGCCAAAAAGATTCTGTTCCTGTTCGTCCATTCCCATTTTGCGATAACGCCAGTCAAAACCTATAAAAGGCATTAACCATTGATTCTTTCCAATGTAACGTCCAATATGAGTTTTCGTTTCATAACCGTGTTTGTCGTTGTAACCTAATCTCCATTCCGTTCCAATGCTCCAACGGGTGTTACTGAACATCGCTTCACCATCATTTCCGTTACTCGCAAAATCATTTTCTGCCATAAAATGAAACATACGATCGTCCATTTTCAACATTTTGAAAGCCATTTCAGGATGATGAATCAGTGGATTTGGTGCTGAATTTTCGTAACTGAAAATTCTACCCATTCCAGCCATCATATGATATAAAATATGACAGTGGAAAAACCAGTCACCATCAGCATTTGCCTGAAACTCGATTGTGTCGGTTTCCATCGGCATAATATCGATGACATTTTTTAGCGGTGAATAATCGCCATGTTCGTTTAATATTCTAAAATCATGTCCGTGTAAATGCATCGGGTGGCGCATCATTGAAGCATTGTATAAAACAATACGAACGTTCTCTCCTTTTTTAATTAAAATCTTATCGGTTTCAGAAACTACTTTATTATCCAAACTCCAGACATAACGATTCATATTTCCAGAGAGCGTAAAGCGCAATTCTTTTACGGGAGCATCTTTAGGAAGATTGGTTTTAAAAGGCGATTTCAGCATTCCGTAATTCAAAGTCACAATTTCGGAGGTTTCAGTGCTGTCACTTTTTATTTCCATCTCTTCCATATTATGACCAGAATGATCCATTGGTTTAGAATTTTCGTCTTCGCCCGAAATTTCAGGATACATTACGGCGTTCATATCCATTTTGTTCAAAGACATATTCATACCCATATCATTCATTTCGCCATTCATTTTCATCATATCGTTCATCATTTTCATGCCTTCAAAATATTTAAGTTTTGAAAGATGATGAATGGGCTGTTTTTCTCCATTTCCTAAAAATAAAGAAGCAGATCCTGTTCGATCTTCGGCTGTAGCCAAAAAAGCAAAAGATTTATTATCTTCTGGAATTGTAACCACAACATCATAGGTTTCAGAAACGGCAATAATTAAACGATCGACTTCTACAGGTTCAACATCATTTCCGTCACTAGCGACAACGGTGATTTTTCCTCCGCCATAAGTCAGCCAGAAATAACTGGAAGCGCCTCCGTTTGCAATTCTTAAGCGGACTTTCGAACCGGGTTTGAAATCCGAAAGTTGTTGCTCGTTTTTTCCGTTTAGTAGAAATTTTTCATAATAAACATCACTCACATCCATGGCATTCATTCGCTTCCATTCGTTGGTAACCTTGGTTGAAAAATGTCCTTGTTTTACCGCTTCGGTGTAACTTTGCGTTGTTCCTTTTTTGATAGCAAACCAATCGTTGGCATTGTGTAGCATTCGCTGAATATTCTCAGGTTTCAAATCCGACCACTCGCTTAAAATAACTGGAATTGTCGGTAAATCGTCGATTCCTTTTCTGATTGTTGAATCGTCTTTTTTCTTATTGATAATAAAAAGTCCGTATAAACCAATTTGTTCCTGAAGACCAGAATGGCTGTGATACCAATACGTTCCATTCTGAATAATCGGAAATGTATATTTATGAGTTGTTCCAGGTTCTATCGGCATTTGAGTTAAATACGGAACACCATCTTCTTTATTGGGCAGAAATAATCCGTGCCAGTGCATCGAAGTCGTTTCTTTTTTTAATTCGTTATGCACATAAATTTCAGCAATATCACCTTCGGTAAAAGTTAGAGTCGGCATTGGAATTTGCCCGTTAACAGCAATCGCACGTTTTTCTTTACCCGAAAAATTGACAATGGTATCACGAACGTATAAATCGTATCGCACCACTTTTTGGGCTTTCAGCTGAAAAGCAATTAAGAAAAGTATAAAGAAGTATTTAATTTTCATGATAAATAATAATTTTAAATCGTTGGTCTAAATTGAACACAATTTATTTTTAACACATAGAGACATAGAATTTATGTCTAAAAAGAGAATAAAAGAAACAAGTTTCCACACATAGCGATGTGTATTGATGCAAGTGAAACGCCTTTACGCACAATGCAAAACTATGTTTCTATGCGTTGAAAATAATTACATTCCAACCTACAATTTTAGATTTCGCAATCGCAGAGCATTTACAATTACCGATACTGAACTCAAACTCATAGCAACCGCGGCCAACATCGGCGAAAGCAATATTCCTAAAAATGGATATAAAATTCCTGCGGCAATTGGTACGCCTAAAGTGTTGTATATAAAAGCAAAAAATAAATTCTGTTTAATATTTGACATTACAGCATGGCTGAGGTTTTTTGCTTTTACAATTCCGTTTAAATCGCCTTTTACTAAAGTAATTTTTGCACTTTCTATAGCGACATCCGTTCCGGTTCCCATTGCAATTCCAATGTTGGATTGCGCCAAAGCAGGAGCATCATTGATTCCGTCACCTGCCATTGCCACAATTTTTCCTTGAGCCTGTAGACGTTCTATTTCTTTCAATTTATCTTCCGGAAGGCAATCGGCTTTGAAGGAACTTAGATGCAAATGTTCAGCAACGGCTTTTGCTGTATTGTGATTATCGCCCGTCATCATGATAACTTCAACACCTTGAGCGATTAATTCTTTAATGGCTTTTGCACTATTTTCTTTGATGGCATCGGTAATGGCAACATAGCCTAAAACTTCTTTTTCAATAGCAATATATGAAATGGTTTTTCCAAGATTTTGCTCGGCAGTTACTTTACTTTCTAAATCATCAGCAACAGAAACTCCAATTTCATCCATTAATTTTTTATTTCCTAAAGCGACTTTTTTGTTTTCGATCGTTCCAATAACTCCTTTTCCAGCAATGGTTTCAAAACCCTGAACTTCTTTCAGAGAACTGTTTTTTGCTTTCGCGAAAGAGACTACGGCCTGCGCCAAAGGATGTTCGCTATGTTGATTTAAAGAAGCTATGTTTTCAAGCAGAAAATCTTCGTCATTATGAATTGCAAATATTTTTTCTACAGATGGTTTTCCTTCTGTAATTGTTCCTGTTTTATCGGTAATTAAAACATCAATTTTATTCATGTTTTCTAAGGCTTCGGCATTTTTGATTAAGATTCCGTTTTGAGCGCCTTTACCCACGCCAACCATTACCGACATTGGAGTTGCCAATCCGAGTGCGCACGGACAGGCAATAATTAAAACCGCAATGGCATTGATTAATCCGTAAACGTAGGCTGGTTCTGGACCAAATTTTGCCCATGCAAAAAAGGTTACAATCGAAATAATAACAACTGTAGGAACAAAATATTTAGAAACGCGATCGGCCAATTTCTGAATGGGAGCGCGAGATCTGCTGGCATCATTTACCATTTGAATAATTTGCGACAACATCGTTTCAGAACCTACTTTTTCAGCAAGCATTACAAAAGATTTTGTTCCGTTTATAGTTCCAGAAATTACTGCATCGCCAGTTTTTTTATCTACTGGAATAGGTTCGCCGGTAATCATAGATTCGTCTATACTGCTTTCGCCAGAAGTTATTTTACCATCAACTGGAATTTTTTCTCCAGGTTTTACACGAAGTAAATCGCCTTTTTTGATATTGTGAATAGAAATTACTTTATCATTTCCATTTTCGACCAAAGTCGCTTCTGTCGGCGCTAATTTTAATAATTCTTTTATGGCTCCATTAGTTTGTCCGTGTGCTTTGGCTTCTAATAATTGTCCTAATAAAACTAAAGTGATAATTACGGTCGCCGCTTCAAAATACAAATGAATCGTTCCGTGATGCGATTTGAACTCTGCTGGAAAAATATCTGGGAAAAACATCCCAACAATACTAAATAGAAAAGCAACGCTGGTTCCAATTCCAATTAAAGTAAACATATTTAAGTTCCAAGTCACAATAGATTTGTAAGCGCGAACGAAAAACATCCATCCTGCATAAAACAAAACAGGAATCGAAAATAAAAGCTGAACCCAATTCCACTTTTCGATGGAGATTATATTGTAAAGTGGATTATTCGGAATCATTTCTGACATAGAGATAATGAAAATTGGAAGCGTAAATAAAATCGCAATTTTCATTTTTTTCAATAAATCAGAATAAGTTTTGTTTTCTTCACTTTCAGAAGCTTGCATCGGAACCAAATCCATTCCGCAGATCGGACAGTCGCCTGGCTCGTTTGAAACAATCTCCGGATGCATCGGACAAGTAAATTGCGTTGCTGTTATGGCAACTTGTGGTACTAAATCCATTCCGCAGACTGGGCAGTCTCCGGGTTTGTTATACGTTTTGTCGCCTTCGCAATGCATTGGGCAGTAATAAACACCATTTGCACTATGCTGATGTACTTTTTTAGTTTCTGTTTTATGATGATTGTGATTCTCTTTTTTATGACCAGAACAGCAAGATTTAGCAGCTTCGCCATGATTTTTAGGAGAATCCATTTCAATAGTATAATTTCCAGCAGCAGATAAAACTTCTTGGAATTTTTCTGTCGGAACATGTTTCTCCATTGTAATCGTAGCTGTTGGCGGATTCAAAGTTACTTCTGCCTGAACGCCTTCAACTTCATTTAAAGTTTTTTCGACTTTAGTTCGACATCCATTGCAAGACATTCCTGAAATTATATATTGATGAGTCATTGTATTGGTTTTTAAGTATTACAATGCAAATTTCTGAAGTATCTGTGAGTTCGGTTTGTATAATTTTGGGAATGATTTGTAAGATTTACTAAATGCTGTTTTTTAAAGCAAAGAGCGCAAAGGTTTACGCAAAGCACACGAATGTTTATTTTTTTAAGATTTAAAAGTTCTCAAAGCTTTAGCTTTATGAACTTTGCGCGTAAAAGTTAGCCACAGATTAAAAAGATTAACACAGATTTGAAAATCCTTTTAATCTTTATAATCTGTGGCTAAAAAAAACTTTTTAAGGGGTGATAAAACATAGCCCAAGGTTTCAACCTTGGGAACGCATTGGATGATCTGGTGCGTTCTAATCATTGGGTCCAATCGTTGTGCTCCAATGGTTGAAACCATTGGTTATGTTTATTTTGTTTGTGAATTGCTCTTAAAAAAGTTAGCCACAGATTAAAAAGATTAACACAGATTTAAAAATCCTTTTAATCCTTATAATCTGTGGCTAATAAACTTTGTTCCCGATAGCTATCGGGATTGTGTAAATATTTGCGCTCTTTGCGGTTAAATCAAAAACTATATATTCTCGATCTGAATACGTTTTTTATCTTTCAATTGTTTGAACGAAGTAGGAGTAAAGCCTGTAATTTTTTTGAACTGATTGCTCAAATGTGCCACATTACTGTAGTTGAGAATATCTGCAATTTCGCTTAACGAAAGCTCATTGTAAATCAATAATTCTTTTACTTTTTCGATTTTCTGACTAATGAAATATTTTTCGATTGTTGTGTTTTCAATTTCAGAAAAGAGATTGCTCAACGAATTATAATCCTGATTTAGATTTTCGGCTAAATAATCGGACAAGTTGATTTTTAAATCATTGTTTTTGTGATGAACCAAATCGACAATTAAGTTCTTTATTCTTTCGACGGTTTTTGTTTTTTTATCATCGATTAAATCAAAACCTAAAACTTGAAGGTTTTCTAATAGAACTTCTTTTTGCTCGTCGCTGATTTCTTTTTCCAGTTCGACTTCACCCAATTCAACAGAAGTAGTTTGAAGTCCGAGTTTTTCGAACTCAGACTTCACAACCATTTTGCATCGGCTGCACACCATATTTTTGATGTAAAGCTTCATATTATTTAATCGTTTCTACCACATTTCCGCAAGTCAGCATAGAAGAACCGTAATACGGATTTTTAACTGCTTTTTCTTTGCTCAACCAGTCAGCATCTGCCATTGGGCAATATTGCTTGTAGATTGGCTGTTCTGGATTAGAAACTTTTATAAGATCATAAGTGCTTTTAGATAAAGATTTAAAAGTCTCGCGTTGTTTCTTAAGATCTGTTGTTGCTGAAATACTTTTAGCATCGGCAGTTAGTTTTTTAACCACTTTCATCCAAACCGCATGTTCGTTGCTTTTTAGTTTGTCCATTTTTACCGCAGTAATCGCTGTCAGTAAGTCTTTGGCTTTCGCCGAAGTCAATTTGCTGTCACTTTTAATAAGGGCATCTTTTACCGTAAAATAAGCATCATAAACAGATTGAAGCTGACTCGCATCAACGATTTCTGTTGTTCCCGACTCTAATTTTGCTGTATTTGCCTGAATGTTATTTGTACTACATAATACGGTAAGTACTGTTGCTAAAGCTATGATTGATTTTTTCATTGTATATAATATTTAGGTAAAGGATTTTATTTCCTTTAAAATTAATTAAAAATTTCGTTTTAAAAAACACCCAATATGGGCTGTCATAAATGCGATAATTATATTTTCGGCTTGAGCCAAATAGAAGTAAATCCAGAAGAAATTGTAGAATTACTGTAAGATGAAATAGTGTTTCTTAAAGAAAAATTGAAGACATCATTTTGTAAATCAAGATCATTTGAAGTCAAAATAACAAATTGCAATGCAGAAGTTGTGCAGCCAGAATGACGACATTTTCCGTCACAATTATGTTTTTCCTGTTTTGAAGTTTTCTTTTCACAGCATTTTTTAGAACAGCTGTTTTCTTCTTTAGAAGCAATTTCTTTGTGATGCACCATATTGCATGCGTAAGTATAACTCGGATTCAAAAAGAAGCTGAGTATTCTAAAAAGCAGTATTATATGGATTTTCTTTTTCAAAGAAATTGTTTTTAGAAGTACAAATTTAGTTAAAAATGTGTGGAGAAATTACTTTTTAAGATTTTGATAACTACAGTTTCTTAAAATCAGTCGGTTTCATGTTTTTTCGTTTTTTGAAATAATTCGTCAAATGACTTTCATCTGTAAAACCGAATTCGTAGGCAATCTGTTTTATGGGCAATTGATTGTTATGAAATCTTTTTTCGATTAAAGTCGTTCTCAAATTATGAATGTATTCGCGGTAACTTATGTTGAAAGTTCTTTTGAAATAAGCACTAAAATAGGTTTGAGCAATGTTAAAATGATCTGCAATTACTTTTATCTGAACCAATTTGGGCTGGTAAATATTCTGATGAATGTAATTGGCAATTTGTTCATTATCCAGATGCTTTGATGTCATTTGTAAATTCATGCATCGTATGGTTTCTTTAATCAAACCAAAAATGGAAAGAATCTGATAGAAAACAATAGGTGAATTGGTCACATCAATATATTCACCATACTTTGTGATGTTTTCGACTGTATTTTTTAGAATAGTCTTGCAAGGTTCATCAAATTTTAAAACGGTTTCTTTTAAAATTTTATCCCGCATAAAGCTTTCTGGCGTGTGAATTAAGAATTCATCACAGGTTAAGTTTTGCTTCGAATTAAAATAGTTATCGGTAAATTTTATAAAAATAAAACGAGTACTCTTTTTAATGTCGAAATAATGTTCATCATCTGGTGAAATCACAAATAGATCTCCTGCTTTATAATGAAGCAGATTATTATTTATATGATGAATACCACTTCCTTTCTTGATATAGATGATTTCGTAATATGTATGCGTATGCGGTGGAAGATGAAACTTCTCTTCTTCGAATTCATCAAGAACAAGCGTTTTAAACTGATTTAATTTAGGCATAACTTAAATATACAATTTTATGTCGCAAATTTACAATTTTTTTTAAGGCTATCGGTATTAATTTTGCATCGTAGAAATTTATTCCTTTCTACAATAAATCAAAATGAAAAAAAGTCTTATTGCGCTCTCTTTAGGAGGGTTAACTATTGGTATTACAGAATTTGTAATGATGGGATTACTCCCAGATATTGCTTCAGATATGAAAGTTTCCATTCCGGTTGCAGGATATTTAATTTCGTCTTATGCACTTGGAGTTGTTATTGGAGCGCCTTTGTTAGTAATCGCGGGAAGAAATTATGCACCTAAAAAAATGCTTTTAATTTTAGCTTTAATGTTGGCAGTTTTTAATGCATTGTCAATTATTGCTCCCGATTATACTATTTTATTTGCGTCTAGATTTTTATCTGGATTACCGCATGGTGCATTCTTTGGAGTGGGAGCGGTAGTCGCAAGCCGTTTGGCAGATAAAGGAAAAGAAGCACAGGCAATCTCTATAATGTTTGCTGGTTTAACCATTGCGAACTTAATAGGTGTTCCAATTGGAACTTATATAGGTCATCATTTTATTTGGCGTTATACTTTTGTATTAATTGCTATTGTTGGATTATTGACTTTTTTGGCAATTTATTTATGGATGCCAAATCTTGAAAAAGGAGAAAGTGTAAATATGAAAACACAACTTCAGTTCTTTAAGAAAACAGAAGCTTGGTTGATTATCGGAATTACGGCAATTGGGTTTGGAGGTCTTTTTGCCTGGATCAGTTATATTGCTCCTTTATTAATTAATGTTTCTAAATTTTCGCCAGAAGATGTTTCTTCCATTTTAATTTTAGCTGGATTAGGAATGGTGGTTGGAAATTTCGTAGGAGGTAAATTGGCAGATAAATTTTCACCAGCGCCAACTACATTAGCTTTATTATTAGTAATGTCTTTAGATTTAATTCTAGTTTACTTTTTCTCATTCAATCAATACATGTCTTTATTTCTTACTTTCTTAACTGGAGCTATTTCATTCTCGGTAATTGCGCCAATTCAGATGCTGATGATTCGTACAGCAAAAGGAGCAGAGATGATTGCTTCGGCATCTCTTCAAGGGAGTTTTAATATCGGCAATGCTTTAGGTGCTTTTCTTGGCGGATTGCCTTTGGCAGCGGGATTCAGCTATTCTTCTCCTAATCTTATCGGAGTTGGAATGTCAGTAATTGGAATGATTATCACATTCATCTTGATGAGGTTACATCAGAAACAAGTTCAGGTACAGCCTGCATAAGTTTAAAAATATCATTTTTTAGAGCCCTTAACTTTTGTTTAAGGGCTTTTTTTGTGCTTGTAAAGACCAAACTTATAGTCAAAATTACTTTTTCTGTCATCTTATTGATTTCTTTTATAGGTAAAATCATTGTAAATTTTAAAATATAAATGAAATCTCTCCCATTTTTTTAGCTTGAATTTAACTTTTTAAGTGTAAAAATAACACCTAATAATTTCGTAATACTTATTGATGTAATCGATTGTTTTTTTTATAAAAATCGAATCAAATACACGAATAATAAAAATATATTTAATATTTTATATCAAGATAAATTATATATCTCATAGAAAAAACTGCTATAAATTTTATTATGTAATTTTTTTTATGAAATTTTTATGAAATTTTATTTTTCGTTTTAAAAAAATATCTATGTTTGTGTAATCGATTACAACTTTGTTTTTGATCTTCGAAATCGATTAAGTTATAGAACGAAAAATAGAGCAGGAATAATGCTTTGATGAAGAGATAAATAAATTACTGTTAAAATAAAACCACAAATATTAACTATAAAATGAATTGAAAGTAACCACAAAAAACCACTTAAACCAAAAAGAAAAAACTTTTAATAACTTAAACAATCAACCATGAACTTTAAAGAACTATTAAACAAAGGAGCAAATTTTTGCTTTAAACTTGTTTTCTTACTGTGCTTATTGATCGGTAGTCAAGTACACGCACAGGGCACAACGATAGAGGGAACCGTGAAGGATGCTGCGGGACTTTCTCTTCCTGGGGTAAACGTCTTAGAAAAAGGAACTAAGAACGGAACTTCTACCGATTTTGACGGGCATTACAAAATAAAACTAACCAATCCGAAAGCAGTATTAAGTTTTTCTTTTATAGGATTTCAAAGCCTTAATATTTCTGCAGAAGGAAAAACTAAAGTAAATGCTACCCTGGTTGAAGATGCTAATAACTTAAATGAAGTTGTTGTAATTGGATACGGGACAGCTAAGAAATCTGATTTGACTGGGGCTGTATCTACGATTTCAGGTACTGATTTGAAAAAAGTGCCAGTGGCCAATGTTGCTGAAGCTTTAACGGGTAGAATTGCCGGAGTGCAGGTAACTGCAGCAGAAGGTTCTCCAGATGCTGATATTAGAATTAGAGTTCGTGGAGGAGGTTCACTTACTCAAGACGCTTCGCCTTTAATTATTGTAGATGGATTTCCGATCAACAATATGAATGACATTTCTTCATCTGATATTGAAACAATGACGGTTTTAAAAGATGCCGCTTCAACTGCAATCTACGGATCACGTGGTGCAAACGGGGTAATTCTTATTACGACAAAAAGCGGAAAAGATGGAAAAATGGCCGTAAACTTTAATATGTTTTACGGTATGAAAACGATGGCGAATAAAATTGATGTTTTATCTCCAGAAGATTATACTAAATGGCAATATGAATATGCCTTGCTTTCGCAGAGCGGAACTAAAGTAGCTTCTAATCCAGACAGCTATACCAAGTACTTTGGAAATTGGCAAGATCATGATCTGTACCAAGGTTTAAAAGGTGATGATTGGCAAGAGCAAATTTTTGGACGCACGGGCGAAGTTCAGAGCCGTGATTTAGGAATTAGAGGTGGAACGGATAAGCTTAATTATAACTTTAATTATGCTCATTACGATGAAAAGGCAATTATGATTGGTTCAAACTACAAAAGAAATAACTTGGCATTAGCTTTAAAAAGCAAATTAAGCAATAAGGTTGATGTTGGTTTTACGGTGCGTTATTCAGATACTGAAATTGATGGTGGTGGTGTGAATGAGCAAAATGAGAAATCTTCTTCAGATTCACGTATGCGTACTATTGTGGGGTATGCGCCACTTCCAGTTGCAGGTTTAACTTCAGAAGATGTGAATGGGGATGGAACAGATATGTTAATAAATCCTTTTACTTCTATTTCAGATAATAATCGTCAGCAGTTTCGTAAAAACTTTAATATGTTAGGAAGTTTCGGATGGGAGATTGTAGATAATTTAAAATTGAAAGTAGATTTAGGTCTGGATAATTTTAATAATCAGGATTATCGTTTTTACGGTCTTACTACTTATTATGTGGCTAATGCGCCGTTGGCTACGTTGCAGAATATGCCTGCAATGATTATGTCAGATAGTAAGGAGAGACGTTTCAGAAATGCTAATACGTTGAATTATGATTTCAAAAAAATAATGGGAGAAGATCATCATTTGACGGCTCTTGTTGGAGAAGAAAGCATTAATTATACAACAAATACGCTTACATCGACAATTCATGGATATCCTACTTTTTTTGATTTTGAAAAAGCAAAAACATTAACAACACAAGGAACTCCACAAGCAGTAGATAATTATTATAGCCCTGATGACAGATTATTGTCGTTTTTTGGACGTGCAAATTATGATTACAAAAACCGTTATATTTTCACAGCTACATTTCGTGCAGATGGTTCTAGTAAATTCCAAGAGCAGAATCGTTGGGGATATTTTCCAGCATTTGCTGCAGGATGGAAACTTTCTGAAGAGAATTTCTTGAAAAATAAAAGCTGGTTAAGTCTTTTAAAATTAAGAGCAAGTTATGGAGAAGCAGGAAACAATAATATTCCTGTTGGACAGCAGGTGCAAATTTTCCAATCGACACCAACAACTTGGATTAACGGTGTTACTAGTGTTTGGGCGCCTTCTAAAACAATGCCTAACCCAGATTTGAAATGGGAAACAACAGTGACTCAAAACTTTGGTTTAGATTTCGCGTTTTTCAAAAATCGTTTAAGTGGTAATTTTGATGTTTATAAAAATGTTACAAGTGACTTGTTAATCAATTTTCCAGTTTCAGGAGTTGGATACGATTTCCAATATCGTAACATGGGAGAAACACAAAATACAGGTTTTGAAGCTACTATAAATGTTGTTGCGATTGAAAAGGCAAAATACGGATTGAACTTTTCATTCAATATGGGAGTAAACAAAAATCGTATTAACTCGTTAGGGGTTATGAGTGATTTTGGACAAGCAACAGGATGGGCTTCTTCACAAATTGGAGATGATTATTTAGTAGCAGTTGGTTCTTCGTTAGGTAGTATGTATGGCTATAGAAATGATGGCAGATATGAAGTTTCAGACTTTGATTATGTTGCAGGAAAGTATGTTTTGAAAAACGGAGTGGTTAATACTTCTACTTCTCTAGTAGGAGACGGAAGCGGTCTTAAGCCTGGAGACATGAAATTAAAAGATATCAATGGAGATGGTAAAGTAGATGCAAACGATAAAACCGTTATTGGTAATGTTAATCCTAAAAGCACAGGAGGTTTTGTAATTAATGGTAATGCTTATGGTTTCGATTTAATGGCCGCTTTTAACTGGAGTATTGGTAATGAGGTTTATAATGCCGATAAAATTGAATTTTCTACAGCTACAGCTTCAGGAAGATATAAAAACTTAAATTCTACTATGGCTGACGGAAAAAGATGGACTAACCTAGATCCAGCAACAGGACAATTAGTAACAGATAATCCTGAAGCTTTAGCAGCTCTTAATGCGAATACAACTATGTGGTCTCCTTACATGAGATCGGCTATTTTTACTGATTGGGCAGTTGAAGATGCATCTTTTTTAAGATTGAATACTTTGACATTAGGGTATACTACACCTGAAATGTTTACATCTAAACTAGGAATTTCAAAATTGAGATTTTATTTAACGGCTAGCAATGTTTTTGTTTGGACTAACTATTCTGGTTCTGATCCAGAAGTTTCGACAAAAAGAAAAAATCCACTTACACCAGGGGTAGATTCAAGTCCTTATCCAAGAAGCAGACAAATGATTTTTGGTATGAATCTTAATTTCTAATTTTAAACGATCACAAAATGAAACATAAAATAATAATAGCGGGATTGATTATTGCGGCTTTATTTAGTTCTTGCCAGCAATTTGAAGATGACTATTTAGATACAGAAGCGCCGTCAACATTAGAGCCATCTTTGATATTTTCTGAAGTTGCACTTGCAAAAGGAGCTGTAGATGGAATAAAAGTGCCGTTTGCGGAGACTAATTCTTATAGAGGGAGATTTTTGCCATATTATGGATTAAATACAGATACAGAATGGTACAATACTTCTCAAACAGCAGGAGATAAAGCAGATTTGTGTGTGTATGATGCGAAGCCAAGTAATACAGAAATGAATACGACCAATAATGCCTATGCAATGATGTACTCAGGAATTGAGCGTGCCAATGTTTGTATTCAGGGGTTGCGTCAATATGGTAATCCTACACCAGGCTCAGAAATGGGACAATTACTAGGAGAAGCTTTAACATTAAGAGCGATCTATTATGCCGATTTGCTTAAGTCTTGGGGTGATGTTCCAGCTCGTTTTGAGCCTATCACTACTGCAACATTATATTTGCCTAAAGCGAGTAGAGATATTATTTACAAACAATTAATCGCAGATTTAGGTGAAGCATCAACATTGGTGGCATGGCCTAATGAAACTGCTTATACGAATACAGTAGAACATGTAAATAAAGCTTTTGTAAAAGCATTTAGAGCACGTTTGGCTTTGGCAGCAAGTGGTTATCAGCAATATCCTGATGGAGTAAGAAGAAGTAGCGATCCAGAACTTTCAGTTGCAAACATGTATGCATTGGCATTAAAAGAATCTCGCGAAGTGATCCAAAGTGGTAGTGCTCGTTTAGAGTCTACTTTTGAAGGACTATGGAGAAAATACAATGAAGAAAATACTGCTGCTGGCGGAGAGTCTCTTTGGGAACTTCCTTTCTCTGATGGGCGTGGTAGAATGTTGTTCACTTTTGCGGTAAAACACACTGCGGCTGCCGATCAATTTCAGGCTAATGGTGCTAACCGTGGTGGAGTAGCAGGTCCATTACCATTTGTTTTCTATGATTATGATCAAGCTGATGCTCGTAGAAATGTTACTTGTGTGCCTTATAAGTATGGGGCAGCAGTGAATGGTATTGCAAAACAAGAGCTAGGTACTTTAGACACATGGTATTTTGGTAAATACCGTTACGAATGGATGAAACGTTATGTAACTTCTACAAATGATGACGGGGTTAATAAAATGTACATGCGTTATGCTGAGGTGCTTTTAATTGCTGCTGAAACAGCAAACGAATTGGAGGGTCCAACTGCAGCAATGCCTTACTTGAAAGAAGTTCGTAGAAGATCATTTTCTTCAGCA
Organism: Flavobacterium humidisoli; assembly: GCF_023272795.1. Lineage (NCBI taxonomy): Bacteria > Pseudomonadati > Bacteroidota > Flavobacteriia > Flavobacteriales > Flavobacteriaceae > Flavobacterium > Flavobacterium humidisoli. Next base: position 173,970 of record NZ_CP096829.1, on the reverse strand, counting down.
GATCAAGCCACCAAAGTTGAATCTTATGTAAATGGCTTAACTAGCAAAGATGCCATGTTTAATGCCCTTGTTGAAGAAAATAAATATGAGTTTACAGGAGAGATGGAACGTAAACAAGCGCTGATTCGTTGGAATTTGCTTAAAGCAAACTTAGATAAAGCAAAACAAAAAATGGCAGAATTATCTACGCGCACAGGACAATATGCAGATGTGCCAGCTACTTTGTACTATAAATATCAGTCAGATAATGTAAGTTTAGATATCTATGGACTTAATCGTGGAGAAACTACAAATCCAGGAGCATTGTATTCTTCTACTGCTTGGACATGGACAGGAACAGCTGCAGATGCTAAGATAGCCTCATTGTATAAAGTGGGAGTGAACCCTGATGAGAGACAATTTTGGCAATATGGCAAGTATTTCTTGATGCAAGTAATGGTCAGTTAAAAAATGATTACGGTTATTAAAATCTTTCAAAAAACTAATAATAAATTATAAGTTATTATGATGAAAACAATAAATATATTTAAAGGATTAATAACCGTATTACTTCTTTCAGTTGCAGTTTCTAGCTGTGAAAGTTATAATGAAGCGTTATTAGACGGTATAGGAAATACAAGAGAATTTTCTCCCATCGGACTTAAAGCTACTATCAGAAACTCAACCACGGTTGAGTTAGATTGGACGGTTAAATCAGATGAAAATGCAGATCATTATGTAGTTGAATTTAGTGCTGATGATCCGAGCTTCGCTACAATTTATAAAACCATAAATGTTGCTCCTACAGAACTTCCTGTAAAAGTAGCATTAGAAGGAGAAACAGTTTATTCGATTAGAGTAAAAGCAGTTACTTCTGGCTTAGCAGATTCTAAATGGTCGGTTATAACAGCTACAACATTATCAGAACAGATAATGTTCCCAGTTCAAGATGCAGATATTCAAGCAACTCAAGTTACATTAAGATGGACTCCAAATAGTGCTGTAACACAAATTACTGCTATGCCTGGAAATATTGCGCACACTATTACAGCAGCTGAAAAAACAGCTGGGGTAGCTACAATTACAGGTTTAACTCCAGAAACTGCATACACTGCAATTTTATTAAACGGAACAAAGAAAAGGGGTGATGCAACTTTTACTACCGGAATTGACATTGGAACTGGAATATTAGTGAAAGAGGGAGATGACTTCCTTCAAAAAATTACTGATGCGCCTTCTGGATCTGTTTTAGTTTTCATGCCGGGTGATTACACAGCTCAAACTGGAACAATTGCAATAAATAAAACAATAACGCTAAGAGGTCTAAGACCAGAAAACAAACCAAAATTAAAAGTTAATTTTACTTTGGCTAATAATCCGGCTAATTCAAGTGAAGTGGTTAATCTTTCTTTAATAGATTTAGACTTAAACGGAACTGGTACAACTGGCGGAGCCATAACAATTGGTACAGCAGCGGCTACAGGTTTAGGAGATGTTTTAATAAGCGGATGTTATGTTCATGATTATCCTTCTCAATTAATCTATGGAAATGCATCAGCAAAATTGAAATCATTCTCTGTGGATAATAGTATTGTTGAAAATGTGAACGTTAATGCTGGTGCTGATTTTATTGACTTCAGAACTACTTATGTGGGAAGTGTTTCTTTAACAAAAAGTACATTTGACACTTGTTCATCACGTGATTTCATCCGTTTAGATGCTGCTGCAGGATTAACAGGAACGGGATTAACAAGTAATGTGTTAATCGATGGATGTACAATCTATGCACCTACATTACCAGCGGCAAGTAGAATTTTGTATATACGTTTTGTTTCTAATTTATCAACAGTACGTAATACATTATTAGCAGTTGGATCTGCAGTTTATACAAATTCTACAGCAACGTTCGCTCCAGGGTTTGCAAATAATAATAATTTCAATTCACCTAATTTACAGATAACAACAGGTAACAATAGACCAGATGCTGCTGCAACTGTATTAGATCCTCAATTTCCTAATGCACCAAATGGTGATTTTACAATTAAAAATCAAACATTAATTGATAGAAAAGTGGGAGATCCACGTTGGTTAAAATAAAAATCGTGGTTGATTAAATAGAGAAAAGCGGGATACAATTTAGTTTGTAGTCCCGCTTTTTAATTTTACAAATAATTTTCAGTAGCATAAAGAAACTGAAAACCAAAAAATCATTCTATGGATAAATCAAATTTTTGAAGCAGACCCGCAAGTGCCGTATGGGAAACCTTTGTTCCTTTAATTTTATTTTCTGAAGGATCAAAAGCATAGTTTCTGGAAGTTCTGAAATCGGTTTTCTCTAAAATGCTTTCCACAAAAGTGGCGCCAGAAAGATCACAATTTTTAAAAGAGGCCAAAGATAGATCGGTATTCGAGAAATCTGTTTCTTTTAAAAAGCAATCTATAAAAATGGTCTTCTTTAGTTTTTTATAAATGAAAGTAGAATAGTCCAAAATACAATCTTGAAAGTTCATTGAAAATAAAAAACTATTGCAAGCGCTAAAATCCAATCCCATTAATTTGCAGCCGATGAATTGGATGTTTTTCAATCCAGTATTTCTCAAAGTAGCCAAAGAAAGATTGCAATTTTTAAAAACACAATCTAGAAAGTCGTTATGACTTAAATCGCTTTTAGAAAAATTGCAGTTAACGAATTCGCAATTAACAAATTCGGTATTGGCTAAACTCTGATCCGAATAATCAATCGTTTCAAAAGTTCGGTTTTGGTATAATTTTGATTCCATATAAATTTTAAAGGCTTATAAAGTTTATTCTAATTCGATACAATCGAAAATAGTATTGTTTTGAAGTAATGCGGTTACATTCAACTCGCTGTCAACTCTCAGAATATTGTCGCAATCTTCGAGATCGAAATTCCACTGAGATTCGGGTAATAATTCATTTAGTAATGCAGAAGCCGATTCGAATTTGGCCTTACTATCAACGGAAGTTTTAAAAACATAAATCATAATTTGCATTTTTGAGGAAGCAAATTTCCGAAAAACACCCACATATTTGTTAGGATTCTATAATCAATAATTAGGACTTATCAATCATTTTTCGATATCGTATAGGAGAAATTCCTTCTGCTTTTTTAAAAAATCGACTAAAGTAAGATTGATCTTCAAAGCCTACTTGCGTTGCGATTTCACCTACAGAAAGTGTGGTTTGAAATAATAAATATTTGGCCTCAAGCAATATGTTTTCGTCAATCCATTTTACAGCAGATTTTCCGGTTACATTCTTTACACATTTGTTTAAGTGATTCGGAGTAACATTTAATAGAGAAGAATAATAATTGACCTGATGTTGGGTTTTAATATGGTCATGAATCAATTCTTTAAATTTTGCCGTAATTGCTTCTGCCGCCGAAATGCTTTTAGAAGTTTTCACCGCATTTTTATTCATTTCATAAAATAAAGTAATCAGATACGACTGAACAATATTTAAATCTGTAACCGTTTTTTCAGAATATTCCTTTTTCAATCGTTCCAAAATATTGGTAATTGGGGCAATATCTTCGGGAGCAAGTTTAATTTTGGGATCTCCTGAAATTTTTAGAAAGTCAAAATCATTGAGCAGTTCACGACTGCCATATTTCCGAATCAAAATATCAGGATGAAATTGGCAGATATAACCTTTATGGATATTGTTCACATTATCAAGCGAAAAAATCTGGCCGGCAGGAACCATAATCATTTCGTTATCAGTCGTGATATATTCCTGATAACCCAATTTCATAACATGTTGGCCTGAAGAAATAAAAATTAAAGTATGGCAAGAATGTTTCGAAGGCGGAACAGGATGCTGCATCTGCATCATTTCTTCGATTTCCAAACAGAAAAAATGATCAGAATTCGATTTAAAAAGTAAATGAATAGGATTGTCTTCTCCTAAAAACTTCTCTCTAAATCCTTTTGGGTTATAGGTTTTTATTTTCTCTGCCTGCTTTTTCATTCTAATAATATAATCTAAAATCAAGCAGTTTGCACAGATTGTAATGTTTGGTATAGAGATCTTCTACGACTTCAATCAAATTGTCATTTTCCTGATACAAGCTAAAAAAAGCTTTGTCAATTGTACTGCAGCTGGCAATTTTATTATAAGTGGAACCGTAACCAGAGATCGCTCTTGCTCCAGTTATATCTAAAAAATATTGAGCTTCTTCTTCGTTTAAATCTAAAACCTTAAGATTGGCAAAATGAATAATCTTGCCTTTCATTTTACCTTCAAACAATTCGGCAATTTCTTCGATGCTGTAATAATAATCATGAAGGCAGATATTATTTTCCTGACCTGGCATGGCTAAATAAATAATTTCATAATCTTTGAAATTATGATCTTCGTAAAGCAAAATATTCAGACTTTCTTCCAACCCTTCAATAGTATCGCAAGTTTTATGAATACTCGAAATGCCTTGGTCAATAGCCAATTCTTCCAGACATTTTACCACATTGGTCTGAGTATGATCGTCTATATCTTTAACGCCTTCAAGGCAGAAAATAAATTTTTCACTATCCATGCAATTATTCTTTCTGGTTTTATTTTTTTAGTGGTTCTCGCAAATGTATTTTTTATATCATAAAATCCAATAGCGAAAACAGACTTTAACGTCTTTTTTGGATTTTAAGTCTAGGTTAGAGCATCGTAAATTTTTAAACGTATTTTTGTAAACCGAAAATAAATTACACATGATACAAATTAACCAAACGGCATCATTTGCTGTTGAAGATATATTATTCTGTTTTGCACTTGAATCTGAAGCGGCAGAAGTTTTTAAAGATCACAATGTCTTAATTACCGGAATCGGAAAAGTAAACGCAGCTTACGAATTGTCAAAAGCCATTCAAAAGAAAAAACCTTCTGTAATTATTAATTTAGGTTCAGCAGGAAGCAGCTGTTTTCAAAAAGGCGACGTAATCTGTTGCACCAAATTTGTTCAAAGAGATATGGATGTGCGCGGTTTAGGTTTTGCATTATATGAAACTCCTCTTTCTGGTTTACCGCCAGTTTTAGAATATGGTCTGTTAATGGATAATCTTCAAGAAGGAATCTGCGGAACTGGTGACAATTTTGAAATGGGACATTGCTCAGACGCCTATAATGTTGTGGATATGGAAGCGTACGCTTTAGCCATGATTGCCATGAAAGAAAATATTCCGTTTTTAAGCTTAAAATATATTTCTGATGGAGCCGATGATAACGCTGCCGAAGATTGGACGGTTCAGGTTCATAAAGCAGCGATTGCGTACGGCAAAATTTTAGGATTGATTGAAGAGACAGAAGCCATTTCTTAATTGAAGTGGCTTTTTAAATTTTTAAAAGCTAAGATAAGTTTGCTTTAATTGATAGCATTTTTTTTGTGAAATTTATATTTTCCATTTTCCTTTCTGTAAACAATAAAAATATTAGTATTTGATTCTTTTGAAATAGAATCTCCTATTTTTAGGTCAAAGTTATCCTTAAATGTAGAGTCAATTCTCAATCCATTTTGCAAATAGAACTCAGTCGTTCTTAGTTGCCAATTATTTCTCTTTACAAGAATGCTGTTTACCTCTAATTGTATAAATTTTTTATTCAATTGATTGTTGTATATAAGAAAAGCAGTCACTCCAGAAATGACAATAAATAGTGGTGAAATTCTAAAAAGATTTATTTTTTTCATGCCTATTTTAATTGAAAAATTTTCATGCAGTTTACTGTTCTCAAAATATTTTATTTTAATTCTAATTTGTTTATTTCAATTTTTGAAAATCTTTCCATAACTGATTTGTTTTTTCTTGATTAGGAATTCCTCCACTTCCACTTCTTATACATATTTCGTCTATATATTCTAAGAAATCGTAATCAAGTGACGGTAAGCGAAAGTCGATTTGCCTTTTAATAGGCATATTATCAACTTCTATTGTCGACATTTCTCCTTTACAGACATGATTTCCTCTTAATAAAATTTTTATTACAGGTTCATAAGGATCGGGAAGATTTTGATATTTCTCAAAACGTGGCGAATTTTTAAATATTTGCCAATAAATATATAGGTAAACATATATGTATTCAAAACCTCGATATTTAGATTTTATGATAGTGATATCGTTAAGATAATTAACTCTAAAATCTTCTAAATCTATTAAATCGTTTTTTAATTCGGGATCTAATAAATGGAATAAATTATGACCATCTTTTGTTTTGTAAATGTTAATAATCCATTTTTCTTCGATTCCTAATGCGACATACCACTCATACATTTTTGATAAATAATCTTTATAAAGAAGGACGCTAGAAGTATTTTTTTTTCTTTGAACTTCAATTATTTGAGATTTTAATTCGGCTAATTTTATATTAAATATTTCTGTTGTTGTCATTTTAAAAAAAAAGGTGTTAGAACTACAGTAATGTCTCTGGCTTTTTGCTTTCATAACAAATATATTCAAAAAACAAATATTCAAAGACACGAGTATTTGCTGGGCTTTCCATTGGAGATTTTTAAGATGGCTGTGTTTTTGGATGAAAACAATAATACAAGGCAGATAGCATAATATTGATAAGTATTTGATGGGTTATTTTGTAAAAATGGATGAGGTTGATTTAATAATGCTTTAAAGAAACTTTTTAACTTTATAATCTTCATATTTTACTAACTAAAGACCTTTCAAAACCAAAATGATTTTAACTATGAAAAAGATAATAATGCTGTGTTGTACTTTTCTGTTAATGGGAAAAACAATAGCGCAGGAAATTCCGTTGGTATCTAACATTTCATCTCGAAACAATATTACGTTAAACGGAAAATGGAGATATATTGTAGATCCTCTCGAAAACGGATATTATAACTACCGCTTAGAGCCTTTTAAAGACAATGGTTTTTTTGAAAATAAAAAATGGAACACTACAGAACTGAGTGAATATAATTTTGCAACCTCAGCAGTAATGGATATTCCGTCTGATTGGAATTCTAAAGATGAAAGATTGTTCTTTTACGAAGGAACGGTTTGGTTTCAGAAAGACTTTAATTATAAAAAAGATGCCAAAAGCAAAGGAATTCTTCATTTTGGAGCTGTCAATTATGATGCGAAAGTCTACGTAAACGGAAAATTGGCAGGAACTCACGTGGGAGGTTATACGCCTTTCAATTTTGATGTAACCGATTTGTTGGTTGACGGAAATAATTTCGTAGTAGTAAAAGTCGACAACAAACGCCACAAAGACAACGTGCCAACTGTAAATATGGATTGGTGGAATTATGGCGGTATTACCAGAGATGTAACTCTGGCTCAGGTTCCAAATACGTATATCGAAGATTATTTGGTTCAGTTGGATAAAAAGGAAAAAGGAAAAATTTCGGGCTGGATAAAACTAAACAGCGAATCAGCAAATCAAACGGTTTCGGTTTCCATTCCAGAATTAAAAATCAAAAAGAACATTACGACAGATGCTAAGGGAATGGCCTATTTTGATGTTAAAGCCAATCCTGTTTTATGGACACCTGAAAAGCCAAAATTGTACGACGTAATCATTTCTAAAGCAGATGAAAATATCGCAGATCAAATTGGTTTTAGAACTATTGAAACCAAAGGAAAAGAAATTCTGCTAAACGGAAAAAAAGTCTTTTTACGCGGCATTAGTATTCATGAAGAAGCGCCTTTCAGGTCGGGAAGAGCTTGGTCTCAAAATGATGCCATCACGTTATTGACTTGGGCAAAAGAGCTAGGCTGTAATTATGTTCGATTGGCACATTATCCGCACAATGAAAATATGGTCAAACAAGCCGAAAGAATGGGTTTGATGATTTGGTCTGAAGTCCCGGTTTATTGGACGATTTCGTGGACAAACCCCAATACGTATGCCAATGCCGAACGCCAATTGCATGATATGATTTATAGAGATAAAAACCGTTGCGGAATCGTAATTTGGTCTATAGCAAACGAAACTCCGCATGGAGATGATCGAGACGCTTTCTTAAGTAAGTTGGCCAAATTTGCCCGTACACAGGATAATTCGCGTTTAATCAGTATGGCGATGGAAGTTACTTCGAGTTCTAATAATATCAATACGCTTCATGACAATATGAATGAGTATGTCGATATCGTAAGTTTTAATCAATATTTAGGCTGGTACCGAGGAACCAATGAATCTTGTAAAGACATGCAATGGGTAATTCCGTACAACAAACCTGTTATTATCAGCGAGTTTGGAGGCGAAGCTTTGCAAGGTCGTCACGGCGATAAAAAAGAACGCTGGAACGAAGAATATCAAGAAGAATTGTACATTCAAAACACGCAAATGTTTAATAGAATCGAAGGCTTAGCAGGCGTTTCTCCGTGGATTTTAGTCGATTTCAGATCACCAAGAAGACAATTGCCAGATATTCAGGATTTCTTTAACCGTAAAGGTTTAGTTTCAGATCAAGGAATTAAAAAGAAAGCTTTTTATGTGATGAAGGATTGGTACAAGCAGAAAGAAGCCGAATATAAATAAGAGTTTTTGATAAAGTAAAAAAACCTTCAAAGTCAAGTTTTTGATTTTGGAGGTTTTTTTGGTTTTTTAATAAATTTTATTTTCACTTTTTTGAGCGGTTATCATATGTGATAACCTGTATTCCAAAATAATAATTCAATTTTGACTTATCAAAAAACGTCAATTATAAATATGGAAACACAACAAAAAGCCGTAACAGAATTATTAGAAATAATGAATAAAGGAAACTATTTTAATAAACTCAAACCTAATAATGATTCCTTTTCCGCAACGCTGAATGTATCTTGTTACAGTGAATTGAATATTATGATTACTGCTTTATTAAAAGCAAGTATTACCATGCTCCAAAGCGAAAATTCTACCAAACCTTTCTCTGATGCTATGATTTTGGTTGAAATGGCTTTGCAGTTACTGCCGAATGATGAAATGGAGTTGTTGGATGAGTTGCATAGAATAGGAGTGGGCGAGACGAAGACTGAATAAAGCTAATGAAGACTGGTTACAAAACGCACTCAAAAATTCCAATTACTTTCAATTCATTTAAATCCTCTTCTTTTAAAATTATATCATTAAATGTTGAATCAAATGATAATGGTTTTAAAGTAATGGATTGATGGTTCCAAGAATCATTATCAATTATTTTTTTGCTTCTATATTCTTTAATTGTATAGCCCGAACCAAAATCGCCTTCTTGAATATTGGAATGTTGCACCAAAACAATTTTTCCGTCTCTGGAACCTCCAGAATATTTTCTGAACAAGCAAATAGAATTATTAGGGATAATTTTATTCATAGATTCTCCAACAACTTTGCAGGCAAAAAGATCGATTGAAGGTTTGTATCTTTTAGGTATTTCGATCCAATCACAATCAGTTACAGTTTGTAATTCACTAAAATTACCAGCAGTTACTTTCAAATCGAATAAAGGAATACTATTTATATATGGAATTACATTTTCTTCGGGGATAAAAGAGATGGTTTTTTCGATCTTATTTTTTGGGATGAATTGAGAAAGATACTCCCTCAGATTTTTGTCACAAACATATACATATGTTCCTTTAATGCCTCTAAGCATTATCGTTTTGTATATGTTTATAATAAAGTCTTTCAATTCTTGTGGGTCTTTGATAGATTGTTTCCCGTTTTTATCAAAATAGTTTTCTTTTAAAATTACAATTTCATCTTTTACTTTATCGTAACTGATTTCATTACCAAAAATAACTCCAGTGTAATTTAAGTCCTAACCTTGAGTTGTATGTATACATCCAACTTCATTAATAGAGTTTGGTGAATTTACCCAGTCGCTAGCTACACTATTCCATTTTAGTTCTGTATTTTCAATTTTAATATCGTATAAATCTTTGTTTTTATTCGATATCCATTGCCAAGAATATCCCGCAACTAATCTGGAAAGACCACTTTCTTTATCTCTTAGTTTAATCTCTGCAACTAATTCTTCGATTGAATCAAAAAGTATAAACGCATAATTTTTAGAATTAAATATTGATTCTGTTGTATTTAGGCGACAATTAAGTAAATCATCAATGTATTGAACATAATCGTTACCACCTTTAACTCTAAACTGAGATTTTAAATATTCAATTTTAGTAAAACTGTTCGCTTTTAGTTTGTCGAAATCTTCTTTTTTAGCATCGGATGGTTTTATAGATTGATTTTCGTCATAAAATAAAATTGAAGTTTCAGATTGTTTTAATATCCAATCCAGCTCACTGCAACTTTCTATATCAAATTCTAGCTTTTTACAAGCAGTATCAAAAGCACCATAATATGCTCCTAAATTTACACGACGCCTCAATCGATGTGATTCGTCTACTACAAGTATGTCGAATATATCATTAGCGACTTCACTAGGACCAATAACCATTTTAGCATTCAATCCTTTGATATTTTTAAATACTTTTTTCAAAGTATTTCTAAAAGATGACATCGGAACTACTAACGCCATTTTAGGATTAATATATTTCTTTTTTAGCTCATAAACAATTTGCATGAATTCAAATTCCTCATCTCCAAATTCTTCAAAATTGAAATCATCGTTATCGGTATTTAATAATTTGAAGAGAAAAATGGCTAAAATCGTTTTTCCAGTTCCTGCTCCACCTTCTACAATAATACTTTTAAAAGTATTGTCTAATAAATTTTTCATTATAGTCAACAGACTATTTTTTTGTTCAATCGTAAGCGATTTGTAAGGAGAATACTTGAACAAGTCAGAATTATCAATAAAATCGAGAGAATTTTTAGCAATTCCTTCGGCTCTCAGGTTATCCCAAATTGATTTAAAAACATCCCAATAAACTTCTTTCTTTTGGTAATAATTATGATTAGCTAAACCTATATTCCCATTGATTAGTTTAAACAAACCATCGCCAGAAATATATTTAATAAGATTAGATTCAATATCTAAAGTAGCCGATTTATTGAATTTTTCGCTGGTTATTAAATGAAGAAGGGTTAATTTGTTTTTAGTGCTGTTTTTTAAATGATTATACATTCTGGCAAAAGCATCAGTTGTTTCTCCAATATAAATTTCTTTTGAAATATTGTCACTTAAAATATAGACAAGAGGCCATAAGTCCTGTACTGAGTGAAGTCTTTGAAATTCTGCAAATAGATTAGAATCGAAATCATATCTTTCAATTGAAAATAATTGATTTGAACTCATAATTCATTGTATTTTTTTGCAGTTCCTTTTGCTTTTTCTACAGGATATTTCTCAGCATTTAATTTAATTTTATCTAAAACTATATCAAAAACATTAAGGTTATGTTTCTCAGCGAGCAAAAAGGAATAGGAAAGTATATCTGCTAATTCTTCTTTAATTTTTTCAATATTTATATTTTCTGATTCAGAATCTTTTTTCCACAAAAAAAGTTCGTTTAATTCGGCAGCTTCAATTGATATAGCTAATGCTAAATTTTTAGAATCATGGAACTGTTCCCAATCTCTTTCATTTCTAAATTTTAATAATTCTTCAATAACTATTTTATATTTATCCATTTTGATTGTGATTTGTTCCGATATTCAAAAATAGATTATTTTTCTGAAAATATTTTAAGTTTATATCATCAAAAAGTCTTAAACTTAGTTGTAGAGTAGAAAAATAAATAAAAAATGATAAATAAAATAACATCTTTAATTGAAAAGCAAATTTTAAATCTTCAATCTTGTCTACAAGAATTAAATAATAGCGAATTAATAAAGACAATAGATATTAATGAAAGTCATCTTCATGAAACATTTAGAAGTGCAAAGAAATTTTCAAAATCCAAAGAATTTAATGAATTGTATAAAAGTCTTTGTAAAGATAAACCAGTTTTATATTGGTTTACTTTTGATAAGGAAAAATTTAAAGAAGAAGAATTGAAATTTGATTTTGAATATATAAAAATTAATACAGCAGGAAGAGGGCTTTCTTTTTTACCAAAAACATATAATAAAAATTCAAATACTCTTTATGTAGGCAAGGTGAAGAAGAATTTTCATTATCGTTTTGTAAATCATTTAGGACATTCAGTAAATAATAAAACTGTGAGTTTGCAACTTACTTATTGGTATGATGTTACCAAATATGGTAATTTAAAACTAAATTATATCGTTTTGGATAAGGGAATGGAAGCTTTAATAAGTGTTCTTGAAGTAGAGTTAGCGAAAGAATTAATGCCAATTATAGGTTCACATAAAAATTAAAAACTTTATCTTCACATATTGAACAAATTTCGATAAAAATAAAAAAAACTTCAACAAAAGTTAAAAGTTCAAAATTCATCTCAGAAAGAGGTTTAAACCTCATTTCTGAACCCTAAGCTTCTCCATATAATGCACTAACATAAAAAGTACTAAAAGCCGAAAGACTTTTATAAACAACTAAATGCGCCATCTGGCTTAAAGTATATTCTGTGCTATTCAAAAATTCAATAAAGTAAAACCTTCAAAGTCATTTTTGATTTTGGAGGTTTTTTTTATGTTTTTTCCTTAATTTTAATTTGAAAAAACACAAGACTTAAATGGAAATCGAAATCATCATAAGATTGCTTTTAGCAGCGTTTTGGGGAGCTCTAATTGGTGCCGAAAGAGAATATAGAGGAAAAGCCGCTGGGCTTCGCACCACAATAATGATATCGGTCGGAGCTTGTTTCTTTACCTTGATGTCAGAATGGATTGGCGGACCAGGAAATCCGGATCGTATAGCTTCTAATATTGTTACAGGTTTAGGTTTTCTTTGTGCGGGAGTAATCTTTAGATCAGATAGCCATGTTTCGGGCATTACAACAGCCGCAACAATATGGTCGGTTGCAGCGGTAAGTATGGGAGTAGGAGCGGGCTATTATTTTGCATCGGCTTGTGCGGCATTGATGATTCTTTCGATTCTTACGCTGCTTACCTTTCTTCAGAATAAAATAGATTTCATTAACGAACATAAAACTCTTCGAATAACCTTTAAACGTTCTGATGATGGTCATGCAAGATGTAAGGAACTTTTTTCGGCCTATGGTGTAAAATCAAAATTATTGACACAGCGCCGTAATTTGGATCATGTAGTTTTAGAATGGCAGATACATGGTTCTAAATATGCTTTAGAATCTTTGTATGCTTCACTTTTGCAGGATCCTATTTTTGAAGAATTGGTATTATAACAATAAAACTATGATTTTTAATTTACAACCCGTGTTAGAAAATGATCTTTGTATTCTATATCCTTTAGAAGAAAAAGATTTTGATGATTTATATAAAGCAGCTTCAGATCCTAAAATTTGGGAACAGCATCCTAATAAAGACAGATGGAAAAAAGAAGTCTTTGAAAATTTTTTTGAAGGAGCCATGAAAAGTAAAGGCGCTTTTAAAATAATAAACAAAGAAACAGAAGAAGTTGTTGGAAGCACCCGATTTTACGATTTTGATCAAGAAGACGACAGCATTTTTATAGGCTATACTTTTTATGCTGTTTCGTGCTGGGGAAAAGGGTTTAACTTAAGTGTGAAAAATACGATGCTGGATTATCTTTTTCAATATGTTTCGAAAGTGAAATTTCATATTGGTTCAGAAAATATCAGATCACAAGTTGCAATCTCTAGAGTAGGAGCCAAAAAAGTTGCGGAAGAAGAAGTGGCTTATTTTGGCGAAAAACCGAAATTGAATTTTGTATATCAAATAAATAAAGAGGATTGGAAAATACAAAAGCCTTAAACATTCTCGTTTAAGGCTTTTGTGTTTTTATGGATAACCATTTTTATTTCAGTAAATAATCAATCTGATCTGCTTCACAAAGTCTAAAATACCCAAAGGCAAAATTATTAGCATCAGAAGTATTTATAATATTTCCTCTAATGTTTCCTGGAGGAACAGAAAAAGGATTTGAACTGGAAGCTTCCAAAATTAATTTCCAGTAATTGAAGAAGTTTTTAGAAACGCCTCTATGCGTAATTTTTACCGTATTTCCTGGTTTCATATCTTCATGAGAATATCTTGTACTGATTTCGTTTCCGTTGTAAAATTCATCATTTGTAATCTCATATTCAGGATAAATCAGGAATTCGCTTTGATAATCGGTTACATAAAAATTAACCTGATCTGCTGGATCGTTGTAATAAAAAGTCAATTCTATAACATCTTCTCCTCCAAAATCAGGAACAATTTTTTGTTCAATTTTATTAATCGGAGTTGCAGAAGTTAACTTTTCTGTTGCGGTAAAACTTTGCCCTTCGGCATCAATAAATAATTTATAATCGGCATCGATTACAGGAATAAAATTGGTGCATTTGTAAACTCCTGCCTCAGTTTCGTTAAAGGTAAAAACATCTCCATTACTGTTTTCTACTCGTACTTGCGCACCAGAAACTTTTGGCGTAGAATTGTTGTAGTAAGGAGCTGTTTTACTAATTTTTATAGTTTGCTCCTTTCCATCAGTTCCTTTTTTCCAGATAATTTCGGCATCGATAACCAGTTTCGTTTCGCCAGTTTCTAGATCTAGATTGACTACATCTTCGCAAGAAGCAAAAGAAAAAACAAAAAGAAGACTTAGTAATGCTAGTGCTCTGTTCATTAGGGTATATTTTTTCAATTTATTCATAGCATTAAAATTTAAAATTATAAGAAACTCCAGGTACAATTCCGAAAATAGAAAGCCTTCTGGTTTCATTTGCTCCTGTATCTTCATTGGTTGTAAAACTCATAGAAGCCGCATTTTTTCTGTTGTAAATATTATAAAGGCTAAATACCCAATAGCTCTGCCAACCTTTCTTTTTGTCTGGTTTTGGAGTGTAAGTTGCCGCAACATCTAAGTGGTGGAAAAGCGGTAATCTATTTTCGTTTCTCAAAGAATAATTCGGAATATGAATGCCTCCCATTTCATAATAGCCATTTGCATACGTTACCGGCTGACCAGACTGTAACGTGAAATTTCCATTAAAAGACCATTTCGGGTTCAGTTCATAACTTCCAACAATGCTCAAATTATGCAGTTTGTCGTAACCAGATAAATACCAGTCGCCGTTTGCAATACCCGGTTCTTCGGGAGTTCTTCCTGGCGTTTTTTGTTCGGCTCTAGATAAAGTATAAGAAACCCACCCAGTGAAAACGCCTGTATTTTTTCTGAATAACAATTCTAAACCATAAGATCTTGCTTTTCCGTTTAGAATAACCTGCTCAACATTGTTGTTAGCCAAGACATCAGCACCGTCAATATAGTCAATACGATTTTGAACATTTTTATAAAATAATTCGGTTTCTAAAGAGTAATCTCCGTCTTTGAAATTTCTGAAATACCCCATGGCATATTGATCCAAAAGCTGAGGTTTTGTAAAAGGTCCGCTTGGTGTCCAGATGCTCATTGGTAATGGAGACTGTGTGTTTGATAAAATATGAATGTATTGTGCCATTCTGTTGTAACTTGCTTTTACAGAAGTTTCGTCGTTAAAGGCATAAGATAATGCAGCTCTCGGTTCAAAATTATTGAAGTTGCTGATTGTTTTTCCCTTTCCATAAGAAATGCTCCCGTTTGGTGTTCCTTCTTCATAAATATTGTATAAAGGATTATAAACGACAGCCTGACCGTTTTCGTAAGTGCTGATGGTTTCGTCTCCTAAACGGTAAAACATGCTGTAGCGAAGCCCATAGCGGAAAGTCAGTTTTTCTGTAATCTGATTTTCAAAATCGACAAAAGCAGAAGTTTCTAAAGCGTATTTTTTATCCAGCTGCATATAATTAAACTGCGAATCTGAAGAAGTAGGTTTTACAACGCCAGGATTGAAATTATAATACAAACCATCAATTCCATAATTGATTTTAAACTTCTCAGATTGTTGAAAATTCCAATTGTATTTCAATCCGTAGCTTGCAATATTGCTATCCCATTTAAAACTTTCAATTGGAATTTCTAGATTGAATCTGTAATCGCTATAGAAAACGGATAAATTGCTGTTCAGGCGATCAGTAAATTTATGTTTCCAATTTAAAATTCCCATTGTGCTTCCGTACGTACTTGCAAAACGGTCGCTAATATCGAATAAATCATTTCCGAAATAACCCGAAAACGAAAGTGTATTCTTGGCATTAAAACGATAATTTAATTTAGCATTCAAATCATAAAACATAGCTGAGTTATTATTATCTGCCAATTTCATAAATAAATGAGCATAAGAAGCACGCCCAGAAAGAATAAAAGAACCTTTTTCTTTTTCTAACGGACCTTGAACTAAAAGACGGCTTGAGATAATTCCAATTCCTCCATTCACTTTGTATTCTTCAAAATCTCCAGTTTGCTGTGTTACATCTAAAACAGAAGAAACACGTCCTCCAAATTTTGAAGGAATTCCGCCTTTGTATAAATCTAAACCATTAACGATATCTGCATTAAAAATAGAGAAGAATCCGAACATATGCGAATCTGCATAAACCGGAGCGCCATCCAAAAGAATCAAATTCTGATCGGCAGCACCGCCTCGGACATTAAAACCAGAAGAAGCTTCTCCCGCATTGGTAACTCCAGGGAGAGTCAAAATTGATTTTAAAGGATCTGGTTCGCCCATAGCAACAGGAATTTTTTTAATTTCCTGCATCGAAAGCTTATTCACGCTCATTTGAGTTGCTTTAATATCAGCAGCTTTATTGTTCATTACAATAACTTCTCCCAATTGCTGGCTATCTGGATCTATGTTGAAATTAACTTTACTGTCATCTGTAACAGAAACTCGTTTTTCCTCATTTTTAAATCCAACATAACTTACTTGAACCGTATAATTTCCGTCAGGAACTTCAATGCTATAATTTCCATTAACATCTGTTACAACTCCTGTTTCCAATTCTTTAATAAAAATATTGGCGCCAATAACGGGTTGTCTTTCATCATCAAAAATGCGACCTGTCAGCTTATTTTTTTTTTTGGCTGGTTTTTGAGTTTGAGGTTTCTGTTTAACAAAAATATTATTGCCTGTAATAGAAAACTGTACAATCGAAGTTTGATTTAATTCAGAAATCAGCTTCTCAATTTCGATAGTCTTAAAAGTGCTTTTTTTCGTAAAATATTTTTTATTCGTATCAATTTGATCTGTAAAAGCAAATTTAAAATCGGTTTGACTTTCAATCTGCTTGAAGAACTCTTTTAATGTAGTATTTTGATCTACAGTTAGTGTAACGTTCTGGGCTGACATTCCTAAACTGAATAAAAAAAAGCATGCTGAAATTATATGCTTCATGAAATTTTGTATTTTTGAATATTATTAAATGGAATAACCTCGTGTTATCCTGAATATTAGGAGGATGTGGAGTTTCGCGGCTTACATCCTTTCTTGTTTTTATTGAAAAGTGATCTGTTTTAAATCTTCATTTATTTCAAAATTTAGGTTATACATTTCTGATATTAGTTGTAAAATTGTTTTTAAATCCTCTTTTTTATTGATTCGAATTGTAATTTTCTGATTCAGATTTTCTTTCGGAATATTGACTTTATAACTGTAGTTTTCTTCAATGTATTGACTGATAACCGACAGTTTTTCGTTATCAAAATCTATAAATCTGCTAAATTCTGTTACTGAAGCCGTTTGGTTTCCGTACGTAAATTTATCACCAGGTTTCAAAATCCATTTCTGGTTTTGGCCTTTTATATTCATTTGAACGCTTCCTTCAAAAAGTTCAACTGTCACTTCTTCATTTTCAGATTCTTTAACCGTAAAAGAAGTTCCTAAAACTGTAGTTGTCGTTTCATCGCAGAAAACCTGAAAAGGATGCTGTTTGTCTTTTTTAACTTTAAAATAAGCCTCACCATCAATTTCTATTTTTCTGTTTAGAGCAAAATTGTTTCCGTAAATAATTTTAGAATTCGGACCTAATTCTACTTTTGAGCTGTCTGGTAAAACAACATGCTTTATGGCTGAGGTAGTATTTTCAATTACATTTTCAGCAAGAACGATATTTTCGGCTGCAGTTTCTTGGTTAAAATAAATTCCAGTTCCAATAAGCGTAAAAAGTAAAACCGAAGCCGCCGCATAAAGATGCCAAGGTTTAGATTTTCTTTTCTTCTCAGAAAATGTTTTAGCACGGAATTGTTCCCACGAAGCTTCTTTTTCGCTGTCTGAATGAGAAAGAGGAGACTCTTCCCATAACTTTTTAAATTCCTCGTCAAATTTCTCCTGATCCATCTTTTTTAGGTGTAAATGATTTGACAATGAAATCCTTGTTTGTTAAAAACACCGTAAACCATTTCTTTAATATCTCGATTAGTTTCGATTTTAAGGATGTTTTCTTGTCCTTGGCGATCGAAATTTATGATACAATCAGAAATGATAAACTGTAAGTGAGCTACAAGTAAGCTTGCATCTTTCTTTGTTTTTACATTAGTTTTATACGCTTCAATATGCATTTTTAGTTCTTGTTTTTTAGTATAACAAACGAGAACTAAAAAGTTCCTAATGGTTTTCGATTTTTTTTCGAATAAATTTACTGGCGAGATAAATATGATTGGCAATGGTCTTTTCAGAAAGA
Source organism: Flavobacterium humidisoli (assembly GCF_023272795.1). NCBI lineage: Bacteria > Pseudomonadati > Bacteroidota > Flavobacteriia > Flavobacteriales > Flavobacteriaceae > Flavobacterium > Flavobacterium humidisoli. The sequence goes on along the minus strand of NZ_CP096829.1, from coordinate 155,481 downwards.
TCCGTTATTTCTGCAATCTCCTTATAGCTAAGGTTTTCCAGTTTGTGTAAAGTGAATATTTTTTGTTGCTGTTCTGGAAGCTGATTAATGAAATTTTGTAGTTTTTCTTGTCTTTCTTCAAAAATTCCAGTGTCAGTTTCTTCATCTAGCATTTCAACTTGAGAAGGATCAAGCTGTATTATTTTGTTTTCTCTGTTAACATGATTGATAATAATGTTCTTGCAGATAGTAAAGATCTGTTTGTCGAACAGCACCTCTTCGTTAAGCAGTTCTCTTTTATTGTATAATCTTATGAAAGTTTCCTGAACAAAGTCTTCAGGAGTAAATACAGAAGAGTGGAAGCGTTTGGCAATATTTATAAGTTTATCGTAATAGTTGAAGTAAACTTCTTTGAAAGCTGCTTCATTACCTTTTTTTAAACTTAAAATAACTTTTTTATTGTCCATAACGAAAATATCGTGACTAGCTTCCTAGTTCTAAACTCATTGGAATCAATATTATTGTATTCAGAAATTGAGTAATCCCAAGTGAGAATGTAATAAGTTACAAAGAACCGTAATTTAATTTAACATTTGACGCTTTTGCATAATAAATGTTACAATTTGCGCGCTTTTTTTTTTATTTATAAAAACAAATTAGCAAAGGATAAGCAATGTAAGTATGAGGGTTTTTCGGCAATTACTGTGATAAACCGATTTTTTATTCTTAAATTGTTGGTTACAAAAAATCAACTGCTATGACTTTGCAAAGACTTTTAGTTTTAATTATTATTCCTTTTTTGATTTCCTGTGATAATAAAAAAGAACGTGAACTTACAGAAAGAGAAAACGAGCTTCTGGAACGCGAACAGAAATTTGCCGACAAAGAAGCTGAATATGAATTATTGTTGAAGATGAAAGACAGTCTTCAATTGGCTGTCCAGATAAAAGATACGGTGCCCAAAATTCAGACTTGGCCAGATAGCCTAAAGATTAAATGGAACAGCAAAATGATTTGTAGAGAATCCAATTGCACCAATTATGTTATTGGAGATCAGCGTACAGAAGTCTGGCAGTTTGCATCAGATTCTACAGGGATGTATGCCTATGTATTAAGCAATAATCAGATTAAGAGAGTTTTTAGAGGACAGTATTTAGTCAATAAAATAGTGCTCGATTCGGCCAAAGAGAGTTCTGCTAAAAGCAATATAAAAATTAATGTCGTATTAGACGATATCAAAAAGAATGTCATTAAAGGGACACAGACAATAATTGGACAAGACAACTGTACCGTAAAATTCTCGGTTGAACTTACGCCATCTAAAAAATAATTTATGTTTTTGAGTATACATCATATAACTCTCCCAATAGAAGATCCGCTTTTAAAATTTCTTATCGAAATTATTATCATATTGTGTATTCCTCTTTTATTGAATAAGATTAAAGTACCGCATTTGCTTGGGCTTATCATTGCTGGAGCTGTCGTTGGTCCTAACGGTTTTGGGTTGCTTTCAAGAGACAGTAGCGTTGTGGTAACTGGTACAACAGGATTGTTGTATATTATGTTTTTGGCTGGATTGGAAATTGATATGGCCGATTTCAAAAAAAATAAATGGAAAAGCATCACCTTTTCTCTTTACACTTTTGCTGTCCCTTTTATTTTAGGACTTGTTGGCGGTTATTATATTTTAGGTTTTTCGTTACTGACTTCGGTGCTTTTTGCTAGTTTGTTTTCATCGCATACTTTAATTGTATATCCAATGATCAGCAGTTTAGGAATTGCTAAAAATCTTGCGGTCAATGTAACCGTAGGCGGAACCATGATAACAGATGTTCTTTCTCTTCTCGTTTTGGCTGTTGTAGTCGGAATGTCGCAAGGAGAAGTTGGAACAGCGTTTTGGCTCAAGCTTTCCATTTCTATGGTTCTGTTTACTTCGATTGTTTTGCTCGTGTTTCCAATAATTGCCCGTTGGTTTTTTAAGAATGTAGAAGATAAAATTTCGCAGTATCTTTTTGTTATTGTAATGATCTACCTTGCGGCACTTTTGGCAGAACTTGCTGGAATTGAATCTATAATCGGAGCATTTTTTGCCGGACTGGCTTTAAACAGACTGATTCCGCATACCTCATCTTTAATGAATAGGGTAGAATTTGTAGGGAATGCCATTTTTATTCCTTTCTTCTTGATAAGTGTGGGAATGCTTATTGATTTTAGTGCTTTTATACAAAGTTGGGAAACCTTGTGGGTGGCCGCAATTATGCTGATTGCTTCAATTGGTGGAAAATATTTTGCAGCGATCTTAACTCAAAAAACATTTAAATTGACCAATGATGAAGGCAAACTGATTTTTGGAATGAGTTCTGCTTCTGCCGCTGCGACTTTAGCGTCAGTGATGGTTGGTTACAATATTATTATTGGAGAAAATGATGCCGGCGAACCGATAAGACTTTTAAATGATCATGTTTTAAATGGCAGCATACTTTTGATTTTGATTTCCTGTACTGTTTCTTCTTTCGTTTCTATGGCAACTGCCCAGCGCATAGCAGATGCAGATAAAGACAATAAGGTATCGGGAAATAGTGAAGAAAAAGAAAATATACTTTTGGCGCTTAATCATGAAGATACCGTAGAAAAAATGGTAAATCTGGGACTTATGGTGAAAACATCGACCAATACAGATCGTATTTTTGCTGTAAATGTTATTAATGAAGAAGAAAATGAATCGTCGGTAAAAAATGCAGAAAAAATTCTAGAATCGGCAGTTAAAGCAGCTTCGGCGGCCGATGTTAAACTGAACCCGATTACGCGCCATGATAATGATACCGCCAGCGGAATAAGTAATGTTATTAAGGAAAAAGAAATTACCGATCTTATTGTAGGGTTACAAGGCGGAAAAGGTTTTTCGGCTTCATTTGTATACAATTTGTATAACGGATACCTTCGAAATAAAAATATAAATCTCATGGTTTATCATGCAGTTCAGCCTGTATCGACAATTAAAAAATATGCTGTGCTGATACCTGAAAATGCAGAAATGGATGCTGGTTTTTTTCATTCGATGTTGAGGATCTGGAATATCGGACGCAATTCTGGCGCGAAAATGAGTTTCTACGGAAAAGACAAAACCATGCTCATTTTAAAAAGAATTGTAAAAAAAGCATCAATAGAAGCTACATTTGAAACAATTGGTTCTTGGCAAGAAGCTCAAGAAATTGCTTTCAATTTAGGAGAAGATGTTGGATTGATAATTATGATGGCCGATAAAGGAATGCATTCGTATGTTCCGCACATGAGGGATGTGCCAGATTTACTTAATAGCAGAGTAAGCAGTAAGAATTATATACTTATTTATCCTTTTAGCAAAACAGAAATAAATACTACGGAGAAAAGAGCCGTAAGCAGTCACGATGATTTTGTGGAAATTGGTAAAGTCATTCGAAATATTTTTAAATAATGATAAAAACAAAACCCCTTAAACATATCGCTGTTTAAGGGGTTTTATTTTTTTTGGATGTTTAAGAATTCAGCTTAAGCAGCATTTGAATATCGACTCTATTATAAGCTGAAGAAAGTCCTGTTATTTCTTTAAAACCTAGTTTTTCATAAAGTTTAATAGCAGGTTTCAGTTTGGTATTGCTTTCCAGATAAATTTTAGAAGCTCCTTTATCTGATGCCCATTTTATGGCTGATTCAGCCAATAATAACCCAACACCTTTTCCTTGAGCTTTCGGACTTACAGCCATTTTGGCTAATTCGTAATCATAATTTTTTCCGTCACTTTTGATTAAAGCGCAAACGCCCAAAACTTCATCATTTAAAATGGCAGAAAATATTTCACCGCCTTTATTTATAATATATTCTTCGGCATGATCGAGCGCTTTTACGTCATTAGGTTCAACTACAAAATAATTTGAAATCCATTCTATATTTAAATCCTTGAAGCTTTTTTGATATTTTGGGTTGTAAGTTGCTATTTCTACTTGATCTTTATTCTTCATAATGCTATTAAATACTGTTTTTTATTATTCTGCCCAATTTTTCCAAATCAGAATCTACGCGTTCATTCCATTCTAAAACATACGTTAATCTCATGCAGTTGTTGTATTGATTGTACTGCGAAAAAATCCTTCCTGGTGCAAAGGAGATTTTGTGAGCTATGGCAGTGTTGTATAATTCTGTTGTAGAAATTCTTTCATCTAATTCTAGCCATAACATAAAACCGCCTTTTGGTTGTGCTATTTTAGTGTTGTCCGGAAAATAAGATTCTACAGCTCGATTAATCTGGAGATAATTAGCATAAAGCTTATTTCTAAATGTTCTAAGATGATGATCGTAACGTCCGTGTTCTAAGAAATCTGCAATAACATCTGAGTATAAAGAGGAATTACAAACCGTTTGAACCAGCTTTTGACGTATAATTTTATCTTTAAATTTTCCAGGAGCAATCCAGCCAACACGATAACCAGGCGCAAGAGTTTTAGAAACAGATCCAATCCACAAAACCAAACCAGCTTCGTCATAAAATTTACAAGGCTTAGGGCGCTCTGAACCAAAGTACAGGTTGCCGTAAATATCATCTTCAATTAACGGAATGTTATATTGTGTAATTAGTCTTACCAACTCTTGTTTGTTCTCATCAGGCATTTGAAAACCCATTGGATTATTGAAATTGGTAACAAGACAGCAGGCCTTTATTTCAGGCAGTACTTTTTTTAAAGCATCCAGATCTAATCCATACAAAGGATGGGTTGGAATTTCGACCGCTTTTAGACCTAATGCCTTAATGGCTTGGAGTATTCCAAAATAGGCAGGACTTTCTACCGCAACGCTGTCTCCAGGAGATGTCACGGCCATAAGTGCATTGTACATGGCATGCATAGCGCCAGAAGTAATTACAAGATCATCTTCCGTAATTTTTCCTTCCATGACAAGTGCCCATTTGGCAATGGCGCGTCGAAGTTCTTCAGATCCTTGAACCGGTTCGTAGGCAGTGCCTGCATCGCCTCTATTGCGGACAGCATTAATGATTCCTTTGTTGAGTTTGGCAACTGGAAGAAAATTCTTCCCGGGTAATCCGAGTGCAAATTGTGTTACATCCGATTTGTTTATTGTGCTGAAAACTTTATCAATTAAATCTTCGGGTGTATTTTCCTTTTCATGATTATCTATACTTGCGATTGTAGGAAGTGCCGTCGTGCGCTGTGAACTTTTACTCACATAATATCCTGTTTTTGGGCGAGATTCTATTAGCGAACGGCTCTCTAATTCCAAATACGCCTGTTTAATGGTATTTAAGCTAACATTATACAGCTTTTGTGCACTTCTAACAGAAGGCAGTTTGTCGCCAAGCGAAAGAGTCTCATTGTGAATTTGATCTTCAATGATTTTAGCAATTTTAAAATATAATGTTTCGTGATTTTTCATTTTTCTTTTCCGTTAAGCGCTTAAAAACTCAGGCAGTGAACAAAATGTTCTGTGCTTTGCCTTAATTGTTCGGGGTTATTGAAATTTGCATTTCTCTTTTTCTCTAGAAAATTCTGAATGTATTCATTAAATATTGTTCTGTCTTCATTAGTCAAACTTCCGTCGTCATATATTTGAAATATAATTTCGTTCTTTTCATCCAGTATTAAACTAGCAAACGAATTAATCTTATTGTCTTTTTCGAAAAGTAGAAAAGGTATTCCAAAAAGCATTTTATCTTCAGCTTTCACATTGCTATTTTTATTGAAGATGTTTTGTAAAATCTCCATATCAAATATATATACCTCTCTAAAAGTTCTTTTTTCCTGTGTTGTTGCTTTAGATTCCATATCTTTTTTTAGCAAAATTATTGCTATTGTAGATTTGGGTACAGATACAGAAAATACTTTTTTTAGGGATACAGATTAAAAGTAATGTTTTTATTCGAGTCGGTAAAAACTATCTGCAGACTTTTTACCGTAGGAGAAATTAATTGGGAATTACAGTTGGATTTGAAGTTATTTTATCCATCCCGTTTTTCTTCTCCATTCAAGTGCTTCTTGTTTTCGTTTTTCGAAATCTTCAGGAGGTACTTGATTTTCTTGTATTATTCGGTTTCGAATAATTTCGGTTTGTTCTTCCAGAGAGTTGAGTCCAATAGATTGTCTTCTTTGATTTACCATTTGTAAGTCATCGAATAAATTTGGACTTAAATTTCCTCTTTCATCCCAATCAAATTGGGTTCCGTAAAGTTGTGGATTTCCTTCAAAGACGGCTATTCTGTCTGTTAAATAGGCAAGATGAATAGGGTCTGCTTGATTTTCTTTGACTGCATTTTGCAATTGCTCTGCACATCTTTTCATAAAATCTGGAGATCCAATAGAATGCTGTATGATTAGCCAAGCAGCTTCGCTGGCTTCTTTCCCAACTTTATCAATCGTAGGATAACCGATTGTATTTATGATTTCATCTAAGATTATTGCATGTTGTTTATGCAGCTTTTCCATTTCTTCATCATATCCTTCAAAAAGTTTTTTGTTTTCAATAAGCTTGTTTCTCAATTTGAGATCAGCATTTTTCAACTCAATTATTCTTTCAGAAATGATTTTGTTATCCATTTGAGATTGGTTAAAAGAATTAACTGGAAATGGTTTTTAATTTACAAAAGAGGGTCTCCAGATAAAATTAATTATCCTCCTTTTCCAAATCTGCAGCAGAGATCTGATCTAATATATTGGTTTGATTTGGCGAAATGTAGTTTTTGTTCTCGCTAATTTGTTCTTTCTTAAAAAGAAGATCAAGTGCATTGTAAAGTTTTAATAAAACATCTTTGTCTTCTTTGGCAATATCTAAAGCAGTATTGAAATTAAAAACATAATTATTAGAATTACGTACTTCTACTTTTATAGTTTTAGATGTGATCTTAAATTTTACTATGTCCATATGTTATAAAATTACCTCTGCAAAATAACTATTTTAATGGCAGTTTTTGTGGTTATTTTTTGATTTTTTATTACAAAGAATTTTTATTTTCTTGTTTTAATTTTAGGAGTACATCCATTGCTTTCAAAGCGTCATTTTCGTCAACAAAGATATGGTCGTGTAAGTATGCCGCGACAACATTGCAGCTGATATTGGCATTTCCTAATGCCTGAGAAAACGCGGCGGTCAAACCTACAGCGGCTAAAGAAGAATGAACTTCTAAAGTAATCCAAGAAGCAATATAAGAGAAATGAAGATTAAGCTCTTCTGCAAAATGTTTTTCTAATACTATAGTGATCCCCTCTTTTTCTTTAAATAAAAATAAAATTTTTGAAAAAGGAACCTGTTCTAGAGAATCTACTTTTGTAAAAACATATTTTCCTTCATTAAGAATAGGATTAAGATTCTCTAAAATAGTATTCAAATTTATTTCGCCTTCCATAAAATTAGGAGTATTTTTTATTTAAAGATAATAAAAAACCCTTAAACATTTCTGTCTAAGGGTTTTACCTTTTAGTAGCGAGGACGGGAGTTGAACCCGTGACCTCAGGGTTATGAATCCTGCGCTCTAACCAACTGAGCTACCTCGCCTGGACTGCTATCATGAATTCCTGATTGCGGGTGCAAAGATATAAATATTATTAAAGCATACAAGCATAAAATGAAGAAAAAAAAATATTTTTAAAAATGCATTGTTTTTGGACATATATTCTTATATTTCGAAAAAAATTAAAGTAGCACATGGATTCAAAAATACGTTACGAAATAGAGTTTCCGATCAATTCTTCGCCGCAATTATTGTATCAATATATATCAACTCCGTCAGGTCTACAAGAATGGTTTGCTGACAATGTTAATTCAAGAGGTGAATTTTTTACGTTTATGTGGAATGATTCACAGGAAAAAGCGCGTCTGGCTTCAAAAAAATCTGGAGAAAAAGTAAAATTCAAATGGGTCGATGATAGCAGTAAAGATACTGAGTACTTTTTTGAACTTCATATTTTGGTCGATGAATTGACTAAAGACGTATCGCTTATGGTAGTCGATTTTGCCGATAAAGATGAATTAGGCGAGGCTAAACAATTGTGGGAGAATCAGATCTCAGATCTAAAACATCTTATAGGATCTGTTTAGTAAAAGTCTATTATATACCTTATATTTGCCCTGAACAAAATTCAGGGTTTTTTTATGATTAATTTTAACGGAAATATAGCGCAGGAAGACAATATGTTAACTCTAAATCGCGCTTTTTTATATGGTGACGGAATATTTGAAACAGTAAAAATTGTCAACGGGAAAATCTTGTTCCTTGAAGATCATTATTTTAGATTAATGGCTTCAATGCGTGTGGTTAGAATGATGATTCCGATGGATTTTACAATGGAGTATTTTGAAGAGCAGATTCTTAATTTGGTAAAGGAACAAGGAATTGAGGCTTCAGCTCGAGCAAGAATTACCGTTTTTAGAAACGATGGCGGTTTATATCTTCCAAAAAGCAATGATATTTCATTCTTAATCAACGCGATTTCTCTTGGAAATAAAGCTTACAGTATAAATACAAATGATTATGAAGTTGATTTGTATAAAGACTTCTATGTGACAAAACAATTATTATCGTCTCTTAAAACGACAAATAAGATAATTAATATTACGGGAAGTATTTATGCGAGTGAAAATGACTTGGCTAATTGTATATTGCTGAATGATAGTAAAAATGTTGTAGAAGCACTTCAGGGAAATATTTTTATGGTAATGGGTAACAAACTTATTACGCCTCCAGTTTCAGAAGGTGCTTTAAACGGAATTATGCGTAAACAGATTTTAGCTTTAGCTAAAAAAATAGAAGGTATAGAAGTATCAGAAGAAATAATTTCGCCGTTTGATCTTCAAAAAGCAGACGAATTATTTCTAACTAATGTAATCATGGGAATACAGCCGATAACCAAATATCGAAAAAAAGAGTTTACAGCAAATCTGGCTCATTTATTAGTGCAGCGACTAAATGAATCCATCTCTGAAAATTAATTCAGATATGGATTTTCTGGTGCGTTAGACCAAATAAGATAATCGCCGCCAAGCTCAATAATCTGCTCTTTCCAAAAATGGGTAGTAGATTTTCCGATAATTTTATTTTTGTAATTATTATCAGCAATAATCCAAGAGTTTCCCTGCATTTCATTCTCAAGCTGATTTTCTTCCCAACCAGTGTAGCCTAAGAAAAAACGAATATTATTTTTACTAATAGATCCGTTGTTTATTAAGTCTTTGGTTGACTCAAAATCGCCACCCCAATAAATCCCGTTTGAAATCTCAACACTATTTGGGATTAACTCAGGAATATTGTGAATGAAATAAAGGTTGTCTTGTTCTACAGGGCCGCCGTTATATATCTTAAAGTTAGCATCAATCTCAGGTATTAAGTCATTAATAGTGTATTTTAATGGCTTATTAATTATAAAACCAATTGATCCTTCTTTGTTATGGTCTGCTAATAAAATTACCGATCTATTAAAAGATAAATCTCCAATTATTGAAGGCTCGGCAATAAGCAGGTGTCCTTTTTTTAATTTTTCTGAAATCATACGGTTACAATTTTTATTAAATTTAATCATAAAAAAATTAAAATCACAAAAAAAATCGTTAAACCGCATAAAAAAACCTTCCAGAAGGAAGGTTTTAATTATATTATAAGTTTAGAGAACTTTCTTACTTAGTTCACTGCACCTTCTAATTCAGCACCAGCTTTAAATTTTACAACGTTTTTAGCTGCGATTTTGATAGTTTTTCCTGTTTGAGGGTTTCTACCGTCTCTAGCAGCTCTTGAAGATACTGACCATGATCCGAAACCTACTAATGAAACTCTTCCACCTTTTTTCAAAGTAGTTCCTACATTACCTAAAAAAGACTCTAAAGCTAATTTCGCCGCAGCTTTTGTGATTCCTGCATCAGCAGCGATAGCATCGATTAATTCTGATTTGTTCATAATAATTAGTTATTAATTGTTGGTTAAAAAAAATTGTTAATACACAAATTTAGTAGGAAATCCGTTGCGTGCAAGTGTTTTCTTTATTTTTAGCAAAAATTGTTAATAACTTGCTTTTTTTGTTCATAAAGAGTGTTGTTCATCGATGAAAAACAGGTACAAACCCCTGTTTTACTGACCTTAATACACTTTTGCAGCATCTGAAAAACTCACTCCATTTAATAATTCTGAAGCAAGCATTCTCTTTTTTCCTGGAAATTGTAGACTTAATAACTGAATAAAGCCCTCTTTTATTGCAATCTTGATTTCTTTTTTAGTGCTAATTAGCTTTCCAATCTCATAAGAATGTGATTCTGAGACTAGTTTGGCTTCATAAATTTTGATGTTTAATTCTTCATTTTGATCTTTCAAATAACACCAAGATGCAGGATAAGGACTTAATCCTCGAATCAAATTATTAATTTCTGCGCCAGATTTTGTCCAGTCAATTTTACAGTTTTCCTTATTTAATTTATAAGCAGTTTTAATTTCTGCATTATCTTCTTGAATAGTAGTGGTAACGTTTCCGTTTTCAATAACTTTTAAAGTATCAATTACAGTTGTGCTTCCTAAATGCATTAAACGATCATGCAATTGTCCTGCGGTTTCTTCTGGCTCAATATTGATTTCAGAATTTAAAATCATGGCGCCTGTATCAATTTTATCATCAATAAAGAAAGTAGTAACGCCAGTTTTAGTTTCGCCATTAATAATAGCCCAGTTAATAGGAGCGGCCCCGCGGTAATTTGGCAATAAAGAGGCATGAAGGTTAAAAGTTCCTAAACTAGGCATTTCCCAAACTACTTTTGGAAGCATTCTAAAAGCAACTACGATTTGTAAATTGGCATTTAAAGCTTTTAATTCTGCTAAGAAACTCTCATCTTTTAAATTGGTTGGTTGTAATAAAGTAAGATTGTTGGCAAGTGCATATTCTTTTACAGCCGAATATTTTATTTTTTGTCCACGTCCCGCTGGTTTATCTGCTGCAGTAATCACGCCGACAACTTCATAGTTATTTTTAATAATGGTGTCCAGAATGCCAACAGCAAATTCTGGTGTTCCCATAAATATAATTCTCAATTTCTCCATTATGATTTTAAAGTGTATTTATTATTCGCTTGTATAATGATATGATTGTTTTCGAGTAATTCCTGAAGGACCGATAAAATGTCTTTTGTGTCCATTTTTATCTGGTTCTCGATTTCTCTCGAAGTCAACGAGGCTGTTTTGAGTAATGAAAGAATTTTGTCTGCAATCGAATCGGCTTCAGTAATTTTTCCTTTCTGAGTAATGCAATACGAACAAATGCCGCAATTTTCGTTTGTTTCTTCTCCAAAATAGTCCAAAACCAACCTGTTTTTGCAGGTTTTAGTGTCTTTGATATAATGAAGAACCGATAAAAGTTGTTCTTTTTTAACTTCGTTCTGTTTTTCTAAATATTTCGAAACTCTATTTATAGTAAGGTCATCTTCACGGACTTCATTAAATAAAATTGTAGCATCGTTATTTTTAGATTTGTATTCTATAATTTCTTTTTCTTTTAGTTTTTCTAATACAGCGACAACCTGTTCTTCCGATCTGTTTGATTTTTTAGCAATTAATCCCAGATTCAAATTAGATTTTACTTCATAAACTCCAGGGTAAGTTCTTAAAATTGCCAAAATGATTTCTTCGTCATTTGGGTTTAAGCTCATGTATCTAATCACTTCTTTAGATTCAATCAAAAACTGAATGCTAATTTTTTCAGAGAATTCTTGAGACATGGTAATAATGCCCTGCTGATTCAAAAACTGTAAAGCATTGTATGTTTTGAGGGTAGGAAAATCATATTTATTGCAAAAATGATTTAATTTGAAAGAAAAAGTTTCGTCTAAACCTTCTCCGTAAGCAATCTGAAAGTAGTTGCAAAGTTTGTTGTACATCATTTTCAGAAACTTTTTGTCTGGCAAAATGTTTAAAAATTGTTGCTCCGTCTGAATAGAATCTGAATTATTATACAAAAGAACCGAAAAAGCTTTCGCTCCATTTCGTCCCGCTCGTCCTGATTCCTGATAATAATTTTCTAAGTTTTCAGGAAGCTGGGTGTGAATAACCGTTTTAACATTGTCTTTGTCAATACCCATTCCAAAGGCATTCGTGGCCACAATAACTTGAGCCTGCTCAGACATCCACAGCTGCATGTTTTTATCTTTTTCTTTAGACGAAAGTCCACCGTGATAGTAAGTTGATGTAAAACCTAACGATTGCAATTGCGAAGACATGTTTAAACACGCTTTGCGATTTCGTACATATATAATAGAAGGTTGCGGATTTTTTTTAAGAATCTGTTCGGTACGGTATAATTTGTCTTCAACTTCAAAAACCATATAAGCGATATTTTTTCGCTCAAATGACTGCTGAAAATGTCTTGGATTTTTTAATTCTAATTGCGTTCTAATATCTTCAATAACTCTCGGAGTTGCTGTTGCAGTCAAAGCTAAAAACGGAATTTTAGGAAAGAATTTTTTCAATTCCGAAATTTTAAGATAAGCAGGCCTAAAATCATGACCCCATTGTGAAACACAATGCGCTTCGTCAATAGCAATTAAATTTATAGGCAGGTTTTTAATGCGTTCCAGAATCCAATCCGATTGCAAACGCTCGGGTGATAAGTAGAGGAATTTATAATTTCCGTACTGGCAATTGTCCAAAAGATCAATCAATTCTTCGGTATGAATTCCGCCTGTAAGCGCAATCGCTTTGATGTCTCTTTTCTGCAGATTCATCACCTGATCTTTCATTAAGGCAATCAGGGGTGAAATAACGAGGCAGATTCCTTCTTGCATCATGGCCGGAACCTGAAAACAAATTGATTTTCCGCCACCCGTCGGAAGTACGGCAAAAGTATCCTGTCCTTCAAGAACCGAATCGATAATTTCTTTTTGCAACGGTCTAAAACTGTCGTGTTTCCAGTATTTTAGAAGAATATCCTGTGCTCCGAGCATTGCTTTAGTTTTAAAGTTAAAAATTTAGAAAACAGTTTCTAGTTTTGCAACTTTAAACCATACCGCTAAATTTTGTCTAAGATATAAAGAATTCTGTTTTCAACTGTATCTTTAGGAACTTCAATCAGTTCGTAACCATATTTTTTGTAAGTTTCAACAAGGTGCTCTTGGATTTTTACTGCCTGATCAAAATTTTCATAACGTTCAGAATCACTTTGGTAAATTTCTTCCCAAGGCGGTAAAATAAAAGTTTTAGAATATTTATAATCTTCACATGCTTTAACGAAACTTTCTGGATATTCGTCGCCAATATAATCCATATAAGCTACAACATCTGGAATTCCTCGGTCAATAAAAACCACATTATCTGGTTCTTCAAGAGCATTTTTGTATTGTTCAATACGACCTTCAAGCAGCATTTGGCTAAACAAAAGTGGCTGTTCCAAAAACAGCTGCTCAATGCCTTCCTGCTGTGCTTTCATGGTAACCTGTCTAGAGATTTCTGGATAGCAGCAAAAGCCACGAGCTACCAATTCGTTAATAAGTGTTGATTTTCCAGTACCAGGTCCGCCAAGCAAGACTATAATTTCTTTTTGCACTATTCTAAAAATAAAGCGCAAATTTACCTAAACTTATTCGTAATTAAAAAGAATATTTATCAGAAACAAAAGATTTGATATTTTGATAAACAAAAGTTCTTATTTTTAAAGTCCTGATAGGGATGATATATTTATAGAAAAAATATAGACGATAAATATAAAGCTCCAGCGGAGCGACATGTTTTTGAGTAATTTATATGTCGCTCCGCTGGAGCTTTTGACTGATGTGAAAATTGAATTTGCTATACATGTTTTGCTCCGCTGGAGCAGTTTTGAAAATTAAAATTCCGGTTTTAGCCAAATATAATATTCGTTATTTCCTTTCTTTGAATATCATTTTTAAATCAGAATATAAGTAAACTCCAACAATTGCTAACATGGGAATGGCAATAAAAAAATGGCCATCTGGAATCATACCGAATATGCCAAATAATATTAAAGCTAAACAAAATGGATATGTAAATATTCGGGTTAATATTTTACTGCCACTCCATTCTTTTTCCAATTTTTCTTCTGTTTCTAAATCAAGGATTCGACTTCTGTGCTTTTTGGCTAATTGCTTATTATTTGCTTTAATATTTATTAATTGATAAAAGTCTGTCAATTGATCTTTTTTATTAAATAAATATATTCTGCGACTAACTAAATAACATGCAAAAGTCAAAAATAGAAAAACACTTATACAGACTAAGAATTTTTTAATTTGAAAATCTGTAAAAGCAGTCGAAAGCAAAGGAAAGAAAAAGAATAATGGAAATAATAGTTGTGAAAATTGAGCAAATGAATTTAATTTATCATTGACTTTTGTGAGTACGTCTTCTGAATCAAATTCAAAAGAATATACTGAATATGAGCTTCCAGTTAAACTTGTTCTTTTCCAGATATTGATTTTATGTTTTTCAATACTTCCATAGATTTTGTAATCTTTTTTGATGGAACATATAAAATGATTTGAAAAGGTATTGTTTTTCTGAACTTCTATTAGCTTTTGAATATCTGATTTTGTTACTTCCATTTTTGTAAAATAAAATAGCTTCAAATGTAGTTATTATCCTTCTTTTTTTATTTTATTCACAAAACAAATACTTCCCAGGACCTTTTCCTTTTTTAGAAGGCACAATCAAATGCGATTCAAACTTTTTTCCTTTCGAAACATCATTTACAAAATCTAAAACATATTGCTGTCCTTCGTGGAAAAGATAACCAGAGAATTCATGTCCGCCACCGCAGAAAGTAATCAGTTCAATATCTTTATGCAAATCTTTCATTTGATTGTAAACCGCATAAGAACCAAAAAGAATCAGCCAGCCCGAAGCGTTTGTTGGGCAAGATCGGTGTGAACCTGCAGCGTACGGAACGGTGTCATCATTGCTTCCGTGTGCCAATAACATCGGAATTGCTTTTTCTTTTGTAATCAAATTGATGTCCTGAATTGCGCCAGACCCTCCAATGAAACCTTTGTATTTAAAGTTTTCAGGCAAATTGTTTTTGTATAAGTTCATTAATTTATAATCCCAAAACGAAGCATGAAAACCAATTTCTGCCCCAGCACTAATTCCAGAAATAAAGATTTTTGAAGCATCAAGATTATATTTGTCAGCATTCTCAACTAAGAAAGCTGTAGCCTGCCACATATCACTCACGCCAATTTGAATTGCTTTTATTTTTTCGGTTAAAGTTCCTTTGCAGCCAAAATCTTTTCCTTTCATGTATAAGCTGTACGAAATACTCGCGACGGCATAGCCATTTTTCGCCATGAATAAACCAAAATCTTTTTCGCTTGTACGCTCTCCGCCAGAAAATCCGCCACCAAAAGCGAACATAATCAACGGAATTTTTTCGCCAGCTTTTTTCTTAGGCAGATATAAATCCAGATCTAGTTTTAAAGTGTCGTTTTGGAAATAAGTGAGCGTTTTGATTTCTTGCGATTGAACTGAATTTAGTGTAAGAGCGATAAAAAGTAAAAGGAGTTTTTTCATTATAGTATTTTTTTAATATCGAAAAGTCGCTAAGGCGCGAAGTTTTTAAAACTTAAAAAATCTCTCTGCGGCTCTGTGATTTTGCGAGAGATTTTGGCGGATTGTTTTCTCAAATATAAGAGTAAATTTTACAAAGAAATAATCTTCGATTGCTTTTTTCTCTGCACCTTTGCGCCTTTGTAACTTTGTCCCTTTAAAACAAAGTTTTAACCCCGAAAAAAATCTAAAATCTAAACTCAAAAATCTAAACTCAAAACCGTATATTTGCGTTTATTTTTAATTAGGAATGGAGAACGATAAAGAAAAAAATACAGCCGAATTTTACGAAAGATTGAAATTGGAGCTTGATAACGCAAACACTTGGCCAGCAGAATACTTGTACAAATTTATTGTGCCTTCTGTAGCAGATAATGTAGAGCGTGTTGAAAAAGCTTTCGATAGAATGGGAGCGGTGATTAAAACAACAAAATCAAAAACTGGTAAATTTACCAGCGTTTCTGTAGATGTTACTATGCACAGCTCAGATGATGTAATCAGTAAATACAAAGAAGTTTCTACAATAGAAGGTATAGTTTCATTATAAACTTATGATTGAAAAATATAAAAGAGAAGCCGCAAGTGACGTTGTTTTCAATTTAGAATACAATTCTGAAAGACAGCGTTTAATTATTCCGGAGTACGGTCGTCATTTGCAAAAATTGATTGATCAGGCAACTGCAATCGAAGATGATGAAACGCGCAATAAAGCCGCAAAATATATCATTCAGGTTATGGGAAGTCTGAATCCGCATTTACGTGATGTGCCAGATTTTCAGCATAAACTTTGGGATCAGCTTTTTATTATGTCTGATTTTAAACTAAATGTAGAATCACCATATCCGATTCCGTCAAGAGATGTTTTGCAACTGAAACCTGAGATTTTACAATATCCTCAGAATTTCCCAAAATATAGATTTTATGGAAACAACATTAAGTACATGATTGATGTTGCTAATAAATGGGAAGAAGGCGAAATGAAAAATGCTTTGGTGATGGTAATTGCGAATCATATGAAAAAATCGTTCTTGAGCTGGAATAAAGACACAGTAAAAGACGATGTGATTTTTGAACATTTATATGAATTATCGGGAGGCAAAATCAATTTATTGCATAGTACAGAAGAACTGCTAAATACAACAGACTTAATGCGTACCAACAAACGCATGTCGAATAAAACAGCTTCTGGTATACAGCCGAAAACTCAGAATAACAAAAACAATAATAAAGGCGGTCAAAAAAAGACATTTCAAAAAAACAATAATCAAAAATAAAAAAAGCTACTAAGACGCTGAGTTTCTCAGATACTAAGTTTTACTTAGAATCTCAGGATCTTAGAATCTTAGAAACTTTGAAAGAACCTTAACAAAGATCTATGGGAATTTTTAAAATCGAAGGAGGAACTCCTTTAAAAGGAGAAATCACTCCGCAAGGAGCAAAGAATGAGGCATTACAAATTTTATGTGCCGTGCTTCTAACAGGAGAGAAAGTAAAAATTAATAACATTCCTGACATTATAGACATCAATAAATTAATCACTTTGTTGGGTAATTTAGGGGTAAAAATTCAACGCAACGAACCAGGTTCTATTACTTTTCAAGCTGACGAGGTTAACGTTGGTTATTTAGAAACGGAAGCTTTCAAAAAAGAAGGAGGAGCGCTTCGTGGTTCTATTATGATTGTTGGTCCGCTTTTGGCTCGTTTCGGAAAAGGATATATTCCAAAACCAGGCGGAGATAAAATCGGTCGCCGTAGATTAGATACACACTTTGAAGGTTTTATTAACCTTGGAGCAAAATTTAGATATAACAGAGAAGATCATTTTTACGGAGTTGAAACTCCTAAAGAAGGTCTTAAAGGAACAGATATGCTTTTAGACGAAGCTTCTGTAACTGGAACTGCAAACATTGTAATGGCTGCAGTTTTAGCAAAAGGAAAAACTACAGTTTACAATGCTGCTTGTGAGCCTTACTTACAGCAATTGTGTAAAATGCTGAACTCTATGGGAGCAAAAATCACTGGAGTTGGGTCTAACTTGTTGACTATTGAAGGTGTTGAAAGCCTTGGAGGTTGCGAGCATACAATTCTTCCTGATATGATTGAAATTGGTTCTTGGATTGGTCTTGCGGCTATGACAAAGAGCGAAATCACAATCAAAAATGTAAGCTGGGAAAATTTAGGGTTAATTCCGAATACTTTCAGAAAATTGGGTATCACAATCGAAAAACGTAACGACGATATTTATATTCCTGCTCACAAAGATGGATATGAAGTAAAAACAGATATCGACGGTTCTATCTTAACTATTGCTGATGCGCCATGGCCAGGATTTACGCCTGATTTATTAAGTATCGTTTTAGTTGTAGCGACGCAAGCAAAAGGAGACGTTTTAATTCACCAAAAAATGTTCGAAAGCCGTTTGTTCTTTGTGGATAAATTAATCGATATGGGAGCAAAAATTATGTTATGTGATCCGCACAGAGCTGTGGTTATGGGACATAATTTCGAATCTCAATTGAAAGCAACTACAATGTCATCTCCTGATATTCGTGCAGGAATTTCATTATTGATTGCGGCGCTTTCTGCAAAAGGAACAAGTACTATTCAGAATATCGAGCAAATTGACCGTGGATACGAGCGTATCGACGAGCGTTTGAGAGCAATCGGCGCAAAAATCGTGAGAGCGTAAATTAAGAGTTTGCCGCCAATTCACAAATTATTTTGATAATCTTTGAAGATTTAAATTTCGTAATCCCGATAGCTATCGGGATGCGAAAAAAAATAGTCTAAATGACAAACGAACAAAAAGCTATAAAAGCTACTATCTTTAGTATAGTTGGAAACACCTGCTTGGCCCTTGTAAAAGGTCTTGCAGGTTTTTTTGGCAATTCTTATGCCTTGATTGCCGATGCGATTGAATCGACAACAGATATATTTGCGTCATTCTTGGTGCTATTTGGAATCAAATATTCGAATAAGCCGGCAGATGAAAACCATCCTTATGGTCATGGTCGCGCAGAACCTCTTATTACGTTTTTGGTTGTTGGGTTTTTAATTACTTCAGCAACAATTATTGGTTATGAAAGTATTGCAAATATTGGAACTTCGCACGATTTGCCTAAATCTTGGACTTTATATGTTTTAGGCGCAATTATTATCTGGAAAGAATATTCCTTTCGTTTGGTAATGAAAAGAAGCAAGCAAACCAATAGTTCGTCTTTAGCAGCCGATGCTTGGCATCATAGAAGTGATGCGATTACTTCTGTTGCTGCTTTTATCGGAATTTCGATTGCGTTGATTATGGGAAAAGGTTATGAATCTGCTGATGATTGGGCTGCGCTTTTTGCCGCTTTTTTTATCTTATATAACAGCTATAAAATTTTCAGACCTGCGCTTGGCGAAATCATGGATGAAAACTTAAATGACGATTTAGTAGAAGAAATTCGTGTTGTTGCCTTGACAGTTTCAGGAATTCTTGGAACCGAAAAATGTTTTATTCGTAAAGCAGGAATGCGTTATCATGTTGATCTTCACGCCATAGTTTCAGCGAAAATTTCAGTAAAAGAAGGGCACGATTTATCTCATAAATTGCAAGATACTTTAAAAGAACAGATTCCGCAATTAGGAAATGTTTTGATTCATATTGAACCAGATGATTATTCTTAAGATTCTAAGGTTCTGAGATGCTAAGTTTTTCTTTTTATGCCTAATACTATTTTTTGTTAGGCTGCGTGATTCCGAGGCTTCCAGAGAAGCCTTCTCAAAGATTTTTAAATTAATCTTTGTCAACATTTAAAACTTTGACTAAAGAAAAACTTAGAATCTTAGCATCTCAGAACCTTAGCATCTTTTTTTAATCTAACGCATTCAAAATCTTCAACCCAAACACAACACCATTTTGTTGAATCCCTCCTTGATAAGAATGTACATAATCTACTCGGAATAATTTAAATTTTCCGAAACCTAAATTATCTAAACCAACAGTAAATTCAGAATATGGTTTTCTGTCAGGAATTGCAAGGGCATGGAAACCAACATTCATAGTTGATTTTAAAAGATTCAATAACGGAATTTTATTCATGATAAAACCAGTGTCATTGTATTCTGTATGCATTTCAAAATAACTATCGTTTGTGCTATTTGAATAATAGGGCATCATATTAAAAACATTCAAATAACGCTCGCTTGTTCCTATATGAGTTTGATTTCCGTTAAAATGTCTGTAATCGATAAACGAAATATTTTCTGCATTAAAGAACTTGCCTGCTCTAAAATTGGTTCCTAAAAGGCCTTTATTTCCAAGAGATAGATCATATTGAAGAGAGGCACCTATTCTTTCGTATTCGTACTTTTTTTCGCTTGCTGCGAACGCTTTTTCGAATGCTAAATAAACGGTCGGATATTTATCATCTTTAAAATTAAACCTGCCGTCTGGTCTTGAAATGTATTTGTTTCCAAAGTTGATTCTCGTAGTTACAAGAGCTTTAAACAAATGATGCTGATCAAAAGCTGAGTTAGTAAAATCGTCTGGCGCTAAAGGATTATTTGACGAATAAACATCATCTTTTTTAAAGAAAGAATAATCGGTTGTATTAAAAAGTGGTTTGCGCTGTTCGTAACCGATTTTTCCAGTAAGATTTACTCCATTCGCAATATCTTGGCCATAATTGATTTCAGCAAACTCTAAATTATAAAGCTTCATGTAATTGTCTTTAAAAAACAAAGAACTAATAGAGTTGATCAATTTAGAAATAGGTTCTGCACTATTAAATTGCGCTGTTTTTGTTCCTCCAGAACCCCAAATCGTTGCATAGTTGATGTTGTTGAATCGATGACTGAATTCGCCAATTGCGCGAAAACGTTCATCCGAAAAGCCATAATTAAAAGTTGTGCTTATTGAAGTGTTTGTCCCTTTTTCCTCATCCCATTTTTTAAAAGAGAAACCAGAATCCAGATTAAAACCCTGAACGGTATTAAAACTTAAGGAAGAAATATTTAGCAAACCTTTATAATCAAATGAATATTTCTTGAAAGTGTTTTTATAATCGTAGCCCATTAAGATATCCCAAACTTTAAACTTATTGTTTTTGGCATCAATAGAATCGGTGTATTTTTTTGATTTTCTAATGGTTTGCAGACTATCCTTTTTGGTGTAATCATTGCTTTCTTCCAGAGTTAACGGAATCGGACGAATTTCATTCCAGAATGCATCATCTTTTTTGTTCGCATTGAGATCAAAAGCCACCAGTTCATTTCCGAAGGTTTTCTTTTCAAACGACGTTGGAAATTCATAATTCGAATAAACATAATTGAAATTTCCAGAAAATTTTACGCCAAAAATACCCGCGTTAAAAGAAAGTGTCTGCGCGTTTTTGGACCAGATTTTATTTTTGGAGTTATAACTGAAACTCTGTTTTAAATTCATTATTTCAGTGAACTCATTTTTCATTCTATAGCCTTTGATATCTAAATCGATGGCATAAATCGCAAAACTATCCTCTACAATATAAATGTAACCTTCAAAAACGGGTTCTTTATCGCGTTTCGGAATGACTTTAATTTTATAAATCTGCTGATTGTTATCATCGTAAAAAGTGCTTTCCAATTTGTATTTGTAGTAATTAAAAGCATTGTCTGCAATAGGAGAGATGAGTTTAACATCAAAATCTAAGGCATTATCATAAAAATCATAATTTGATAATGCTGCTGTGTTGTAACTGTAGCCGCGGTTATTTCCAGAAACTTTAGAAGCTATAATATTTTCTTTAAACTTGTTTGGCTTTTCAAGACTAACTTTAGATATTGTTTCGGATAAATATAAAATTCCTGTTCCTGTCGAATCTAAATTAGCTCCCATGTCGCTACCTAATTCTACTTTTTTACCTAGAATTTTTTTAGGAAGATCTTTTACTTTAAGCATTCCTTTCGAATAAAAGTCGGCAGTATATCTTCCCGTTTTATCTGAGTTTTCTTTTTTATTGGCAATGGCGCTTTTTATAATTGCATTTGCGGGATTGTTTTTAGGGTCGATTACAACTTCATTTAATGCGAAGCTTTCTTCTTGAAGCTGAACATCCAAAATGACTGTTTTCGTTGCTGCGAGAACAATTTTCTTTTGAGTTTTATAGCCTAAATATTGAAAAATGATTGTGCTTCCCGCAATTTCTTTTACATTTAGCTGATATTTTCCTTGTTCATTAGAAGTGGTGCCATGATAGGTGCCTTCTTGAAAAATAGAAACAAATGGAAGCGGATTTCCTTTTTCGTCGGTTACAGTTCCTATGATTTGGGCGAAATTAGAAATAGAAAATAATAAAAAAGCGAGTAAAGTATAGTTTCTCATGAAAGTGGTTTCTCTCACAAAAATAAAAGAAGTTGAAAATGAGGTTACTAATAATTTGTTAAATTCGATAAGAAACTACTGACTTGTTTGTCAGGCTAAGCGAAGTCGAAGCTTTATCTTATTTTCGTTAGCCTTCAACTTCGCTCAGTATGACATTTGTTTAAAAAATTACAAAAACGACTGAA
Source organism: Flavobacterium humidisoli (assembly GCF_023272795.1). NCBI lineage: Bacteria > Pseudomonadati > Bacteroidota > Flavobacteriia > Flavobacteriales > Flavobacteriaceae > Flavobacterium > Flavobacterium humidisoli. Next base: position 133,409 of record NZ_CP096829.1, on the reverse strand, counting down.
TCGCTAATTCGTAGCTTTTTAAACCAAATCCCAGAATTACACCTTTGGCATTTCCGGATAAATAGGATTGATGTCTGAAGCTTTCTCTAGCATAAGTGTTAGAAATATGAACTTCTATTACAGGAGTTGTAACGGCTTTCATTGCGTCTCCCAAACCAATAGAAGTATGCGTATATGCGCCTGCATTTAAAATTATTCCATCATAACTAAAGCCACATTCTTGAATTTTACCAATTAATTCACCTTCAATATTACTTTGATAATACGAAAGTTCGATGTTTGGAAATTTTTGTTTCAACGTTTCAAAATAATCTTCAAAGGTTTGGCTTCCGTAAACTTCTGGTTCGCGTTTTCCTAAAAGATTCAAGTTTGGTCCGTTGATAATGCAGATTTTCATATGTGTTTGTTTTGTTTTGAGATATTGACATTGCTATTGATTTTTGCAATTGTCATTGAGTAGTGTAAAAATAAAAAAAACCGCACTAATAAATAGAGCGGTTTTTGTAAAAGTATGTGATATATTTTTAGAACATGTATCCAGCAGAAAGTTGGAATACAGAGTTTTTAAAATCAGCTTGTTCTGAAATCTCAGTCAGACCTATACCGTAACGAGCTTGAACAAAAAGACCTCCAACAACTTTTAATCCTAAACCTGCATTTAGAGAAAAATCAAATGTTTTTGGATCTGCAACGTCAAATTCTTTTTTATTGCTAACAAGGAATGATGCCTGTGGACCAAGTTCTAAACTAAGAGACTTAGTCATATAGATTTTTGCCATTACAGGAATAGCAATATATCCCATCTCGTTTTTAAATTCTGAAAAAGCATTTTTATAAGTAGCTCCTTGAGTAGAATACAAAAGCTCTGGCTGAATTGAGAATTTTTCTAATAATTTAAGTTCTGCTACAAGACCTGCGTGGTAACTTGTAATTCCTTCTTTATCAACAGAGATTCCATTAAAGTCAGAACCTCCAGTTTGATTTGCAAAGTTAGCTCCTGCTTTTACCCCGATTTGTACAAATTGTGCGTTTACTGCCGCTGATGTTGCAATGAACATAACAGCTGCTAAAAGTATTTTCTTCATAAAAAGGTTTTTAAAAATTGGTATTTTAAAATGTTATTTAAAGTTCAAAACTACATATTTAGCATTTTATTGCATTATAATTTGGATTAAATAATTACTAAAATTCCCACTCAAATTATTTTTTAAGGCATGAAATTCTTTGTTTTCTCTTTTAAAGTTTTGATTTTCAGGAAGTCTATTCTAGTATTATTTGTGTCTTATTTTAATACTTTTTAAACTTATAGTGGAGTGTTTTTTGTAGGTCTAATCTTAGTTTTGTTGAATATTAATCAAATAATATTTTTAAAAATTATGAAAAAAATTGTTTTAACTGCTATTGCAGTATTAACTTTCGGATGGGCAAATGCTCAAGATGTAAAGTTTGGATTAAAGGGAGGAATACATCTTTCAAGTTTTTCGGGAGACATTGAAGACGCATCGTCTAAAGTTGGTTTTCAAGTGGGAGGTTTTGCAGAATTTAAACTTACAGATAAATTCTCAATTCAGCCAGAGCTTTTGTATTCTACCCAAGGAGCTAAATTTGAGGAATCAGAGGTTAATTACTATTTTAAAGAAACAATCAATACTAGCTATTTAAACGTTCCAGTTATGGCTAAGTATTATGTTGCTGATAAATTTAGTGTTGAGGCGGGGCCCCAAATAGGTTTTTTACTGTCAGCTAAAGATAAATGGGAAGAGATGTATTATGGAGAAAAAAATTCTGGAAATGATGATGCAAAAGATGATATTAAATCAGTTTCATTCGGTTTAAATGTTGGAGCAGGATATGATTTCACGGAGAATGTATCAGTTGGGGTAAGATATAATTTTGGTTTATCAAACATTTCTGACTTTGATAATGATGTTAAAATCCATAATAATGTAGTTTCATTAACTGTTGGATATAAATTCTAAAAATAAAAATAATAATAATAATAATTTAGTTTTTTTATGCCTTCCCTTGGGAAGGTTTTTTTTTGTTTTAGATTTTGCATTTAAAGTTTATATGATTTTAATTTAACAACTTACAAACTTATTACTATTTTATTTATTAAATTCCTAATGTAGTTTTATGAAGAATATTTTTATATTTGATCTGATTAATTTAACCCAAAACAAATTAGAATGAAAAAAATTATTTTATCTGCCATTGCAATTATGGCTTTTGCATTCTCAAATGCTCAGGAAACAAGATTTGGAATAAAAGGAGGTCTTAATATTACAACTTTTGCAGGCGGAAATTATTGGGATGCTAACTCTTTAGTAGGTTTTCAAGTAGGAGGTTTTGCTGAGATTAAAGTTATTGAAAGATTATCTATTCAGCCAGAGCTTTTGTTCTCTACTCAAGGCGCTAAATTGAAGTTTGCAGGCGATAAATTTGATACTAAATTAAATTATATTAATGTGCCTGTATTAGCGAAGTTTTATATCACAAAACAATTTACTGCTGAGGCTGGACCACAATTAGGATTTTTAGTTTCTGCTAAAAGTGAAGGCAGAGATGTAAAAGATGGTTTCAAATCTGTTGATACAGGATTTAATTTCGGACTTGGATATAACTTTACTGATAACTTCTCAGTTGGTGCTCGTTATACAGTAGGTTTGTCTAATATTGCAGATAATGACGCAGATACTTGGGACGAATATTACGATAGTCCAAAAAACAGTGTTTTTGCTATAACTGCGGCTTATAAATTTAATTAAGAAATTAAAAATATTTGAAAACCTTCCTTAAACTAGGGAGGTTTTTTTATGCTAAAAAATCATTTACTTTGTAAATATGAATTGGAGCAGATATATAAAAGATTATCAGTCCTATTTGAGGATTGAGAGAGGTTTGTCTAAAAATACAATCGAAAACTACGGCTTTGATATTGAGCGTTTGTGTCTTTTTTTGGAAACCAATCAGATTGATATTTCGCCAATAAAAATTTCCGACGAAACTTTACAGCAATTTATTTATACGGTAGCTAAAGAAGTTAATCCAAGGTCGCAGGCTAGAATTATCTCTGGACTCAAAAGTTTCTTTAATTATCTGGTTTTTGAAGATTATAGAAACGATAATCCTTTAGAATTAATCGAAGCGCCCAAAACAGGACGTAAATTACCCGATACATTATCACTTCCAGAAATTGATGCTCTGATCGAAACAATCGATTTAAGCACCAACGAAGGCGAGCGAAACCGCGCTATGATTGAAACTCTTTATGGCTGTGGTCTTCGTGTTTCTGAACTCATTTCTCTAAAAATATCTGATCTGTTTTTTGATGAAGGCTTTATTAAAATTACAGGTAAAGGCAATAAAGAAAGATTTGTTCCAATAGGATCATTAACTCAGAAATATATTGATATTTATAGAAATGCAGTTCGCTGTAATCTCAATATTAAAAAAGGAGCAGAAGACACTTTATTTTTGAATAGAAGAGGAAATCAGTTAACACGCGCGATGGTTTTTACTATCATTAAAGATCTTGCACAAAAAATGGGATTGAATAAGAGTATAAGTCCGCATACATTACGCCATTCTTTTGCTACACATCTGCTTGAAAATGGTGCAGATTTGAGATCCATTCAGTTAATGCTTGGGCATGAATCTATTACAACAACAGAAATTTATGTTCATCTTGATCGCAGTTTTTTAAAGGAGGTTATGCATAGTTTTCATCCAAGAAAATAATTTTTTATTGTATTGTGCGTTTTTTGTTTTGAAAATTTATATATTGTGTTAAAAATTTGAGTTAAAACGAATTAAATACAGTGAAATGTGATGTTTTGTTTTGCTTCTCCCGCATAAGTTCTTAATGTTTTATTTACATAAAAAAGTAGTATATGGTTTTTGATTTATATGGAAATGACGATTGCTTGGAGGTAAATAATTTTTATAAAAAATTGTTGGCCGAAATGCCCGACTTACTTTTTCAATTTATTATTGATGATGATAATAATTACACCTTTCCACTCGTAAGTAAATCGGCTGATGAAATATTTGAAATTTCTTCAGCAAATTTTGATAATGATATAAAATTTATAGTTTACGATCGAATTTTACCGCAGGATCGGGAACTTTTTTTTCAGTCTTTAATTAAGGCTAGGAAAGAAATAAAACCTTGGGAAATTGAATTTAGGGCTAGTCTTCCTAAAAAAGGCATTCGCTGGTTTAGGATTTCTGCAAAAACAGAAGCGGGAGCCGGAGGAGATGTTATTTTTTATGGACATGTTTCGGATATTACCGAATTGAAAGATAAAGAAGAAAAACTTAGAATTTCTGAAGAACGTTTTCAATTTGCTCTTGACGCTTCTACGGTGGGGATTTGGGACTGGGATATGGTTACTAATAGTGTTTTTTATTCGTCCTTGTCTCTTAAAATTTTAGAACTGGAATCTACCGATATTTTTGATGATCCAGAGCGTTGGGATAAAATCGTTCATCCTGATGATCTTCCAAAATATTACTCCGATATTCACGAACATTTTGATAATAAGATTCCGTTTTACGAAAATTATCATCGTGTAATGACTTCTAGTGGAAATTACAAATGGATTTTGGATCGAGGAAAAGTAATTGAACGGGATGAAAACGGAAAGCCTCTTCGTGTAATCGGAACTCATACAGATGTATCGGCGCAAAAAGAAAAAGAGCTGGAACTTTTGAAAACGATGAAACTGTATAGTGATCAAAATAGCCGATTGTTGAATTTTTCGCATATTGTTTCGCACAATTTAAATACGCAGGCTGGAAATATAAAATCTATTTTAGATCTTATTGATGCTGATGTTAGTAAGCAAACTGTAGCTGAAATGCTGGAATACTTGAGAGCTGTTTCTAACGATCTCAATGAGACTATTTCGAATCTTACCCAAATTGTCAAAACGCAAAGCAATATTAATATTGCAGTAGTGCCGTTAAAGCTTTGTGAGTATATCGAGAAGACTATTTCGACTATTAAAGGTTATGATAAACAGCGAAAAGTAACCATTATTAATAATGTTCCAAAGTATCTCACGATTAATTTTAATCCAGCGTATATGGAAAGTGTTTTGCTGAATTTTACAACAAATGCAATTAAATATGCACATCCTGATCGTGATCCTATTATTACTTTTGATTTTGCAATCGAGCCAGAAGGCTTTAAGTCGCTTAAGATTTCAGATAATGGTCTGGGAATCGATTTGAAAGTTTATGGTGATTTAATATTCGGAATGTATAAAACCTTTCATAAACACGAAGAAGCTCGAGGTATTGGGTTGTATATTACAAGAAATCAAATTGAGGCTATGAAAGGAACGGTTGAAGTAGAAAGTGAAGTAGGAGTAGGAACGAGCTTTAAAATCGTTTTTAATGATATGTAAAATTTAAATAGAACTAAAAAAATAAAGGCTGTCAATTGACAGCCTTTATTTTTTATTTGTAATCCTGATTACTTAGCAATATTTACAGCTCTAGTTTCTCTGATAACTGTAACTTTTACTTGTCCAGGGTAAGTCATTTCTGTTTGAATTTTTTGTGAAATCTCGAAAGATAAGTTTGCTGCATTATCATCAGAAACTTTTTCACTTTCTACAATTACACGAAGTTCTCTACCAGCTTGAATTGCATAAGCATTTTTAACTCCGCTGAATCCGTAAGCTACATCTTCAAGATCTTTTAGACGCTGGATGTAAGAATCTAAAACCTGACGTCTAGCACCTGGTCTTGCTCCAGAAATAGCATCACAAACTTGAATAATCGGAGACAATAAAGATTTCATTTCGATCTCATCGTGGTGCGCTCCAATTGCGTTGCATACTTCTTCTTTTTCGCCGTATTTCTCAGCCCATTGCATACCTAAAAGTGCGTGTGGTAAATCGCTTTCTGTATCTGGCACTTTTCCGATATCGTGTAATAAACCAGCTCTTTTAGCTAGTTTTACGTTTAGTCCTAATTCTGCAGCCATGATACCGCAAAGTTTAGAAACCTCTCTTGAGTGCTGTAATAAGTTTTGCCCGTAAGAAGAACGGTATTTCATTCTACCCACCACTTTAATTAATTCTGGGTGTAAACCGTGAATTCCTAAGTCGATTACGGTACGTTTTCCTACTTCAATAATTTCGTCATCAATTTGTTTTGCAGTTTTAGCTACAACTTCTTCGATACGAGCTGGGTGAATACGTCCGTCAGTTACTAATTTGTGCAAAGACAAACGAGCAATTTCTCTACGAACAGGATCAAAACAAGAAAGAATGATAGCTTCTGGCGTGTCATCAACAATGATTTCAACTCCAGTTGCAGCTTCAAGAGCTCTAATGTTACGTCCTTCACGACCAATAATGCGTCCTTTTACATCGTCAGATTCAATGTTGAAAACAGATACACAGTTTTCAACTGCTTCTTCCGTTCCAACTCTTTGAATAGTGTTTATGATGATTTTTTTAGCTTCTTGCTGTGCAGTTAATTTTGCCTCTTCAATAGTTTCTTGAATGTGAGACATTGCTTTTGTTTTAGCTTCAGCTTTTAAACCTTCAACCAATTGCTCTTTTGCCTCTTCAGCAGAAAGACCAGAAATTACTTCCAATTGCTGTAATTGGCTTTTGTGAAGTTTGTCAACTTCAGCTTGTTTTTTGTCTAAAACCTCAATTTTGTTGTTGTATTCGGCTGTTTTAGCTTCATAATCTTCGTTTACTTTTTTAGCTTTAGAAAGTTCGTTAGAAATTTGAGATTCTTTATCGCGTACACGTTTTTCTACTTCAGCCACTTTTTTATCACGTGCTAAAATAACTTGTTCGTGTTCCGATTTAAGTTCGATAAAACGCTCTTTTGCTTGAAGAATTTTGTCTTTTTTGATATTTTCAGCTTCCAAATTAGCGTCTTTTAAGATAGAAGCTGCTTCTTTTTTAGCGTTTTTAATTAGGTTTGAAATATTACTTTTCTCGATAATTTTAGCTATTGCAAAACCTGCTGCAATACCTACAATACCAATGATGATCGTTATGATGTCCATGTTTGTTAGGGTTTATATATAAAAAAAGCCTACATTAATTGCTTGTATAAACTCGTAAAGACAAGTTTTGAGCTAACTCACTGTTCAAGTTTCCCAGCCAAATGGAGGGCATACTATAGTAGCGACGATTTGCTCATTCTAAATTGTTAGTGTTGAGTTTACCAATTGTGAACTAATGTAGGCAGTATCTTAGTTTCTGTAAAGAACGTTTATTTTTCGAGATATTGATCTAAAAGCGTATTTAATCTTTTAATTCTTTCGATGGTTTCTTCTCCATCGATTGCGTTATCAATTTGTTTTTGTTCTACTTGCGATGCAAATTGTAGTGCACACATTGCTAGAACATCTTGTTTGTCACGAACCGCGTAATTTTCTTCGAACTGCTTTATCATAGCATCAATTTTTTTAGAAGCACTTCTAAGTCCCTCTTCCTGACTCGGTTCAACCGTAAGTGGGTAAACGCGATCGGCAATTGATATTTTAATTCTAAGCTTTCCGTCCATATTATTAATCTGATAGTTGTGCTATACAGTAATCAATTTCGCGAATTAATGAATTTATTTTAAGCTTTGTCTCTCTCTTGTTATTGTCGCTGCCAAGCAACGAATTGGCTATTTTAAGTGTTTCATTTTGCTTTTTCAAAGCCTCCATTTCCTCAGATTGTTTCTGGATAATTTGCGCAGCTTTGGCTAATTCTAATCGTAATACTTGATTGTTTTGCTCCAAACCTTTTGATTTCTCAAAAAGCTTTTGGGCTTTATATTCAAGAGTATCAATTATTTCTGCAATTACACTCATTATACATCCTATTCATTACTTAATCATACAAAGTTAATATTCCTTTTTATTAATGCAATTTTTTATCGATTTTTTTACATTAAAATAGATAAATATATGTAATTCAATTAATTGTAAAATTATAGGTTTTTTCTTGCTTTTATTGATCTATTTTTATTTATCTTAGCAAAAATGTTGCTTATGAGATTTTCTGCCCTTACCTTTTTGATTTGTAATTTTATATTTGCTCAAACGCAATATCCTAAAGACTATTTTCGTCCTCCATTAGATATTCCGATGCGACTTTCGGGTAATTTTGGAGAGTTAAGGCCTAATCATTTTCATGCTGGTTTTGATTTGAAAACCAATCAGAGAGAAGGGTTAACTGTACATGCTATTGCCGATGGATATGTTTCAAGAATCAAAATTTCGACTTTTGGAAACGGAAAATGTATTTACATCACGCATCCAAATGGTTATACTTCTGTTTATGGGCATTTGCAAACGCCAACCGGTGCAATTTTGGATTATGTAAAAAAAACACATTACAAAGAAAAGGCATATGAAATTGAAATGTTTCCAAAACCAGACGAACTTCCTGTAAAAAAAGACGATATAATTGGGCTTTCTGGAAATACAGGTTCTTCAGAAGGACCGCATCTTCATTTTGAAATTCGTGATACTAAAACAGAATTTGTTATCAATCCGATTTTCTTTGGCTTTGACCAAAATATTAAGGACACTAAAAAACCAACTTTGTCTAGTTTGTATGTGTATCCACTGGATAATGCAACGGTCAACCAATCTAAACAGCCTTTGCTTGTGAATATGGCTCTCCAGAAAGACGGAACTTATCTGGCTTCAAAAGTTAAGGCAAACGGAAAAATTGGTTTTGGAATTAATGCGGTAGATACCGATGATGTTTCGTATAACAAAAATGGGGTTTTTAATGTTTCGACTTTTTTAAACGGAAATCCAAATTATAATTATCAGTTTAATACGTATTCCTTTGATGAAATGCGTTATATCAATGCTTTTATAGATTATGCGAGGTATAAAAAAACAAGTCAGAGAGTTCAAAAGCTTTTTATGAAAACGCCTTTCGCTTTAAGCATAATTAAAACAGATTCGCAGTACGGAGTTATCACGCCAGAACCAAACTTGGCTTTGAATTACAGAATCGAAGTTTCAGATTATTTTGGAAATTTAAATTCTATAACAGTGCCTATCGAATACGACACAGCAACACCGCTCGTGCAGGCAGAACCTGTTACAGGGCCTTATTTTGTGAGATATAATAAAGATTCCAATTTCGAAAAAGATAATATGTCTGTGTTTTTTCCTGCGGGAACTTTTTATGAGGATTTTAATATGAATTTCGATGTTAGAAATAATAAAATTTATATTCATGACGATACAGTTCCGGTTCATTCCAACTTTACGATTACTATAAAAGACGATAATTATCCAGAATCATTACGAGACAAACTATATATTGGTAAAGGAACAAGTTACAATGGAACCATTAGAAAAGGCGACGTTTTTACTGCCAAAGCAAAAATATTGGGTACATATGGTTTGGTTTTAGATACAATTGGGCCAGTGATAAAAATTGCAAAACCAGTAGAGGGAAAATGGATTAGCGATCAAAAGAAAATTGACTTTACAATAGGTGATGCTTTGTCGGGAATTAAGTCTTATAATGGATATTTAAATGGAAGTTGGGTTTTGTTTGAATATGAAAATAAAGCCAGAAGAATTACTCATACTTTTGATGATCAGTATTTGGCAGAAGGAGAAAACGTTTTAAAAATTGAGGTAGTTGATAATGTAGGAAATACTACTATCTTTGAAACTCGTTTTTTCAGAAGTCAAAAAAAATAAAACCCAAAATCTTTGAGTCAAAATAGGTTTACATTCGCTTTTCTCTTTTTATTTTTTAGCTGTATTGCATTAGCTCAAAACGCTCGTATTAAAGGGCTGATTTTAGATGTAGAGAAACATCCTGTTTCGGGTGTGAATGTCTCTTGGCAGAATACTTTTGTTCAGTCAGATTCGAATGGTTTTTATGAAATCGTAATTCCTTCAAACAAAAAGGTCTCTTTGATTTTTACTCACGTTTCATTAAAAATGATGAGTTTGACTGTTAGTTTGAAAACAAATGAAGTTTTTGTTTTTAATCCGATTATGAATAATTCTGAGGAGCAAATGGGAGAAGTTTTTGTTTCTTCTGGAAATAGGAAGCGAGTTCAGGGAATTACATCTGTTGATACAGAAACCATAAAGAAAATTCCTGGTGCAAATGCTGGAATTGAAAATATTCTGAAAACGCTTCCTGGTGTTAATTCAAATAACGAGTTAAGTTCGCAATATATGGTGCGAGGCGGGAATTATGATGAAAATCTAGTTTATGTGAATGAAGTAGAAGTGTATCGTCCGTTTTTAATTCGTTCCGGTCAGCAAGAAGGATTAAGTTTTACGAATACAGATTTGGTGCAGAATGTTGAATTTTCTGCTGGCGGATTTCAAGCCAAGTTTGGAGATAAATTATCTTCCGTTTTAGATATTACGTATCGTAAGCCAACTCAATTTGGTGCTGCTTTTGAAGCAAGTTTCCTAGGTGGAAGTGCTGCGGTCGATTTAGTTTCTAAAAATAAAAAATGGTCTGCGGTAACTGGAGTGCGTTATAGAAATAATAGCCTTCTAGTAAACAGCCAAGATACAGAGACGAATTACAAACCGACTTTTGCCGATATTCAAACGAATATCAATTACGATATTTCTGAAAAGTGGCAAATGAGCTTTTTAGGAAATATTTCTCAAAATAAGTATTCATATGAACCTTTAGTGCGTCAAACTAATTTTGGTACGGTAGACCAGCCAATGGCGCTTTCGGTTTATTATGACGGACAAGAAAAAGATCAATACGACACTTATTTTGGAGCTTTGAAAACTACTTTCAAAGCCTCTTCTACACTCACTTTAAAATTAATTGGTTCTTTATTTCATACTAAAGAAAAGGAGCATTTTGATATTTTAGCCCAATATCGTTTAGGAAGTGTAAATGCTGAAGATCCAGAAAATGCTTCGGCTATTGATTTTACACGTGGAATTGGTTCTCAGCTGAATCATGCCCGAAACGATTTGGATGCTTTAATTGCAAATATTGAACTAAAAGGAATTCAGAACTGGAAAGAAAGCCAGTTAGAGTTTGGTTTAAAATATACTAGAGAATCTATTCGAGATCGAGTAGTGGAATGGGAGGTAATCGATTCTGCTGGATTTTCTATAAATCCTCCTTTGCTTATTCTTCCAAAAAATAATCAGCCCTATACTCCTTATACAGGGCCGCTTTTGCCATATCAAGATATTCGTGCTACAAATTTTAATACCATAAATAGATTTTCTGGCTATACGCAGTGGAATAAACAATCGGAAATTGGTTCAAGTCAGATTTGGTACCATTTAGGAGCTCGTTTTCAAGGATGGAATGTTGAAGGAGCTGCAGAAGAAGGAAAAACTCAATTTGTAGTAAGTCCCCGTGCGCAATTTGCAATAAAACCAGATTGGGATCGCGATATGGTTTTTAGAATTTCTGGAGGGTTGTATCATCAACCGCCATTTTATAGGGAACTTCGAGATCTGGAAGGTGTTGTAAACCCGAATGTGAAAGCACAAGAAGCGATTCATGTTGTTTTGGGTAATGACTATAATTTTAAAATGTGGAACCGCCCATTTAAATGGGTAACGGAACTTTATTATAAATCACTTTCAGATGTAAATGTGTATTCTATTGATAATGTTCGTATCCGTTATGTTGCCAATAATAATGCAAAAGCATATGCGCAAGGTTTGGATTTTAGATTAAACGGCGAATTTGTTCCCGGAACCGAATCTTGGGTGAGTTTTGGATACATGAAAACGGAAGAAAATTACGAAAACAAAGGTTATATTGCGCGGCCTACAGATCAGAGATTGAAATTTGCGATGCTGTTTCAGGATTATATGCCGAACATTCCAAGTGTGAAAGTATATTTAAATTTAGTTTATAATACAGGCTTGCCGGGTGGTGCGCCAGCTTACACAGATCCATACTTGTATCAAAATAGATTGAATGATTATAGAAGAGCAGATATTGGTTTTGCAAAAGTTTTTGTAGACAGCAGTACACAGAACACAAAAACAGGTTGGCTAAAAAACTTTAAAGAATTGTCTTTAGGGTTAGAAATTTTTAATCTCTTTAATAATCAAAATGCGATTACAAATACTTGGGTTCGTGATGTGTATTCAAAAAATCAATATGCGATTCCGAATTATATGACTTCGAGGGTTTTTAACGTTAAGATTAATGCGAGGCTATAATCTGCTTCGTGATCGGTTATAAAATTCAATAAAAATAAAAAATACAATCAAAAATAGTATATTTGATAATCGTATTAATCAATGTAGATGAGAAAGTATTTTAAATATATCGCCATAATACTGATCGGAACAGTACTAAGCTGCCGAGAAGAAGTTCAAAAACCAAAAGTAAGCTACGGTGCTTCAAATAAAGTGAGTATTACTAAAACAGATACAACCCAGATTGAAATCGCCGATTTGCCAATTCAAATGGAAGGAACCAATTATTTAATTCACCCAGTTGGAGATTTAAGGGTTTTTGAAAGAGGATCTAAGGCAAGATTTGGTTCTTCGAGCGTTAATGATGTAAGTTTTACGATTTCTAATTTAGGAGAATATGAAATTACAGGATATCTTCAGAATTTAAAATTCCAAAAAGTAGATTCAGATTCTATCCGACCTTTGTCTGATAAGCCAGTTCTAATTTTAACGGCTACTTTTCTGAAAACCGTTGCAGATAAAACACATAATAATGTTATGGTTTATACACTGACAGATTCAGATACTAATAAAGACGGAAAAATTGATACAAGTGATATTAAAACTTTGTACTTAAGCGATATCAGCGGAGAAAATTTCACGAAAGTTTCAGCAGATCTTCAAGAGCTGGTAGATTGGAGTTTGATTGAATCTAAAAACCGTTTGTATTTTAGAACTATTGAAGATACCAACCAAAACGGACAATTCGATAAAAATGATGTTTTGCATTACAATTATATAGATTTGGCTTCTAAAAAATGGGAGGTCAAGTCTTATAAGCCTATATAGTTTTTATGAATCCAGAGGAAGAGGTTGAAGGCTATGATAAAGGAATTAAAATAGCAAAACTAATCTTTATGCCCATTTTTTTTCTTACTGTTGTTGGAGCATATTTCGTTGGTAATTCAATGGGATACATAGAAAAGGAATATAAAGAAGCTAATGAATATGGCTTTTCTGGAGTTGTTTATGAGAAGAAAATAGAAGGAGGGGAGGGATATCGTCTCCCACATTGTCTGTTTTTGGATTCTGGGGTTAGATGGCAAGTGAGTACTGAATTATATGATAAAATGGAGATTGGTGATTCTGTGATGAAAAAGTCTAAATCTGATTCTGTTTATTATTATAAAAAAGATGGACAAATAATCATTGAAGATCAAAATTTGGATCTTAGAAATAGGTATTTAGAAAAACTCAAAGAGAAATAATTATCTTTAAGTTTTTTTTTTGCACTTTTATTAATGCTTTTTAATCAGCATAAGAGAAAAACTTAGAACCTTAGCTCCTCAGAACCTTAGCGGCTTCATATCAAAATATCACTTTCCAGATCTGATTTCTCAATTTCGAAACCAAATCCTAAACGTTCCACCAATTCAATTACCAGTTTTTTATACCAGTTTTCAGATTTTGGATGAATGTAGATTTTTTCGATCAATTGATTGATATCGACATTGATTTTTAATCCGTCATTTAATTTGATATCGCTTTTGGAAGTGTCGCTAAGAATGCGGACTTCTCTCTCGTATTGAAAACTCTTTCTTTTAAATAAAAACGGAAAGAATAAATTATCAAACGGAATATATTCTTTTTTATAATCGATATAGTTTACTTCGCCAATATATTGATCATAATTGTTTTCTGGTTTTACAGCTTTTTGCAACCTTCCAATTGTAGATTGAATAGCTAAGCCTTCATTATTTTTTGTGAAAATCTGCCACATGGCAAAAGATTCATATTCATTAATGTGCCAGCTGCTTATAGCTACTTTTTCACGATGTGTTTTGTAGTAATTTAAAAATTCAGGGTTATCTGCCGCTAGCTTTTTAATTTCTTCGTAAGTCGGTTCGCTAAAAGTACCTTCGTATTGATCTTCAAACTTGTCAGAACGTGACATGAATAGTTTTTTAGAAAGTAAAAGGTCAAGAAATTTAGATAAATCAAGATATTTCCACACAATAGTATCAGGGTCATCCGGAAGTTTTATGTTGGGGTTTTTAAGATACATTTTGGGCGGAGTTACAGGATTTGTTCTAAATCAACCTAAAGTTATAAAAATAAACACAGATTAAAGAAATTAAACTGAGTTTTAATATTTCCTTAATCTGTGTAAATTAATCTGGTTTTTGATGTGTTCTTACGACTCGAAAGACTGCATGGTTACCAGTTTATTATAAGTTCCGTTGTGGGCAATTAATTCTTCGTGAGTTCCCTGTTCAACGATTTTTCCTTTTTGCATTACGACAATCACATCTGCTTTCTGAATAGTCGAAAGTCGGTGTGCAATTACAATTGACGTTCTATTCTGCATCATGTTTTCTAATGCTACTTGAACAAATTTTTCGCTTTCTGTATCCAATGCTGATGTTGCTTCATCTAAAATCATAATCGGCGGATTTTTCAATACGGCACGAGCAATAGATAAACGCTGTTTTTGACCTCCGGAAAGTTTGTTTCCACTGTCTCCTATATTAGTGTAGATTCCTTGCGGAAGATCCTTTACAAACTCAAAAGCATTTGCAATTTTAAGCGCTTCGATAATCTCGTCATCAGTAGCGTCTAATTTCCCTAAAGCGATATTTGCTTTAATAGTATCGTTAAATAAAATGCTGTCTTGCGTTACCAATCCCATCAAGCTTCGGAGAGATTGCAGATTCATGTCTTTAATGTTGATTCCGTCAATAGAAATCGACCCTTCGTTTACATCATAAAAACGAGTCAATAAATTCGCAATTGTACTTTTTCCACTTCCAGATTGTCCTACAAGAGCAACAGTTTGTCCTTTTTTTATTTGAAGAGAAAAGTCTTTTAGAACTGTTTCTTCTTCGTATTTAAAGTTTACATTTTGAACACTGATATTGTCATCAAAAGTTGTTTTTTCAACAGCATTTTCTTTAGAAGTAATTGTGTTTTCTTGTTCTAAAATTTCAAGAACACGTTCTGCTGCAGCATTTCCTCTTTTTACTCCATAAGAAGCTTTAGAAATTGCTTTTGCAGGAGTAAGAATATTGTAAGCTAATCCCATGTAAGCAATAAATGCAGCGCCTTGTAATGTTTTGTCAATTAAAACCATTTGGCCGCCGTACCAAAGTAAGATGGCAATTACAGTAATTCCCATAAATTCACTTGCTGGAGAAGCTAAGTTTTGGCGGTTTCCGATACTATTTGATAAAGTGAAAAAACGCTCTGTCGAGTTTTGGAAAACTTTATTAAAGTAATTTTCAGAATTATATCCTTTTACAACTTTCAATCCGCCAATTGTTTCTTCGATAGTAGAAAGGAATCTTCCTTGCTCTTCTTGCGCTTTGGTTGATTGTTTTTTAAGTTGTTTTCCTATCAGCGAAATAATATATCCAGAAACAGGAATAAAAATGAAAACAAACAAAGTCAGCTTAGCGCTAATGATAAGCATCGTGGTTATTGTAAAGATAATCGTTAAAGGTTCTTTTACAATAAGCTCCAAGATTGCCAAGAAAGAGTTTTGAACCTCGTTTACGTCAGCTGAAATTCTAGAAATTACGTCTCCTTTTCTTTTTTCAGAATAAAATGCCAAAGGAAGTTCTAGTGTTTTTTTGTACAAAGCATTTCGCATATCCTTTAATACTCCATTTCTAAGGAAATTGATAAAAAACATCGCCAAATAATCGGCTAAGTTTTTAAGTAAAAAGATTGAAATGATAATGGCGACCATTACCGATAAAACATAACCAGGTTCATGGTTTTTTTGTGCAGTAGTAATGTAATAAGCCAAATAGTCTTCAGCATATTCTTTTATTTTAAAAATGCCTTCGTAAACCGGTTCTATTTCGACTTTTTTTCCTTTTTCAAATAATACCTGAAGCATTGGTATTAAAGCAACAAACGAAAGTGTGCTGAAAAGCGCATACAAAACATTGAAAAAGATATTTAAGAATGCGTATTTTTTATACGGGTATATAAAAGGAACTATTTTTTTGAAATTACTCATTTATTTTTTTTGATGTTATTTTCTTTGGTTGGTCAGCTCTTTTGGGTTTTAGTATTTATTTTGAGCACTTAATTTTCAATGCACAAAATTAATCCAATTGAGGAGTTTTCAATTTCTTTTTAGTTTTTTTTATAAAAAAAACTCTGATTTACAATCTTGAAAGTAAATCAGAGTTCAAAGATATAGAACTTGTTAATTCTGCATGCAATTTGCAAAATTGTATAGATTGAGAAATGCAGGTTTAGTTTAACTGCATATCTGCAATGATATTTTGTATTTTGTTGTCTAAGAATTTCTCTGCTTCATCAAAATCAGAAACCGATTGGATTTCAGCATTTACACTGATATAGAATTTAATTTTAGGTTCAGTTCCACTAGGTCTAGCGCAAATTTTTGATCCATCTTCTGTATAATAAATCAATACATTCGATTTTGGGATTTCCATTATTGATTCTTCGCCATTCAATAAATTTAAAGCAATAGACGATTGGTAATCCTCAACCATAATAACTCTTTGTCCATTGATTTCTTTCAAAGGTTTTTCGCGTAAATCAATCATCATTTGGTTGATTTCTTGTAAACCTTCCATTCCTTTTTTAGTCAGCGAAACTAAGTACTCTTTATAGAAACCATTTTCAACATAAAGCTGTAAAAGTTCTTTGTAAACAGAACTTCCCGCGGCTTTGGCTTGAGCGGCAACTTCGCAGATTAATAAGGTTGCTGCGACAGCATCTTTATCTCTAACAGCATCACCAACCATAAAACCGAAACTTTCTTCACCGCCGCCGATAAATTCAAGTTCAGGAAAATCTTTGATCATTTTTGCAATCCATTTAAAGCCAGTTAGTCCAACTTTGCACTCAACACCATAGCTTGTAGCCAATTCCATCATCATTGGAGTTGAAACAATTGTAGAACCAACGAATTGTTTCCCGTTAAGTTTACCTGCTTTTTTCCATTGCTTCAATAAAAAAGAAGTCATTAAAACCATAGTTTGGTTTCCGTTCAATAAAATCATTTTACCATCGTTGTTGCGAACAGCAACTCCCAAGCGGTCGCAGTCAGGATCTGTACCCACTACAATGTCAGAATTTGTTTTATCTGCTAGAGCCAAAGCCATTGTTAAAGCTTCTGGTTCTTCTGGGTTCGGAGATTTTACAGTTGGAAAATTTCCGTCTGGAATAGCTTGTTCAGGAACAATATGCACATTTTTGTATCCAGCTTGTGCTAAAGTATCTGGAATTGATTTTATTGAAGTTCCGTGCAATGAAGTAAAAACAATATCAAGATTGTCTTTAGCTTCAGCTGGGGTATTGAAACTCGCGTTTTCGATAGACGATTTTATAAAAGCTTTGTCAATTTCTGTATCAATATACTGAATCAGACTTTCATTAGCATTGAATTTGATTTTATCATAACCCAAACTTTCGATAACATTGACAATTTCTTTGTCTTGAGGCGGAACTATCTGTCCACCGTCTTGCCAGTATACTTTGTATCCGTTGTATTCTGGTGGATTGTGAGAAGCTGTTAAAACAATTCCGCACTGACATTTTAAATATTTAAGGGCAAAAGACAATTCTGGAGTTGGTCTTAAATCAGAAAACAAATAAACTTGAATTCCGTTTGCAGAGAAAACATCAGCCACTACTTTAGCCAAAGTATTGCTATTATGGCGACAGTCATAAGCAATAGCTACTTTTAAAGGTTCGTTTGGAAAAACTTCATGCATGTAATCAGATAATCCCTGAGTATTTTTTCCAAGCGTATATTTGTTGATTCTATTATCACCAACCCCCATAACGCCACGCATTCCTCCAGTTCCAAACTCTAAGTTTTTGTAAAAACTCTCTTCAAGTTCTTTAGGAGAAGTTGTCATTAATTCCTTAACAGCGGCTTGCGTTTCTTGATCGAATGTTGGTGTCAGCCATTCGTTTACAGCTTTTAATATATTTGGTGCGATATTCATGTATGTCTTTTTTTTAGTTTTTTATTAAAGATAAGGCCTTTTTCAGGAGCTAATCCTGATGTCCACTATATCTTTTGTGGTGAACCCCACCACAAAAGGATGCCGTTCCCATCAGGGGCTAGGGCTTTTCGTTAAAAATTAACCTCTCGGGCTACTTTGTAACGTGCTTCATTGCTTTTAGTTCTTAAAATAATTTCACCTAAGAAACCTGCTAAAAATAATTGAGTGCCAAGAATCATTGTGGTTAAAGCAATGTAAAACCATGGATTGTTGGTAACCAAAGTGTATTTCATTCCAGTATACATGTGGTATAGTTTAGAAACGCCAATGTATCCTGCAGATAAAAATCCGATAATAAACATTAGCGAACCCATTGCGCCAAATAAGTGCATAGGTCTCTTTCCGAATCTTGATAAAAACCAAATCGTAATCAAATCCAAGAAGCCGTTTATAAAGCGTTCCATTCCGAATTTGGTTTCACCATATTTTCTAGCTTGGTGAATTACTACTTTTTCGCCAATTTTTCCAAATCCAGCATTTTTAGCCAAAACAGGAATATAGCGGTGCATTTCGCCAGAAACTTCGATGTTTTTCACCACGACATTTTTGTAAGCTTTCAATCCGCAGTTAAAATCGTTTAACTCAACGCCAGAAGTTTTTCTAGCTGCCCAGTTAAATAGTTTTGAAGGAAGATTTTTAGCCACAACAGAATCGTAACGTTTCTTTTTCCATCCCGAAACCAAATCGTATTTCTGATTTATAATCATTTCGTACAATTCAGGAATTTCATCTGGACTGTCTTGCAAATCGGCATCCATGGTAATAATAACATCACCTTTTGCTTTTGCAAAACCAGCATGTAAAGCTTGAGATTTTCCAAAGTTTTTCATGAAACGAATCCCTTTTACACTTGGATTTTCGTTAGAGAAACCTTCAATAATCTGCCAAGAATTATCTGTACTACCATCATCTACAAAAATGATTTCATAAGAGTAATTGTTAGACTGCATCACTTTAATGATCCATGTGTAGAGTTCTTTAAGTGATTCCTCCTCGTTTAGAAGCGGTATAAGTATAGATAAATTCATTTATATTTTATTATAGACTTAAGGTTTTTCATTTTTAACAATCCCTCCAATTATTAAGGAATATATTAATCCAATTAATGCATACATAACAAGTGTTACTGGAAAAACAATAAATGGATTCATGAATTTTTTAACCATCCCAAGTCCCATTTCAAGTTCTTTTGATGTTATATTTGGGTTTTGTGTAATCATTTGTTCTTTAGTTATATCTAACATTTCATTTATGAAATCAGGGAAAATGAAATTAAAAATAACACTAAAAAAGGCATATGTTAGGCCTGCAATAACTGTAATAGAGACTCCTGTTTTTAAAGATTCCGAGAAGGATATAAATCCATTGTTGATGTTTTTTTTGTAATTTGTGCAACCTAAATATATAAACAATAAGGGCAAAATCAGATAATTTGCGATGTTTACAATTGTTCCAACACTTGTATTTACAAGTGATTTCATGCCTATGATATACATGATGACAAATTCTAAAATCATAATAACACCGAACAAAAGGCCATAAGGCGTGCCTGACTTTGCAGGAGATACTTTTACATCCATAAAGTTATATTTAATTAATCCACAAATATAGTAATTCCCACTATAATCGGATATAAAAAAAGCTTT
Source organism: Flavobacterium humidisoli (assembly GCF_023272795.1). Taxonomy (NCBI): domain Bacteria; kingdom Pseudomonadati; phylum Bacteroidota; class Flavobacteriia; order Flavobacteriales; family Flavobacteriaceae; genus Flavobacterium; species Flavobacterium humidisoli. The sequence continues at coordinate 113,571 of NZ_CP096829.1, read as the reverse complement.
TCGAAATAAACTAAAAAAAAGTAAGCTAACTGTTTGTTTATTAAAAAAGAATTGTAAATTTGCACACTCAAAAATAATTAAATTTTTAAACAAAAAAGAGTAATGTTTGTTTATACCTTTTTCTAACCATGAAAAAGCTTCAAAATGAAGATGCTCTATAACAATAAATAAAAAGAAAAGATGAAAAAAGGAGTTCACCCAGAAAATTACAGATTAGTTGCATTTAAAGACATGTCTAATGATGACGTTTTTATCACTAAATCTACTGCAGATACAAAAGAAACAATTGAAGTTGACGGAGTTGAGTATCCAGTTGTAAAAATGGAGATTTCTAGAACATCTCACCCTTTTTATACTGGTAAATCTAAACTTATCGATACTGCAGGACGTATTGATAAATTCAAAACTAAATACGCTAAACACGCTAAAAAATAATAGCGGTTTTACATTATACAAAAGCCTTCCAATTCTGGAAGGCTTTTTTTATGCGTTAAATATTACTTTTCGTTAAAGTGGTTTTTTACTAAACCGGTAAAATATTTGTAACTTTGGTGCCAGGTAACCAAATCAAATTTTAACAAACACTCAATTATTTATGAACTACATTCTTTTCGACGGTCCCGTTCGAAATGCATTATTACCCTTTACTTTTACGCGGCCGGTAGCTGATATTTTGGTAGGAATTATGACAATACGCCAGAAATGGGAAAAATATCTAGGTTCTACAATTACTACTATAACTGAAGAATATTTGTCTGAAAAATTTCCGATGGTTGAATTGGAAGAAAACATAATGATCAACGCAGCGTATTTGCCAAATGATACTCTTGCCGAGATGGTTTCTAATTTGACAGAAAATCAGGCAATCTTTAAAGGAGAAGATGTGATAGCATTTTTTGCGAATGAAAATCAGGAAGAAGTCGATTTTGATTCTTATGAAATTATTCACTACAACGAAGATTGTATAACAATTGAACATACGTGGGATATTTTCTCAAAAAACGATGCTGCGATTCGTCAAGATTTTAAGTACTTGACAGAAGATCGTACTTCGCAGCCAATTCCTAAAAGCGTTAATGTAATTGCTCCACAAAATATTTTTATCGAAGAAGGTGCAAAATTAGAGTTTGTAACTTTAAATGCTTCAACAGGTCCTATATATATAGGTAAAAATGCCGAAATCATGGAAGGAACTGTAATTCGTGGTCCTTTTGCTTTATGCGAAAATGCAATGGTAAAAATGTCGGCAAAGGTTTATGGTGCGACCACTGTTGGACCAGGATCGAGAATAGGGGGAGAAGTTAAAAATTCAGTTCTTTTTGCTAATTCAAATAAAGGGCATGAAGGGTTTTTAGGAGATTCTGTTTTAGGCGAATGGTGTAACATTGGAGCGGATTCTAATAATTCAAACCTAAAAAACAATTACGAAGAAGTGAAATTGTGGAGTTACGAAACTGAAGGTTTTGCAAAAACCGGACTTCAGTTTTGTGGTTTAATGATGGGAGATCATAGTAAATGCGGAATCAATACGATGTTTAATACAGGAACTGTTGTTGGTGTGAGCGCTAATATTTTCGGTTCTGGATTTCCTCGTAATTTTGTTCCTAGTTTTTCTTGGGGAGGAGCAGCAGGTTTTACAACTTATGTAACCAAAAAAGCTTTTGAAACCGCTCGTTTAGTTTTGTCAAGAAGAAATATAGACTTTGATGAAACAGAACAAGCAATTTTAGAGCATGTTTTTGAAGAAACCAAAAAATGGAGAAAAGACTAATTTAATTGAGATAATTAGTCAATTTGAAAATTAGATAATTGTAAACCCGATAGATTCTTAGAATTTATCGGGTTTTATAGTGTTTGAAGAATCTTCTAATTGTTATATTTTCTCATTTTACTTATTTGTCAATTTTAGTAAAATCGCCTTTTAAGTTGAACTTTAATTCTAAACCATTGGTTAACTTTGTTTCATAACCCGAAGAACCAATTTCTATTTTGGTTACGTCTTCTTTAGGGAAATTTGCTTTTATATAAGAAGCAATTTTTTTTGGAATAATAGATTTTGGAACTTTTCCAGTTTTGGCATCTACTTCTTTCCAATTTCCTTTTTTGTCAAATTCAATTTCTGTTTGGTTGCTAAATTGAACTTTGTATTCTGTAGAAAGAATTTCTTTGTCTTCTAATATATAGCTCGGTTTCTTAGATCCAAAATGTGTTTTTAAGAATGTTTGTGCGTTTCCCGGTAGAGCCTCTTTTTTAATTACAGTTTTTTGTGCATTTGCAGTAAGTCCAAATAGTAATCCCGTAATTAAGCAGATAGTCAGTTTTAATTTCGTTCTCATATTTTGCTGATTTTTAAAATTATAGTACAAGTTAAGACTAAAATTTTAAAATATTAAAAAATGATCAGGGTTTCGTTCTCTACGATTAAGATATTATTTAATTTGTAAATTATCTAGGCCGCACATTTTCATAATTATCTAATTTTCAAATTGCCTAATTATCTAATTAATCTATCTTTGCAGCACGAAAAAAAAATGGGTAGTCAAATAAACGATTAACCGATTAAACAAATTAACAAACACAAATGATTACAGTTAACGATATTTCGGTTCAGTTTGGTGGAACTACACTTTTTAGCGATGTTTCTTTTGCTATTAATGAAAATGACAAAATTGCCCTTATGGGTAAAAATGGTGCGGGAAAATCGACACTTTTAAAAATAATTGCGGGTGTAAACAAACCTTCAACCGGAAGTATTTCTGCTCCAAAAGAAGCTGTAATCGCTTACTTGCCACAGCATTTGCTTACTGAAGATGGTGCAACGGTTATGGAAGAAGCATCAAAAGCTTTCAGTGAGATTTTTACAATGAAAGCTGAAATCGATACTATTAATGAGCAGTTGACAGTTCGTACAGATTATGAAAGTGACGAATACATGAAATTGATCGAAAGAGTTTCTGACTTAAGTGAAAAATTTTATGCAATTGAAGAAGTAAACTATGAAGCCGAAGTTGAGAAAATTTTGGTTGGTTTAGGTTTTGATCGCGAAGATTTTGGACGACAAACTTCTGAATTTTCAGGTGGATGGAGAATGCGTATTGAATTGGCTAAAATTCTATTAAGAAAACCAGATTTGATTTTGTTAGATGAGCCAACGAATCATATGGATATTGAAAGTATTCAGTGGTTAGAGGAATTTTTGCTAAATCAAGCTAAAGCTGTAGTAGTAATTTCTCACGATAGAGCCTTTGTTGATAATATTACAAATCGTACTATTGAGGTTACAATGGGAAGGATTTATGATTATAAAGCAAAATATACTCATTATTTAGAATTAAGAAAAGATCGTAGAATTCATCAGCAAAAAGCATATGATGAGCAACAAAAAATGATTGCAGAAAACCGTGCTTTTATTGACCGTTTCAAAGGAACATTCTCTAAAACAGATGCCGTTCAGTCTCGTGTAAAAATGCTTGAAAAATTGGAAATTGTTCAGGTTGATGAAGTTGACACATCGGCTTTAAGATTAAAATTCCCGCCAGCAGCACGTTCTGGACAATATCCTGTTATTGTAAAAGAAATGTCTAAAGCTTATGGAGATCACGTAGTATTTAAAGATGCAAACATTGTAATCGAGCGTGGACAAAAAGTGGCTTTCGTTGGGAAAAATGGTGAAGGAAAATCGACAATGATTAAAGCCATTATGAAAGAAATCGGCGTTGATTCTGGAAGCGTAGAAATTGGTCATAATGCACAAATCGGATATTTTGCTCAAAATCAAGCCGCTTTGTTAGATGAAAATGCTACAATTTTTGAAACAATCGATAGTATTGCAGTTGGAGATATTAGAACACAAATTAAAAATATTTTAGGAGCCTTCATGTTTCAGGGTGATGATATTACCAAAAAAGTAAAAGTGCTTTCTGGAGGAGAGAAAACTCGTTTGGCAATGATTAAATTATTATTGGAGCCAGTTAACTTATTGATTCTAGATGAGCCTTCGAATCACTTGGATATGAAAACCAAAGACATTATTAAAGATGCTTTACGCGATTTCGACGGAACTTTGATCCTGGTTTCTCACGACCGTGATTTCCTTGACGGATTAGCGACTAAAGTTTTTGAATTCGGAAATAAAAGAGTTAAAGAACATTTTGAAGATGTCGCTGGTTTCTTAGCGCATAAGAAAATGGATTCTATGAGAGAGATCGAGAAATAAGTTAAATGATATAGGTTTTAAAAAAGCATAAGTTAATTCTTATGCTTTTTTTATGCATTAATATTAAAAAAGCAAAAGGTTTGCAATAGTTTAAAATATGACTTAGATCAGGTTTTTAGCTAATGTTTAAAATTAAATTTACTGTAAGAATAAGCTTATTTTTTTGTTTATTCAATAAAAATTTAATTTTTTTAGTTATGAATCGAATAAATAATTTTTTAGGGTTTAAAACCTTTCTTTTACTTTTAATACTTCCTTTTTTAGCAAATGGACAAACTACAGAATCTAATTTGCAAGCAGAAGTAAAATATCCACAGTTCAAATTTCAAGGACTTTTTCAGGCGCGTTATTTAAGCGGTTTTACCAATGGTATTGATGCGACATCCGGACTTCAGCATTCTGATGGTAAAGCAGTCGAAAAGACATTTGATATTAAAAGAATGCGTTTGGGAGTAACAACCAAATTGGGAGAACGTTTTGATGTTGTTGTTTTGGCAAATCTGGCTGATTTCAAATCAGATCCAAAAGGTAAAGTTCTTGAAAATGCTTTTGCGAGATATACATTTAATAAAAACATTGGTTTTTTGATTGGTCAGTTTAGGCCAGTATTTGGAATCGAAGAATTGAATCCTGCTGATATTCTTAAATCGTTCGATTATTCTAATCAGTATGCAGAATTTGGAAATAATGGTTGGACAAGTTTTCAAATTGGAGTTTCAATGTTTGGAAAGTTTGATTTAGGAAAACTACCAGTTACATATGCAGTTACTGCAGTAAATGGAAATGGAAAAGACCAAGTATCTGATAAAGATAATGGAAAACAATATTCTTCACGTTTTGGTTTTGAATTGGATAAAAAACATAATATCTATATTGGAATCAATGGAGGTATTGGTGAAGTTTATAATAATAAAGTGTTTGCAGTTGGACTAGATTTTACAGCTGATTTTAAGCTGGGCGATAAAATAACTCTTCAAACACAGTTTGAGGCAAAACAAGGAATTAATCACTACTTATATTATGCTTTATCCCCAGATTCAAGAACTTTAAATCTCAATGAATATCAAATGAGAGGCGCCTACTTTCTGCCTAATTTGAGGTATGAAATAAAATATCAAAAACTTACTGCTATAGAGTTTTCATGTAGATACGAATACTTTGACAGGAATTTCAAAATTGATTCAAATGCAAAACAGACTTATACTCCAATGGCAAGTCTAGAATTTGGAAAAGGTTATACCGGACGAATAGAAATGGGGATGCAGTTAGACAATTATAAGCGTAATATTCCAAATACAGCAGCATACGATAATAATCTATTTATTATACAATTTCAAGGCAGGTTTTTCTAAAAAATAAAAAATATAATATCATGAAAGAAATAAATATAAAATATTCGCTTATTACGCTTGTGATAGGTTTAGCTATTTGGTTTGTCCCTACTCCAAAAGGTCTTTCGATAGAAGCTTGGCACTTATTTGCAATTTTTATATCAACAATTATAGGAATTATTTTAAAAGCTGCACCAATGGGCACTATGTGTATGATTGCTGTTTCAGTTACGGCTTTTACTCAGGTTTTAGCGCCAGAAAGTACGGGGGATTCTATTACTCTTGCTTTAGGAGGGTTCGGAAACAAGGTTATTTGGCTTATAGGAATTTCATTTTTTATAGCTCGTGGATTTATAAAAACAGGTTTAGGAAACAGAATTGCCTTCTTATTCATCAAAATATTTGGAAAAAATTCACTTGGATTAGCCTATGGTCTAGGATTAGCAGATTTAGTTTTGGCACCTGTTGTGCCAAGTAATACTGCTCGAGGCGGAGGAATAATTTATCCAATTATGAAATCAATGGCAATGAATTTTGATTCAGATCCTGATAAACCAGAAACACGCAGAAAATTGGGTGCATTTTTAACGTTAAGCAGTTATAATGTAAATTTAATTGCTTCTTCTATGTTCTTAACAGGAACAGCAAGTAATCCAATGTGTCAAAAATTTGCTGAAAATTTGGGTATTCATATCTCTTGGACATCTTGGGCGATTGCGGGATTGGTTCCGGGTTTGACGGCATTTTTTGTAATTCCTTTTCTGTTGTACAAAATTTATCCTCCCGAGTTAAAAAAAACGGGAGATGCTCCAAAATTAGCATCTCAAAAACTAAAAGAGATGGGGGCAATTTCAAAAAATGAATGGTTGATGCTTCTAACATTTCTTATTTTATTATTTCTTTGGATGACTGGAGACCTTTTTTCAATAGATGCAACAACAACAGCATTTATAGGATTAGTAGTTTTGCTGCTTACTTCTGTATTAACTTGGGATGATGTAAAAGGAGAAAAAGGCGCATGGGATACAATTGTATGGTTTGCAGTTTTAGTAATGATGGCTAGTTCTTTAGATAAATTAGGATTTATTGGCTGGTTTAGTGAAATTGTAAAAAGTCATATGCTCGGTTTGAACTGGCAAATAGCTTTTGTAATTATTGTTGCAGTATATTTCTTTAGTCATTACATTTTTGCAAGTGCAACGGCTCATGTTGCCGCAATGTATGTAGCATTATTGGCTGTTGGAGTTTCGTTAGGAGTTCCAGGATTATTTTTGGCTTTTATGTTAGGATTTGTAGGGTCGCTGTATGGAACATTAACACATTACGGTCACGGACCAGCACCAGTTTATTTTGGAAGCGGTTACGTGGACTTGAAAAATTGGTGGATAAAAGGGCTGATTACAGGTCTCGTGATGCTATTGATTTATTTAGTTATAGGTGGTTTATGGCTAAATGTATTAGGTTATATTAGTTAAAAAATGCAGTATTAATTTTAAAGGCATAAGTGTTATCTTGTGCCTTTTTTGTTTTTAAGATATTGTATAATGCTATTTTAATGCAATTTTTTTTACATAAAACATCTTTTTTGGTTACTTTAGTATTCTCATTTCGTGTTGACTATAAGTAATTAAGTTTTTTGATCAAGAATAGAATGCTGATTTTTAAATCAATATATAAGCATTACTGTTTCATTTAATTTAAAGCCTATGAGTAAAAGTTTACTAACGCCATTTTTTTTTCTTTTTTTTATAACGCCATTTTTTTTGTATGCCCAAGGAGATGTGAATCAAGGAGCTGATAAAAAGGAGAGTGAAGAAGTAAAATATCCGCAATTTCAATTAAAAGGGCTTCTTCAAGCAAGATATCTAGAGAGTTTTGGAGATAATGTAGATGTTTTAGGGACTCATCATTCTACGGGAGATGCAGTTCAAAGTTCTTTTGATATAAAAAGAATGCGTGTGGGTTTAAATACAAAGTTAAGCGAGACTACAGAAATTGTAATTCTGGTCAATTTAGCCGATTTTAAATCTGATCCAAAGGGAAAAGTTCTTGAAAATGCCTACGGGAAATATACTTTTAATAAATATATAGCTTTAACAGGAGGACAATTTCGTCCGGCATTTGGTATTGAGGAGCTTGTTCCGGTAGATATTATTAAATCTTTTGATTTTTCGAATCAGTATTATGAATTTGGAAAAAATGGATGGACAAGTTTTCAAATTGGAGCATCGGCGACAGGAGCTTTTGATATTGGAAAAATCCCTGTTAATTACGCAGTTTCGGTTTTAAATGGAAATGGGAAAAATGTAGAAATGGATAAAGATAACGGAAAACAATATTCTTCAAGATGGGTTTTTGGTTTGTCAAAAGAGCATAAAATTAATCTGGGTTTAAACGGAGGTTTCGGAAAAGTCTTTAAAGAAGATGTTTTTGCATTAGGAGCAGATATTACCAGTGATTTTAGAATAACCGATAAATTGAGTTTCGATTTGCAGATAGAATATAAGCAAGGAACAAACCATAATTTGTATTATTCTTTGCCAGTTGCTAGCCGTACAGATGATGTTGCCGATTATCAAATGCGGGGGATATATTTCTTGCCGAATTTTAGATATGTTGTAGACTATAAAAAACTCACAGCATTTGAAATTTCTTGTCGCTACGAAACTTTTGATCCTAGCTACAAAATCGATTCAAATGTGCGCACCACTTACACGCCAATGGTTAGTTTGGAATTCGGAAAATCGTATACAGGACGTATCGAGATGGGATTTGAAATTGATAGATTTGATAAGAGTATTCCAGATACGTCAACCTACAACGATAATTTATTTTTAATTCAGTTACAGCTCAGAATTTAATTCACTTAATCTTTGTTTTTATGAAAGAAGTAAAAATTCCACAGACCCTAATTACGCTGGCAGTTTTGGTTGCCATTTGGTTTGTTCCAGCTCCAGAAGGAGTTGTAACAGAAGCTTGGCATTTGTTTGCCATTTTCGTAGCTACTATTTTAGGAATTATCTTAAAAGCGGCTCCGATGGGAACAATGTGTATGATTGCAATTGCTTTAACGGCGATGTCTCAAGTTTTGGCTCCAGGAGATCCTGGAAAATCGATCACATTAGCATTAAAAGGATTTGGTGATAAGGTAATCTGGCTGATCGGAATTTCATTTTTTATAGCAAGAGGATTTATAAAAACGGGTCTAGGAAATAGAATTGCTTTTTTATTTATAAAAATATTCGGAAAAAGTTCTTTAGGACTCGCCTATGGTTTAGGATTGGCAGATTTGGTTTTAGCACCGGCTGTTCCAAGTAATACGGCAAGAGGAGGAGGGATCGTTTATCCGATTATGAAATCAATGTCGATGAGTTTTGGTTCGATGCCAGACCAACCTGAGACGCATAGGAAATTAGGAGCTTATTTAACTTTAAATAGTTATAATATGAACTTGATTGCGTCTTCAATGTTTTTAACAGGAACAGCAAGTAATCCGATGTGTCAGAAGTTTGCTCTCAATTTAGGAATAAAAATTAGCTGGATGTCATGGGCTGCAGCGGCAATTGTTCCGGGGTTATGTGCTTTTATTGTAATTCCGTTTGTGCTTTATAAAATTTATCCCCCAGAATTAAAAAAAACTGGAGATGCACCGCAAATTGCAACACAGAAATTAAAAGAAATGGGTGCGATAACTAGAAATGAATGGATGATGTTGCTGACATTTTTTATTCTGCTTTTTCTTTGGATGACAGGAGATCTGCTTTCTATTGATGCAACAACAACAGCTTTTATCGGATTGGTGATTTTACTTTTAACTTCCGTATTGACTTGGGATGATGTAAAAGCCGAAAAAGGTGCTTGGGATACCATTGTATGGTTTTCTGTTCTCGTAATGATGGCAAGTTCGCTTAATGAATTAGGCTTTATCGCGTGGTTTAGTGATTTGGTAAAAGCAGAAATTGGCGGATTAAGCTGGCAGATGGCTTTTCCGATTATTATATTGGTATACTTCTTTAGTCATTATCTTTTTGCAAGTGCAACTGCGCACGTTGCAGCAATGTACGCAGCCTTGCTTGGTGTTGGTGTTTCGCTCGGAATTCCGGGATTGTTGCTAGCATTTATGCTAGGTTTTGTTGGATCTCTTTACGGAACTTTAACGCACTATGGTCATGGTCCGGCACCTGTATTTTTTGGGAGCGGATACGTTGACCTAAAGAGCTGGTGGGTCAAAGGGCTTATAACTGGTTTGGTTATGCTCTTAATCTATATGGTAATAGGAGGATTGTGGCTCCGAGTAATTGGATATTTTTAGATTCTGATTCCTGGAGGAAGTAATTCTTTATATCTAGGGTTTTTTTTGAAAAACGAAACAATTTTTGGGTGAATAGGAACTACTCGGTAATTTTTTTCAGAACTTAAATCTAATATATTTTTAAGCAGTAAATTAATTGTTTCTTCGTTCTCGTATGAATCTGGTTTGTTAATCTTGGTTAAAAAGATTTTTTTTTCTTGAAATGAATACTCAACTGCTAACATTCCTTCAGGGATGACAGTTTCAAATTGGCGTGCAAAAGTGTTGTCTTTGATTTCCATAGTTACAGAAGATTCCATAGTAATTTCTTGTTAGGTTATTGGTAAATAGTGAATTTGGGACTCGAAATTTTATTGAAAGAAAATTCTTTATAAGTTTTAAATTCAAAAAATATTTCGAATTGCAAAGGTAATCATTTGATTTTCAATATTAAATTATTTTTTAAAGATGTAAACTTTAAGTTTTTGTTTTGAACTCGGATTTTTTTTGAATGGCTATAAAATAGGTCTGAAATTTGATTATCATAAGATTAAAAAAAGTAACTTTATTTTTAGAATAAATTTCTTAATGGTAATTTCATTTTAATGTTATGAGTAAAATTCCAGTTTATTTTATGCCAGGTTTGGCAGCGAGTTCATCTATTTTCGAAAGAATAAAATTGGATGAAAATACATTTGAAATGCATCTTTTGGAATGGGAAATTCCACATCCGAAAGAATCTTTATCAGATTATGCGCTTCGAATTAGTAAAAATATAAAAGATGAAAATCCTGTTTTAGTCGGAGTTTCTTTTGGCGGAATTCTAGTTCAGGAAATTTCGAAACATATAAAAGCACGAAAAGTTATTATTATATCGAGTGTAAGAAGTAATTTGGAGTTCCCGAGACGAATGAAAATAGGGAAGAAAACAAAAGCTTACAAGCTAATTCCGATGCAGTTAATTCTTAATGTTGAGAAATTGGCTAAATTTTCATTTGGCGAAAAAGTCAATAAACGAATTAAATTGTATGAGAAATTTTTATCTGTACGTGATTTAGGTTATTTGCAGTGGGCTGTAGAAAGTGTAATTTTGTGGGATCGAGATAAAATTGACGAAAATGTAGTGCACATTCACGGAGATAAAGACGATGTTTTCCCTATTAAGTATATTGATAAATGCATTTTAGTCAAAGGAGGGACTCATATTATGATTCTCAATAAGTATAAATGGCTGAATGAGAATTTGCCTTCTATTATATTGGAAGACTAAAAGATTTAAATTCCAAATTCCAAGTTTGATGTTCAAGTTTTCAGGCTTTGCCAAAGTTTAAAACTTTGCCAAAGATATAATTATAAGGTATTTGCGCTATATTGTCATTTTTTCTCCCTTCGAAATGACAAACTATATGTTTTAAGCAATAAAAAAAAATCCCAAATACCATTAATTGGAATTTGGGATTTAAAATATTGAAATTTAAAGAAATTTAGATTTTCTTCATTTGTTCTTTCATCATAGAGATTTGCTCTTTCAGCATCCCTTGTTTGTCTAATTTTTTAGCTTCGTTTAATAAATTAGTCGCTTCCAATTTTCTTCTGCGAGACATTGCAACTCCTGCAAGGTTTAATTTAGCTACAGCTAAATCCATATCCATTGATAGTCCAAGTTCGATAGCTTTTTTGAAATGTTTCTCCGCTTGATTGATATTAGTTTGAGATAACATGATACCTTGTAAGTAATTTAAGTATCCTTGCTGCTTTCTTACTAATGCGCCTTCTGGATTTTTGATATATGATAGCCATTTATTAGCGCCTTCAAAGTCTTGTTTTCTTAATTTAAGGAAGGCTAAAAGGATAAATTCGTTTTTAAAATAAAGAAAAATTGGAATTGCAGTCAATAATATAAGGAATATACCATTCCCAATATTACTTTCTGTAAATTGCCAAACGCCCGCCACTACAAGAAGTCCGGCCAAAATAAGTTTAATATTCTTGTGAAACATAATTATTGTAAATTTGTGATTGCAAAGATAGTAAAAGGAATTAAAAATATTTTTATAAAAGTGCTTGCCAGAAAAAAAAGTCTTTGTATATTTGCACTCGGTTTTTGAACAACGATATCCAAAACCAAATAAACGAGTTAATAGATACCATTTTTAAAGATACAAAGCAATGAGCAAAAGAACATTTCAACCATCGAAAAGAAAAAGAAGAAATAAGCACGGATTTATGGACAGAATGGCTTCTGCGAATGGAAGAAAAGTTCTAGCGCGTAGAAGAGCAAAAGGAAGACATAAATTAACTGTTTCTAGCGAGCCTAGACACAAAAAATAATGTTTGTATAAACATACATAAGGCGATTACTTTTTTAGTATCGCCTTTTTTTATACCTTGTCGGTAAAAAATTTCGCAACATTCTAGTTTAGAATAGACTAAGGATGTTTTTTAAAAGTACTTTATATAACTACACAATACAAAAAAATGCCTAAAGACACATCAATTAAATCCGTTTTAATAATAGGTTCAGGACCTATTGTTATTGGTCAAGCTTGCGAATTCGATTATGCGGGATCTCAATCTGCACGTTCGATTCGTGAAGAGGGAATTGAGGTTATCCTTATAAACTCAAATCCAGCGACGATTATGACCGACCCATCTATGGCCGATCATATTTATTTGAAACCACTAACGACAAAATCGATTATTGAAATTCTGAAGGAACATCCGCAAATTGATGCTGTTTTGCCAACAATGGGAGGACAAACAGCTTTAAACTTGTGTTTGGAAGCTGAGGAAAAAGGAATCTGGCAGGATTTCGGAGTAAGATTAATCGGAGTTGATGTTAACGCTATTAATATTACTGAAGACAGAGAGCAGTTTAAACAGCTTTTAGAAAGAATTAATGTGCCAACTGCACCGGCAAAAACAGCAACTTCTTACCTTGAAGGAAAAGAAATCGCTCAGGAATTTGGTTTCCCGCTTGTAATTCGTCCATCATTTACACTTGGAGGAACTGGAGCAGCTGTGGTTTACAAAAAAGAAGATTTTGATGAGCTTTTAACTCGCGGACTTGAAGCTTCTCCAATTCACGAAGTTTTAATTGACAAAGCTTTGATGGGATGGAAAGAATACGAATTAGAGCTTTTAAGAGATAAAAATGATAATGTTGTAATTATCTGTTCTATTGAAAATATGGACCCAATGGGAATCCATACTGGAGATTCGATTACAGTTGCACCAGCGATGACTTTATCTGATACAACTTTCCAAAAATTACGTGACTACGCTATCTTAATGATGAGAAGTATCGGAAATTTTGCAGGAGGATGTAATGTACAATTCGCAGTTTCTCCAGATGAAAAAGAAGACATCGTAGCGATCGAGATTAACCCTCGTGTGTCTCGTTCTTCTGCTTTAGCATCAAAAGCAACTGGTTATCCAATTGCAAAAATTGCTTCTAAACTAGCTTTAGGATACAACTTAGATGAGTTGCAAAACCAAATTACAAAATCGACTTCGGCTCTTTTTGAACCAACTTTAGATTATGTAATCGTAAAAATACCACGTTGGAACTTCGATAAATTTGAAGGTTCAGACAGAACTTTAGGGCTTCAGATGAAATCTGTAGGTGAGGTTATGGGAATCGGACGTTCTTTCCAAGAAGCGCTTCATAAAGCAACTCAATCTTTAGAGATTAAAAGAAATGGTTTAGGTGCTGACGGAAAAGGATACAAAGATTACGAATTGATTATCGATAAACTGACTCACGCTAGCTGGGATCGTGTTTTTGTAATTTATGATGCAATCGCAATGGGAATTCCGTTGAGCACAATTCACGAAATTACAAGAATCGATATGTGGTTCTTAAAACAATATGAAGAGCTTTACACTTTAGAAAAAGAAATCTCAAACTACAAGGTTTCTGATCTTCCTAAAGAATTATTGCTTGAGGCAAAACAAAAAGGTTTTGCTGACAGACAATTGGCTCACATGATGAATTGTTTAGAAAGTGAAGTGCATACTTTGCGTATGGACATGAATATCAACCGTGTGTTTAAATTGGTTGATACTTGTGCGGCTGAATTTAAAGCTAAAACACCTTATTACTATTCAACTTTTGAGGCTGAAATTGAAAAAGCAAACGGAGAACGTTATGTAGATAACGAAAGTATCCTGACAGATAAAAAGAAAGTAATCGTTTTAGGTTCTGGGCCAAACAGAATTGGTCAAGGAATCGAATTTGATTATTCTTGTGTACACGGAGTTTTGGCAGCTAAAGAATGCGGTTATGAGACTATCATGATTAACTGTAATCCTGAAACGGTTTCTACAGATTTTGATACTGCTGATAAATTATATTTCGAACCAGTTTTCTGGGAGCACATTTATGACATTATCCAGCACGAAAAACCAGAAGGTGTAATTGTGCAGCTGGGAGGTCAGACTGCTCTTAAATTAGCAGATAAATTATCTAAATACGGAGTAAAAATCATCGGAACTAGTTTTGATGCACTTGACTTAGCGGAAGACAGAGGAAGATTCTCAGACTTATTGACTGAATTAAATATTCCTTTCCCAAGATTCGGAATCGCTGAAACTGCAGATGAAGCTTCTAAATTGGCAGATACTTTAGATTTCCCACTTTTAATTCGTCCTTCATATGTATTAGGAGGTCAGGGAATGAAAATTGTAATCAACAAAAAAGAGCTTGAAGAGCATGTTATCGATTTGTTGAAAGCAATTCCAGGAAACAAATTACTTTTGGATCATTACTTAGCTGGAGCAATCGAAGCTGAAGCTGATGCAATTTGTGATGCTGATGGAAATGTGTATATCATCGGAATTATGGAGCACATTGAGCCATGTGGAGTTCACTCTGGAGATAGTAATGCAACATTGCCTCCTTTCAACTTAGGGGAATTTGTAATGCAGCAAATTAAAGATCACACGCATAAAATTGCGAGAGCTTTAAAAACGGTTGGTTTAATCAATATTCAGTTTGCAATTAAAGATGATACAGTATACATCATCGAGGCAAACCCAAGAGCTTCAAGAACGGTTCCGTTTATTGCAAAAGCTTACGGAGAGCCTTATGTAAACTACGCTACAAAAGTAATGTTAGGTCATAATAAAGTAACTGACTTTGATTTTAATCCGCAATTGAAAGGATATGCAATTAAGCAGCCAGTTTTCTCTTTCAGCAAGTTCCCGAACGTGAACAAAGCGTTAGGACCAGAAATGAAATCGACAGGAGAAAGTATCTTGTTTATTGATGACTTAAAAGACGATCAATTCTACGAATTGTACTCTAGAAGAAAAATGTATTTGAGTAAATAAATAATCTCAGATTCTATTATAAAAGAAAAGCTCCAATGAAAATTGGAGCTTTTTTGTATTAATTAAATTCAGAAATTTATTCGCTTTGGCTAAAATTCATATTATCTCTAGTGTTTTTTTGAACTGAAATAGCACCGAACAATGCTAATAAAAAAGCAAAAGCATAAAAACCTTTTTCGCTAGGAAGAATTGTTGCATTCCATAATCCAACAACCAAAAGAACGATTGAAAGCAATGTTCCGAACCAGCAGATTCCATAATAAATATCGGTTACAGGAAGTTTTTCAAGTCTATCTCTAACGCTTTTTTGCAAAGAAACTACAGCAAAAAGACCGAACATTAAAACGGTAAAATAATATCCTTTTTCATTTAATAACATTTCAGCTCTTGCTAGTCCAACGATAAATCCGACAGTTCCAGCTCCAAGAGCTACCCAAGATGCCGCAATGAAAGCATTTGATGTTTTTTGTATCATATTAATTCTGGTTAAATTAGATTTTTGAGATTTATTTTTTTTGTAATCTCAGTTCGTAAATGTAATTAAATTTGATTAATGGCAAAATGAAAACACAAACAAATTAATAAGTATAATCTTAGCAGTTGTTATAAAAAAAGCTCCAATATATTGGAGCTTTCTCAATTTAAAAAGTAAGATTGTATTATTTTTTAAGTAATTGTTCTAAAGGTTTTAACTGTTCCATATCTATTTTAGATTTCTGTAAAACAGACATTAAAGTCATAATATTGTTTGGATTCATGTTTTCGCCTAAAACCCTAACTACGGCAAACCCATTTTCTTTTCGATTGGCAAAAATGATAAACTCTTTAATATTATCATCACTTCCAACATAGCTTACAGAAGCGCCATCTTTACCAGAACCAATTTTCATTAACTCTTGATATTTAGGATCTTTTAATATCGCTTTTACCTTGTTTCGTTCTGCCTCAAACTGTGCCTGATTGTTTTGATCAGCTTTGAAAGCTAGAATATTCATTTTGTCAAACGAATTTAAAGCTTCGTTTTGTTCTGCTGATAAATTTGTCTTATCCACATTCAGGATGTTTGGTGAAACATCTAATGCTATGAAATCTTTTTTCTCCGAATTTTCAACAAAATACTTTTGCAATGTTGGTTCAGAATTACAGCTTCCTAAAGTTAGGAGAGCCATAAGTGCTAAGATGAAAATATTTGTTCTCATTGTTATTTTTTGCCTTTAGAAGCTTTCTTTAAGTCTGTACCGCCAGGAAGTTGCATTTTATCTGTTAGAACTGAGATTTCGTTTAAATCAAAATTACCAGTTAAAGATAATAAAACAGTTTCGTCGTTTTTTGCGCCATCAACATACATTAATAATTCTTTTATTTGAGTATCTGTAGCGCCAGATTTTACCATTATTCTAACATTTTTTCCACCATCATTTACACGCATTAATTCTTCTAGGCCGGCAGTTTTTACATATTTGTCGGCAGTAGCTTTCATGTCTGCTTCGATTTTTGGATTTTTAGTGGTGAATACTTTTAAGTAATCCAGTTTTTTAATTAGAGCAATATACTGCTGTGTTTCTTTATCAGAAGCGTCAACTTTTACTTTGCTCATTAAATCAAACATTTTTTTGTTTACAATTACTGAGGTTACTTCATCCTGACCATCAAATTTGTCAAAAGCGCCTTGTGCGTAGAATGTTGTGGTAACAAATGCGAATACTAAGGTTATAATGAAATTTTTCATGATTATTTTTGTGTTTAATTACTGTTTAAAAATTTTGTTTTTTGATTGTTCGAATTCATTAATGTACTGTACACTTTCTATACCTACATTAACATTGTTTGATAATAAAGCCAAAGCCTTTTGAGTTGCTTTTAAAGCTTCTTCGGGATTATCGTAGGTTCCTAATTCTGTTTGCGATGCCACTGCAGTTGCTTCTTTTTGCTCGCTCATAAAAAAGTAGGTTCCAATTCCCAGCAAAACAACAGCTGATGCCGCAATCGATAACCACGCTACGTTACGTTTTTTAGATTGTAGTGGAATTTCATACGTTGATTTCTGTTCTTTTGCATGAGAGAAATATCCAAACATAGGTTTGTATTGCTCCAAATGCTGCGCAACATTCGGTGAAGAAAAATATTCTTTTAATTGATTTTCCTCAGCAATAGAAGTTTCTCCCTGAAAGTATTTTTCTAATATATCTTCTATTTTATTTAGTTCCATAAAGGTGTGTATTTGTCATTGATTCTCTAATTTTTTTTCTCGCTCTCGAAAGTGCCACTCGTATTGCTGTTTCGTTCATATTTACGATTTTGGCTATTTCTTCAAATTCATATTGCTCCACATCTCGTAGCTGAATTAATAATTGCATTTGTTCGGGCATCTCATTTATAATTTTTTCGACCCATTCTAAACTGTCTTGATCCTCCAGTTTTTTATCCAATTGCGGCTGCCGATCGGTAAAGTTGTTGTGAACAATTTGCAGATTGCTAGCTCTTTTAGATTTTAGCTGATCGAGACAATAATTTTTGGTCATGGTCATTGCCAATGCTTCTACGCTATTATAGCTTTGCAGATTGTCTTTTTTGTTCCATAATTTCACCATTACTTCCTGAGTTGCATCTTCTGCTTCTTCAGTGCTAGTAAGCAATCTTTTTGCCAGACGAAAAACTTTGTCTTTAAAAGGATTTATTAATTCTATAAATACAACTTGGTTCATTAATCTGATGGTTAATCGTTAGCTTATATATTCAAGACGAGACACAATTATATTTGTTACAGCAAAAAAGAAAAAAAATTATGTAAAAAAAATACTGCTTTAAGGATAAAGCTAAAACTAAAGATACTACTTTTACGTTTATTCAGAATATAGATAACCTACACGATATGAAAACAAATTTAAAGAGCATTCTTCTTCTCTTTTTATTCGCATTTTCTTTACAGTCTTGTGAAGATCAGGATGATGTTGCAGCTCCAGCAGACTTACAGATTAATAATTTTATTTGGAGAGGATTGAATGAGGTCTACTTATGGCAGGCCGATGTACCCAATCTAGCTGATGGCCGTAATTTGCAGCCAGATTTTAATCAGTTTTTAAGAGGATATTCTCATCCAGAGGATTTGTTTGAAGATTTATTGAACAAACCAGAAAGTAAATATCCAAACGGCGATGCCATTGACCGTTTCAGTTGGATTGTTGAAGATTATACTGTTTTAGAACAGGAGTTAAGCGGTGTTACCAAAAATAATGGCGTCGACTTTAGATTGAGTCGCGTAACGTCAGGATCGAATGATGTAGTAGGTTTTGTACGATATATTATTCCAAATTCTGATGCTTCTACTAAAGCAATTAAGCGTGGTGACTTATTTACGAGTGTAAATGGTGTGAAACTTACGGTTTCAAATTATCAAGAACTATTATTGAATAAGGATAGTTATACGCTAAACTTGGCGGATTATAATGGAAGCAGTTATGTTTTGAATGGAAAATCGGTTGACTTGACAAAAACTGTTTTAGAAGAAAATCCTATTTTAATCAGTAAAGTAATTCCTTCTGGAAGCCATAAAATTGGTTATTTAATGTATAATGGTTTTTATCCTGGATATGACGATAAATTAAATCAGGTTTTTGGCGAATTCAAATCGCAAGGAATAACAGACTTAGTTTTAGATCTTCGATATAATGGAGGAGGATCTGTTACATCTTCTATTAGACTTTCTAGTATGATTACAGGACAGTTTGACAATCAGATTTTTGCTAAAACGCAGTTTAATACAAAGTGGATGAAAGATATGACTGCTGATGATTTAGAAAGTTTGAATTACAGATTTGTAAATAATATTGATGGAAAAGCGCTAAATAGCTTAAACTTAAATACGGTTTATATTATTACAACAGCTAGTACAGCATCTGCCAGTGAATTGGTTGTTAATGGATTAACACCTTATATTAATGTAGTTCAGATTGGAGAAACTACGACAGGTAAGAATGTTGGTTCGTATACGATTTATGATTCAGAAACTTTGTTTACTAAAAAAGGAATTAATCCAAATCATAAATATGCAATGCAACCTTTAGTTTTTAAAATTTCAAATTCTGCAGGTTTTGGAGATTATACTCAAGGTTTGCAACCTACTTATGTGCAAAGAGAATATTTGGATACCTATGGTGTTTTAGGAGAAACGTCTGAACCTTTGCTTAATTTGGCTATTTCAAAAATTACAGGTTCTTCTGCTAGAAGAGTTCTAAACGATTCTGAACCAGAGCATCCTTATTTGACAGATTCAAAAATTATAAACGGATTAAGACACGGAATGTATTTTCAAAATCCACCAAAGAGTTTTTAAAATAATCCACGTAATAAATAGGAAAGGCTTTCATCACTGAAAGCCTTTTCCATAAAAAAACAAAAACTAATTCTAATGGTAAAAATTAATCGTTAAAGTAGAATCCGTTTGGACCTACACCAACAGTTAATTCTTTTAATAAACTTCCGCTGAAGTTATAAATATAAGCTTTGCTATCTTCTTTAAAGTTTCCGCCATCTGCAAGGAAAACACGGTTGTCTTTTACTGCAAAACCGTAAAGGTAACCAAGATCTGAAGTAGCTGTAAAAAGCGGACTAGTAGCAGCAGCTGTTGCTGATGTAGTAATTGAGTAAACAGAATTTGCAACTGTATAATATACTTTGTTGTCTTCAATATCTAAAAATCCAGCTACTCCTTGAGATTCCGGAATTTCAATTTTAGAAACAGATTTGTCAGAGATTTTTACTTTTAAAATTACACTGCTTGCTGTATAAGAAGGCTGTAAGATAAAAAGGCTTCCGTTTTCTTCTTCAATAGAATCTGAACCGTAACCAATGGTTATTGGAGCTTCTAAAGTTTTTGAAGCGATGTTATAAATAGAAAGTTTATCAGTTCCCAAAGGATCTGTGATGTATAATTTTCCGCCTTCTTCTATAATTCTATTTCCAGTTGTGTTTAATGCAATTTTAGATTCAACAACGTTTGTAGCCAAATTAATTACCGCAATGTAATCGTCTGTACTTCCTGTTTCAGCGCTGTATGAATTTGCATTTGTTACGTAAGCTTTTCCGTCTTTTATCACTCCATATCTAGGATTAACCAAGCCACTGTCAACTTTTGCAATTAATTTGAAAGTATAACGGTTTACGATGTTTATTACATTTGAACCTCCTGCAATAATATATGCTTTGTCTCCTTCGAAAAAGATATTCTGAACAAATTTTCCAAGTACATCAGATCCATTTTCGGCTTTGTAAGCATCTTTTGTAAATATGCTAAAATCATTACTAGAGAATGAAACAGTTCCTGCATCTGAGCTTCCTTCATTTAAAATGAAAAAACCATTGTCGTAAGCACCTTTTGGGGCATCGTCATCATCACTTGAACAAGAAGCGAATAACGAAATACTTAACGCTATTAAAAGTAATTTACTAAACTTCATATATTAAAATTTTAAGGTTATATACATATTGAAATTGCGACCTGGCATTGGTCTGTTTTCCAGACTTTCGTAATCTTTATTAAAAAGATTTAAAACTTGAAAACCTACTTTGAAAGAATCTAAAAATTTAAGATCATAATCGATTCCGATATTTGAAATCGTATAATCGTTAATAATTTCGTCAGGATTATTATCGGCTCTCGTGTAAACAAATCCGTTATAAAGAATTTGATAATAAGCACTTAATTTATTTCTAGAATAGGAGACAGATCCTGTAGCTTTATTAAACGGCACAAAAAACAATTGATTTTTAGTTTTTTCATCTTGCGAAACCGTATAAGCATAAGTAGCATTTGCTGCGAAACTGTTTTTGCCATAACTTTTTTTCCAAGCCAGCATAGTTTCTGTTCCGTAACTGTTTACTTTATCTTGATTCTGAGGGGTCCAAATGCCATTTGCTCCAGGAACCCATTGCAGCATGTCGGTAATTTTCATGTAGTAGAAATTCTGTGTCCAAGACCAATTTTTGAATGTAAAAACGTTGCCAATTTCCCCTTGGTAAGAGTTTTCAGGTTTTAAATTAGGATTTCCTCCTTGGTCCCAATACAAATCATTGTAGGTCGGAATTCTAAAATTTCGTGATACATTAAGTTTTAAATTGTACCAATCATTGAATTTATAAGAAGATCCGAGATTGAATAAAACAGGAGATTTATAGTTATCCGTAAACTCTTTTCTAACCCCGAGTTCGTTTTTCCAATTGTCTCCAATATCTTGTCTAACCAATAAAGAAGCAGAGCTTATTTCGCGAATATGACTTCCAAAACTGGTTCCGTAACCATTTGTTCTGCTATAATCTACAATTCCGTTAAGATGTGTAGATTTGAATACATGATAATCGACATCGAGTTTGGTAATTAAGTTTTCAGTCTTTCCGTATGTATAATTTTTTGAAGAATTATCTTCAAAGTATTGATAGTTTTCGAAAATATAGGCTGTTTTAAAATTGGTTTTAAGCTTTCCGAAACTTCCATCATATTCCAGTAAGTTTCTGTTAAAACCGTTTATGTATTTACTTTTGGTTTCAGACTCTACTATTAAAGAAGTGTTACGGTCGGTGTTTGAACTCTGGCTGTATAGTTTTAAAATATGATTTTGGTTGAATTTATATCCAGCATTAGCGCTTAAGGTAATAATGTCATATTGTCCATTCTGATTCCATCGCTGTTCGCCTCTCCAAGTATATCGATTTAAGTATTTGTAATCGTTAGTCGAGCTATTTTTTGACATTCCAATTTGAGCACTCCATTTTTTGTTAGAAATAGAAGTTTTATAATTAATTCCAATCGTGTTAAAACTGCCGTAATCTAGTCTTAAATTATTCTCAAAACGATTAAAAAATAACAAATCGTTATTTAAGTGCACCGTTCCTCCAACAGCACCGCTTCCGTAAATAACACTTCCGCCACCCGCTTTTACGCTTATCGAATTATAATCGGAACCCGAAATGGTATTAAAATCGGTGCTTCCGTTCATTTGGGAATTGATATTAATTCCGTTCCAGATTACCGCTGTCTGAGAAGAAGTCGTACCTCTAAAAGAAACCGTAGAAAGCATTCCGCGTCCGTATTCTTTAAAATATAAAGTCGAATTAAAGTTTAATAAATCGGTAAGGAGCGCTTCATTTTTATTGATTATAGAATCATTTAGTTTTAAAACAGATTGCGAAACCGAGTAGTTTTTTAAGTTTTTATCTGAAACCAATACTTCTTTTAAACTGGTAATAGAATCGCTCTGCGCCGAAATAATCTGGCACATCACAAAAGAACAAAAAGCAAGAAGTCGTTTTATAGTCATAATTTCTTCGCTCTTTTTCCCGAGAGCTCGATAATTGTTACAAAGGCAGGTCTCCTGGCTTGCGTCTTGCTGTTTACCTTCCCATCACGCAAGGCGTGACAGTGGTGATGTAGTTACAGCAAGCATTCATTTTTTTTGAACTTAGCTTACAGTTGCGGGTACAGCTCAAGTATTTACTTGATTCCCTTTTAATGTGTTTTTAAATCAAAAACACAACCTTAATTTGCTGCAAAGATAAAGTTAAAAATATTGATTATTCAAATTTCTTTTCCATTTGATAGAAAATTATAAATAATTTGCACTAAAAATCGATTTTTATAACTTCTCCGAAATCAACTTTATTATTAAAAGCTTCTTTTAATGGAAGTGAATTCTGATGACACAAAATACTTCTTATAATTCCTGCATGGGCAACAATAACAATTGGCTGATTTATTTTTGAAATTTCATTAACTAAAAAATCACCAACTCTTTCATGTAATTCTACAAAAGATTCTCCATTTGAAACTTTGATATTTACAAAATCTTCCATCCACGGATTGAGTTCTTCAGACGGAATTTCGTTCCAGCTTTTCAATTCCCAATCACCAAAATTCATTTCTTTTAAACGTTCATCTTCGCGATAAGAAATGGTTTTGATGTTATCTTGAATATGTTTTGCTAAAATAACACAGCGCTTAAGTGGGCTAGAAAATATTATTGCTTCAGAAGGAAGTTCAGAAATGATTTTGCCGAAAACTTCATCAAATGGTACTGCAATATCGACGTCTGATTGTCCGTAACAGATTCCTTTTTCGCATACTGTTTCGGTATGACGGACTAGATAAATTTCCATAAAAATAAAATACTAAGGTAAAATACTACTTCGCAAACCTGTTGTGTAGCGCCAAGACAATCTCCTGTATAACCGTCAATCCATTTCTGAAAATATCGGGCTAAAAAATATCGAGTTATAAAAACAGGGATTATGGTCAGGAGAAATCTCCAATCAAAATAAGAGAATACAAGTAACGGAATTAAACCAAAAAAGAATGAGCCAAAAACTTCTTTCCAAGTATATTGTTTTGCAATAGGTTTACTTTTGCTTGAAGCATCTTCACGTGAATATTCGTGCGTAAAAATAATACTGATTGCCGCCAGACGACTCAAAGAATGAGCAGAAATAAATAAGAGAAAAATTTTAAAAACTGCCATCGAATCATAAACTTGAAATAACAAAATAGATTCTGAAAGCAATCTGAATTTTAATAAAAAAAGCAAAACCAATCCGATTGCTCCATAAGCACCAATGGCGCTGTCTTTCATAATCATTAAGATCTTTTCTTTCGTCCAGCCTCCGCCAAAACCATCACAAACATCGGCAAATCCGTCTTCGTGAAAGGCTCCGGTTGTTAATATAGAAGTAATAATTGCCAATATAACAGCTGTTTCTGTATAAAGAAATTGAGCAAATAGAGAATAAGCTATAAAAGAAATACTCCCAACAATCCAACCAATAAATGGGAAATATCTTGTGGCTTTATTTAGATAATCTGGATGATGAGTAATGTTTTTTGGACACGGAATTCTAGTGTAGAACATTAAACAGGTGAAGAAAATATGTAGTTCTTTTTTCATTTAGAGTGGGTTTTCATTTAGTATGTCATTTCAACGAAGTAGAAATCTTCGCAAGTAATTCCATTCTAAAAGAGGCTTAACTTTGTGGAGCTTCTAACGGAGATTTCTCCTTCGTCGAAATGACAAAAATGAGAATAAATCATAATGAAACATAATTATTTTTAGAAATTAAAATAATTACTATTTCCTACTTATCCCCGCGCTTTCAAAACTAGCCATTTCATTTAAAAAAGCTTCAGCCGATTTTAAAATAGGGAAAGCGACAGCACATCCAGTTCCTTCTCCCAGACGTAAATCGAGATTTAAAATAGGTTTTGCTTCTAAGTAATTTAGTAATTCTGAATGTGCTTTTTCAGCAGAGCAATGGCAAAAAACAGCATTTTGTTTGATGTTTGGATTTATTTTAAAAGCAATTAAATACGCAACAGTGCAAATAAAACCGTCAACCAAGATTAGCATTTTATTTTCAAAAGCAGTCAGCATTCCGCCAGCCATCTGAAGAATCTCAAAACCGCCGAAATAGGAAAGCTGTGACATTAATTCGGCTTGACCGGAATAATTGTCTAATGCTTTTTTGAGTAGATTTTGTTTTTGAAGCAGTTTTTCGTTTTCAACTCCAGTTCCTTTTCCGATACATTCTTGAATAGGAAAACCGGTTAAAAGACTCATTAAAATAGAAGCGGTTGATGTGTTTCCAATTCCCATTTCACCAAAACCAATACAGTTTGAACCCGATTTTGCAATATTTTCGACAATCGATTTTCCTTTTTCAAAACACAATTGGACTTCAGATTCACTCATTGCGGGAACATGCAGAAAAGACTGTGTTCCTTTTGCAATTTTTGCATCGATTAATTTTGCATTGGTTGGAAAATCATAATTAACGCCCGAATCTACAATTGACAATTCGATATTATTCTGATTGCAAAAAACATTTATAGCGGCACCGCCATCCAGAAAATTATTGACCATTTGTCGTGTAACATCTTGCGGATAATCACTTACGCCATGATTTGCAATTCCGTGGTCTCCTGCAAAAACGACAATATTTGGTTTTGTAATTTTTGGATTTAAAGTTTCAAAAACCGTTGCCATTTGAAAGGCTAAAGATTCTAACGTTCCTAAAGAACCAACAGGTTTTGTTTTTGAATCTATTTTTTCTTGTAAAAGAGTATTGAAATCGGATTTGTTTTGTATTTCGTTTTCTGATTTCCAATCAAAATCTGGAACATTTATTTGATGAATTTCTTTGATTTCAGTACAGATAGGCGCTTCCGATTTTTGTTTCCAATGCAATTGTTGCAGCATGGGCTGATTGTTGTAATTGGTGGCTGGTTTTCCGATGCAGAAATATCCCAGAGGTTCTATATTTTCGGGTAAATCAAGGATTTTTTTAAACTGATAATAATTGAGAATCGAGACCCAACCCATTCCGTAACCTTGCTCTGTCAGCGAAAGCCAAATGTTTTGCGCAGCACAAACCGAACTGAATTTTACGGCTTCATTACTGCCAATTGTTCCAATTGTAAACTGATTGAGAACCGAACGGTCATAAGCAATAACAAGCCCGATTGGCGCTTCTTCGATTGCTTCGAGTTTTAGTGATCTGTATAGTTCTTTCTGTTCAGGATTGTCGGTTAGTTCTTCGGCTTTTTTATTGTAATCTAAAAAGAGTTTTTTAATAGACGTTTTAACCTCTTCTGACTTAATCAGAAAATATCTAGTAGCATCGGTCAATCCGACAGAAGGCGCCCAATGCCCAGCTTGTAAAGCTTTCTGGATTACTTCGTCTGGAACTTCATCGGTTGTAAAATGTCGTGTGTCTCGTCTGGATTTTAATATATTGTCTAAATTACTCATGTTATAAAATTACAATTTTTAAATTCCAAATTCCAAGCGTTAAGCACCAAAAAAGAAAATTCCAAATTCCAAAACTTGGCTAAGCTTTGGAATTTAGAATTTAAAACTTTGAATTTAGTTCCGATTTATTGGAATTTGGAATTTCTAAGTTGGCATTTTTTACTTGATTTTAACTGGAATTCCAGAAACCATGAGCACAACTTGATCAGAATTAGCGGCGAGAAATTGATTCATCCAGCCTTGAAGTTCAACAAATTTCCTCCCTATGTGAGTTTCTGCATGAACGCCCATTCCGATTTCGTTTGTTACAATAATGATATTGGCATTTTCATGTTTGGCAATGGCCAGAAATTCTTTTTTAGCTTCTTCTAAACTTAGCTCCACATCATTTTTAGTGTCGATAAAAAAATTAGTCAGCCAAAGCGTTACACAATCAATTAAGGCCGTTTTTCCAGAGAAATCAATTTCACTTAAGTATTTTTCTTTTTCAATATTAGTCCAATGTTCGTCTCTTTCCTGCTGATGACGATCAATTCGGTTTTGAAAATCTGCATCCCACTTTCGAGCAGTTGCTACATATAAAGGAGAGTCGGAAAGTTCTAAAGCTAGTTTCTGAGCATACCCGCTTTTTCCGGAACGCTCGCCGCCAGTTATTAAGTAAATCATTTTTATTGGTATAAGTTATGAGTTTTGTTTGGCAATTTATAAATTTAATCGCGAGCTATTCATTCATAACTCATAATTTATAACTCTTAATAAGGGCAATGTCGACAGTTGTTTCCGCAGCAAGTACCTCTTTTTAAGTGAAACCAAGCTTTAAAAACGTAATTGCCATTTTCGATATAATAGTCTATTCCTTCAATTAAATTGTCATTTTTTGGCAGTAGCATAGCCTTATTATTAAGAGCCTTTTTTGGAGTTACGGTTTCGACATAAGCATCAATTTTATCCTCGCAGGCTTCCTTAAAGCACACAGGACAAAGGCAATCGCCTGCGTCGGAAAGATTGAAAATAGGCGGATAATTATTACACCAGCACTTATTTTCGGGTGAAGTGTCTCCGCATGAAAAAGCGGTTTCACAACTGGAGCAGATTTTTGTTTTTGGTACATTCATCAAATAAAAGGCTATTTGTTTAAATTTGTACGAATAAAGGTAAACAAAAAAAATAGAAATTAATTTACCTTTGTGGCTACACAAAACATAAAATATGAAATATTTTTTCCATAAATTACCAGTCGTTTTTGTACTACTTATCCTAATCGGGTGTAAAAAGAATGAAGCGCAAGATGTTGTAAAATCTACTACTGCCAAAGAAAGTATCGAATTTGCTTCTGGACTTTCGATTGTGAAAAACGAAGGCTATTCAATTGTAAATGTGAGCAATCCGTGGCCAAATGCTAAGACGAAATTTACTTACATTTTAAAAGAAAAAGACGTACAAATTCCAGATAGTTTAAATAAATATATTGCTATAAAAGTTCCTCTAGAAAGCGTTGTTGTAACTTCAACTACCAATATTCCTTTTTTAGAAATGTTAGAAGTTGAGAATAAATTGGTCGGATTTCCACATACAGATTACATTTCTTCGGAAAAAACTAGAGCATTAATTGACAAAGGTTCTGTAAAAAACGTTGGACAGAATGAGAAACTGAACATCGAACAATTAATAGAATTGTCCCCAGATTTGATTGTTACGTTTGGTGTAGATAACAATAATCCGATGCTGGATAATCTTAAGAAAAGCGGTTTAAATGTTTTGATTCAAGGTGATTGGATGGAACAATCTCCACTAGGAAAAGCAGAATGGATTAAACTTTATGGCGCTTTATTCGGAAAGGAAGAAAAAGCAAAAGAATTGTTTGATAAAATTGTAGAAAGCTACAATCAGGCGAAAAAATTAGTTAGCGATAAACCAGCAACTTCAAAAGTGCTATACGGTTCTATGTACGAAGATGTTTGGTATGTTGCCAAAGGAAATAGTTGGGTAGCAGAGTTTATGAAAGATGCAAAAGCTAATTATTTATGGGCTGATTTAAAAGGAACTGGAAGCGAAGGTTTGTCTTTTGAAAAAGTTTTGGACAAAGGAAAAAATGCTAATGTTTGGATTGCTTCTGGATCTTTTAAAAGTTTAGATGAATTGCAAAAAGCAAATCCGCATTATGCTGAATTTGATGCTTTTAAAAACAAAAGTGTTTATAATTTTGAAGGTAAATTGGGAGCGACTGGCGGAACGGTTTATTACGAATTAGCGCCAAGCCGTCCAGATTTGGTTCTAAAAGATTACATTAAGATTTTTCATCCTGATTTATTGGCGAGCTACGAATTTACTTTTGCATCAAAACTGAATTAAATTGGCGAATAAAAAAAGAAATACCATTTTATTTGTCGTTTTGGCTTTAGGTCTTTTATTAATGTTTTTTGCAAGCATTAGTTTTGGATCGGTTACAATTCCGTTAAAAGATGTTTTTGCAAGTTTAACGGGTGGTCATGCTGCAAAATCAACTTGGGAATATATTATCATTAATTATCGTTTGCCAAAAGCGATTACGGCAGTTTTAGTCGGAACTGGACTTTCAATAAGCGGACTTTTGATGCAGACTTTGTTCCGAAATCCACTTGCAGGACCTTATGTTTTAGGACTAAGTTCTGGTGCTAGCCTTGGTGTGGCTTTTGTCATTTTAGGAGCGGGATTTCTGCCTTCTTTTCTAAGTGTAGTAGCATTGTCTCAATACGGAATTGTTTTAGCATCTACTTTAGGAAGCACGTTGGTTCTTTTTTTAGTTTTAGTTGTTTCGCAACGATTACGAGATACAATGGCAATCTTGATTGTAGGTTTAATGTTCGGAAGTTTTACAACCGCAATCGTAAGTGTCTTAACTTATTTTAGTACTGCAGAACAGCTTCAGAAATTTACTTTTTGGTCAATGGGAAATCTGGGGAACCTTTCGTGGACAACAATTGTAATTTTAACCGTTTGCGTTGGAATAGGATTGCTTTTAAGCGCCAAAAGCATTAAACCTTTAAATGCTTTGCTTCTTGGAGAAAATTATGCTAAGAGTATGGGATTAAACTTTAAGCAAGCCCGATTAATCATCATTTTTGCAACGAGTATTTTGTCTGGCGCGATTACAGCATTTGCAGGGCCGATTGCTTTTGTGGGCTTAGCAGTGCCACACATTGCAAAACTGACTTTTCAGACTAGTAATCATACTATTTTATTTTGGAGTACTCTCTTTTTCGGATCTATCATAATGTTGTTTTGTGATATCGTTTCTCAAATGCCGGGCTTTGATGTAACGCTTCCAATTAATGCAGTCACGTCTATAATTGGCGCGCCGGTTGTCATTTGGCTTTTAGTTAGAAAAAGAAATTTTAAGTAATTTTTTTGCCACAGATTAAAAAGATTTCTTCAATCTAAAAAAACTTAGAATCTTAGGATCTCAGCAACTTAGAACCTTTAAAAAATGAAAAACATTCTATCGACTTCTAACCTAAATATTGGATACAAATCCAAGAAAGGCGTTACGACTATTGCTGAAAATTTAAATTTAAACTTAGCTTCTGGAAAACTCATTACTTTAATAGGAGCAAACGGAATAGGGAAGTCGACTTTACTTCGAACGATTACTGGAATCCAAAAGCCATTGTCTGGAAATGTTTATTTGAATGAAAAAAAGATTTCAGATTATCAGCCATTAGAACTGGCACAAAATCTCAGTTTAGTTTTGACCGAAAAATTACCGCCAAGTAATTTGTCTGTCTTTGAATTGGTTGCTTTAGGGCGCCAACCTTATACCAATTGGGTTGATAAATTATCTGAAGAAGATATTATAAAAGTTCATGAAGCAATGAGTTTGACTCAAATCGAACATTTGGCTTCAAAAAAACATTTTCAAATCAGTGATGGGCAATTGCAAAAAGTCTTAATTGCACGAGCTTTGGCTCAAGATACGCCATTAATTATTCTGGACGAACCAACAACTCATCTTGATTTGCTTCATAAAGTTTCATTATTCAAATTATTAAAAAAGCTTACACAGGAAACTCAAAAATGTATTTTGTTTTCGACACATGATATTGATCTTGCGATCCAGTTAAGCGACGAAATGATTATGATGACACCAGAAAATATAGTGCAAGACCAACCTTGTAATTTAATTTCAGACGGAAGTTTCAGCAATTTGTTCAAAGACGAACATATTATTTTTGATGCTGAAAAAGGGAAGTTTATTGTGAGTTAGTTTTTTGAGGAGCTAATCCTGCTGTTCGCTATATCTTTTGTGGCGAACACCGCCACAAAAGGATGCCGCTTCCATCAGGGCTAAAAGTCCTGTTTTCATAGGAAAATTATTTTGTTCAATTAAACAAATAAACAATTAAACCTTTTTCAATCCAATTTGTCTCTTTGCTTCACCAACCACAAAAGCAACCGAATTAGCAATATTAAAACTGCGAATAAGCGGTGACATCGGAATCGTTAAATGATTTTCGAATCTTGCCATAAATTCTTTGCTCAAACCAACACTTTCTTTTCCGAAAACCAGCCAGTCTCCATCTTGAAATTCATTTTCTAAATAGGATTTATCAGAATGCGAACTCATTAAAAATACACGAGAATGATTTGGAATTTGTGCAATCCATTCTTCTACGTTCTGATATTCGGTAACATGAAGATGAACCCAATAATCCAATCCTGAACGTTTTAGGTTTTTATCATTAATCACAAATCCGAAAGGGTGAATTAAATGAAGACGGCTTTCTGTGCCAACACATAATCTGCCGATATTTCCAGTATTATTTGGTATTTCTGGTTCTACAAGAACTACGTTTAACATTTTTTTGAGTTATGGATTATAAGTTATGATTTATGAGTTTTTCTAAAATTATCTAATTATTAAATTGCCACATTCTCTAATTGTCAAATTGATCAACCTCGAGCACTTCTCCTGCTTTTAGGTTTTGCAAATATACGTTTCCTATTCGAACGCGAACGAGACGAAGCGTTGGAAAACCAACTGCGGCAGTCATTTTTCGAACCTGACGAAACTTTCCTTCATTTACAGTAATAGAAGCCCAAGAAGTCGGGCCATGGCGTTCGTCTCTAATTTTTTTGGCTCTTGGTCCAAAATCAGGAATTTCTGTGACGATAAAGGCGGTGCAAGGTTTTGTTTTATATTTTCCGCCATCTAAGCCAATTTCGACACCTTTTTGCAATTGTTCGATAGCTTCAGGAGTAATCACACCATCAACTTGGACATAATATTCTTTGTCGACTTTTTTGCTTCTGACCAATTCGCTCACCATTCCGTCGGTTGTTAATAAAAGCAAACCTTCAGAATCTTCGTCCAATCTTCCAATTGCCATTGTTCCTTCGGGGAAATCATGCAATTCGCCCAAAAGCTTTTTCTTTCTTTTTAATTCATAAATAAATTGGCTTAAATAACCGTAAGGTTTAAAAAGAATAAAGTGTCGGTGCATTTTTAATTTTTTGCAAAGATAGTTTCTTTCTTAGACTAAATCTTATAACTGTTTTTCAGATTTCATTTTTTTCAGCCATTGATATACAAACCAAATTACCGTAACTGTAAAAATGACAATTAAGAGAGGATAATAGCTTTCGAAAAAATCATGAAAATAAGTTCCGATTAAAATGTAAGCAGAAGCCATGCAGAGTTTGATCAAGATAAATTCGGAATTGGACCAGCTGGTTTTGATTTTGAAGAAATTCATAATGATTAGGTTGTTAAGTTGCTTTTAATAAAGGTAATAAATAAAAAAGCAGATGGCAATTATAAAAGAAATGCAATCTTAAGTCATAATTTTTTGGGAGCAAGAATTCGTAATATTATAATTTAAATCTAAAAATGATATTGTTATGGAAACGAATAATTTAGGAACGAAAAAAATAAACGGAACGCAAAAGGATATTGATGAATCTAAAGGAAAAAACGTTTCGCACGATAAAGAATTAAAAGATGCAAAACTGAATAAAGAATTGGTTACCGATGCCGATGGAGATAAAAAAATCGTAGATCGCGCCCGAAATGAAAATGAGGATATTAAGAAAGCAATTCATCAAACAGATCTAGATAATCCAAATGCAAATCGTGGAGTGGAAACAGAGGAGGAAGCAAAGAAAACAGTTGAGAATAAAGACCGAAATTCTGATATCACACCTAACCGATATCCAAATTCAGATCCAGAAAGCCATAAAGACCGAGGTAATATGAAATTGGATGAAGAGGAATAAGACAATACAAAATTTTAAGTAAAATCTAATCAATTTTATGTCAAATAACATAAGATTAGCGGTTTGCGTTAATGTTATTGTAAACTCTTTTCAAACCTTGAGTATCGGTGTATATCTTCGTAAATTAGAGGTACAAATTTAAATCTTAAGAATATGTCACTTTTAGAAAACAAAGTTGCATTTGTATCTGGAGGCGGTTCAGGAATTGGACGCGCAGTTGCAGAAGCATACGCTCGAGAAGGAGCAAAAGTAGTAGTATCTGATATAAATGTAGAGCACGGCGAAGAAACCGTAAAAATTATAAAGGAAAAGGGCGGTGAAGCTTTTTTCGTAAAAGGAGATTCGTCGAGTGCAACTGACAATAAACACATGGTTGAGGTGACCGTTTCAAAATACGGCCGTTTGGACATTGCATGTAATAACGCTGGAATGGGTGGACCAGCCAAACCAACAGGAGAATATGATCCCGAGGCTTGGGATAAGGTTATAGGATTAAATTTAAATGGCGTTTTTTATGCCTGTCGTTACCAATTAGAACAAATGGAGAAAAACGGAGGAGGAAGCATTGTTAATATCGCTTCAATCCATGGGCAAGTTGCTGCTCCGCTTAGTCCGGCCTACACTGCTTCTAAACATGCAGTGGTCGGATTGACAAAGAATATAGCAGTAGAATATGCGCAAAAAAATATTCGATGTAATGCTGTTGGGCCAGGTTACATTGAAACAGCACTTTTAAAAGACAATTTGAATAAAGAAATGATGCAGGCCGTTGCGGCAAAATCTGCAATGAATCGTTTAGGAACAGCAGAGGAAATTGCCGAATTGGTAACTTTTTTAAGTTCTGAAAAATCTTCTTTCACAACAGGAAGTTATATTATAGCCGATGGTGGTTATACAGCAGTCTAATTATTTTTTAGAGTAAATAACAGGACAATTGAAAAATGCAGTAAGCGAAAGTTTACTGCTTTTTTTGTTTAAAATAGGCTGTATTTGTAGGAAAGATGGGAGTTTTTGACGGTTTTTGATATATCTTTTATTTTGAATAATGTTTTGTGTTAGGTCTTTTTTATTGATTTTATTTTATTATCTTTAAGTTTGTGTTAAGTTTTATTGAATTATATTAATAAATAAGTAAACATTAAGTTTATAGTTTTGTAACATTAGCTTAATTTTAAAGAAGATAAATTTGAACTCTAAAAACTCTATTCTTTAACGTATGAAAAAACTTTACTTTTCGCGCCTTTTGGCTCTTTTATGTTTTTTTAGTTGCATTTCTGGAGACCTTTTTGCCCAGACAATGCCAGCGCCACAAGCATTGCCTGTCAATCAAAAACTTGATACATGGCAAGCCACCAATGCACAGTTTCCTGCTGGATTTCAGGGTTGGACTTTAGGAACTAATGATCCTGGAATAACTCAATACTTAACTTCTCCAACTTTTACAGATTATAATACTATACTTACTGGTAAAGGAGCGAATACTAATTCAGGAGGTTTTTATAATTATGTTGGAAAACTAGGATTTTTAAATACAAATAATGTCAATCTAACAATTGGTTTTGCCTTCTCAAGTGTAGGAACGACAAATGTACAAGTTGTGTATAATGTTATGACAATTAGAAATCCCTATGATGCCACAAACACGAGAATTAATGAGGTGATTTTGCAATATAGAGTTGGGACTACGGGGAATTTTATTTCACTTTTAGGTACTGCATACCGAAATAATACTGCAAACCAAACTGGTACAAATGTAATTCTTCCACAAAATCCCCAACTAAGAAAAATTACTTTACCTGCAGAATGTGATAATCAGCCTGTAGTGCAAATACGTTGGATTTCAAGACAAGTTTCAGGAAGTGGGGCACGTCCATCTTTTGCAATTAATGATATAAAAATCGAAAAAGATATTTATGCTCCAACAGATGTTTCTGGATATCCAAAAGCTGCCAATATTTTAGGTGAAAGTTTCGATTTTATTAATAAAATAGATGAAGTTGGAAAAACGTACTATGTTTTACTTCCAGCGGGTAGTGCAGAACCAACAGTTGCACAAATAAAAGCAGGGCAGGACGCAAATGGAGCCGCAGCTTTACAATCAGGAGTTTTTGATGTAACAAATTCTGATCTGGAATATGTAAAAAGTTTTACAGGATTGCCTTTAAGTACAGCGTATTCTGTTTTTTCTATCTCAGAAGATGTTGTTGGAAATGTTCAGGCATTGGTTAATAAATTAGATGTGACAACTTTAAGTGTTATGCCTCCTGCTATATCTCCATCTGTTGCTGTATTAAATTTAGGTGGTACCGAACCAAATTTTGATTCTTTAATCAAAAGTTACCAGATAGGGGCTTCAGATCTTACTGCAAATGTAGTCGTTACTGCGTCAGGAAGTTTTACTGTTTCAAAAGATAATGCAACATTTTCATCATCTTTAACTTTTGTTCCAACCGATTTTGATTCTAATGCAGCACCAACAGTTTATGTAAAATTCACCCCAACTTCTGTTGGAAGCTTTACAGGTACAATAATTCATGAAACAACGGGAGGCATAACTAAAACAGTTAATTTGACTGCTTTAGGAGTTAATCCTTACGTGCAAAATTTTGACGATCCAAATGTTTTTGTAAACAGCAAATGGTCACAATATAATGAGGCTGGACCTCTAAATCAATGGTCGCATACAACGCAGTCAAGAAATGTTAATTCTGGAACTGGAGCAGTACTTATGAACGGATTTTCAGATAGCGGTCCAAGTAAAGATTGGTTAATTTCTCCAAGATTACGTCTAGATAGTTTTAGCCAAATTCCATTATTATCTTTTTATTCTCGTCAATTTTATGATGGGCCAACTTTAAAATTAATGGTTTCAACCAATTATGATGGAGTTAGCGACCCAAATACCGCAATATGGACGCCGATAAACGGAAGATTTCCACAAGATACAGGAAGTTATGTGAAATCTGAATATATAAATTTATCTGCTTATAAAACAGATCACACCTATTTGGCTTGGGTTTACGAAACCGCTTCTGGTGGAAATGATAATGCTGCAGAGTGGTCTTTTGATGATTTCGCTATTATTGATGAATCAAAATATGTGGATTCTAATCCGCGTTTAGATTTTGCAGATGTAAGTCCAAATTCGGTTTCTGCTAGTCAAACTTTTGTTTTTGCAGCAGCAGGCTATGGAGATATCAGTATTGAAGCTCCTGCTTCTTACGAATTGTCATTAGATAATATTTCATTTTCATCGATCATTGTTGTTCCTTCTGCAGATGCATTAACAGGAAAAACAGTTTACGCGAGATTTGCTCCAACGACAAAAGAACCAACTATTTCTGGTGATTTAACTGTTACAGGAACATCTCTAAGCAAGAAAATAGGCTCATTTACGGGAACTTCTATATTAAAAGCAGATACTTACGATGTAGTATCTTATAATTTAGAGTTTTTTGGAACTGATGTTAGAGATAAATCAGGTAAGGAATTTGGACCAACAAATGATGCGTTACAAATAGAAAACGTAGCCAAAGTAATGAACAAATTAAATGCGGATGTTTATGTAGTTCAAGAAGTTTCGGATGAACCAGCACTAGATGCTTTAATTCAAAAAATTAGCGTTAACGGAAAAACATTTGATAAAACAATTTCAACTTCTTGGTCTTATTCATTCCAAGCTTTAGATCCCTATTTCCCGCCTCAAAAATTGGTAGTAATTTATAATACACAAACAACTACTGTAAAAAGCACAAAAGTATTGTTTAAAGATTTATACGATCAAGTTCGTTTTAACACAGTAGTTTTACCAGGCTATCCAGGAACAGAAACTCCACAAGAAAATGATGATAGTTTTTTCTCATCAGGACGTCTTCCTTATTTAGTTCAGGTTGAAGCTAATATTGGCGGAGTTAAAAAAGAAATTAACTTGATTGATCTTCACGCACGTGCAAACAGCGGAACTGATATTTCAAAATACAATCAGCGTAAGTATGATATTGATTATCTAAAAGATGCATTAGATGCTGAATATCCAGATGCAAATTTAATTCTTCTTGGGGATTTTAATGATGATGTAAAAGCGTGGGTTGGAAATGCAAATATAGCTTCTTCTTATAAGAAATTTGTAGATGATACTACTAATTATAATGCTTTAACATGGGATATTAGTCAAGCTGGAGCTTATAGCTTCTTGAGTTCGCAAGGGTTTTTAGACCATATTTTAATTTCAAACGAATTGAATGAAGATTATATAG
The DNA here is from genome assembly GCF_023272795.1 of Flavobacterium humidisoli. Lineage (NCBI taxonomy): Bacteria > Pseudomonadati > Bacteroidota > Flavobacteriia > Flavobacteriales > Flavobacteriaceae > Flavobacterium > Flavobacterium humidisoli. The sequence continues at coordinate 77,101 of NZ_CP096829.1, read as the reverse complement.
CCAATTCAATTGCAGTTTATGATCCAAGAAATGATATTGCAAATTATACGACAACAACTTCAGATCACGGACCAGTAATTGCTCGTTTCGAATTGAAAAAAGATGTGCTTTCTACACCTGATTTTGGAAAAAATAAATATTTCGTAAAAGCATATCCAAATCCTGCAACAGATGTTTTGAATTTTGATATCAAAACAACTTTAGGAAGAGATTTAAAAATTAAACTATACGATTTTAATGGCCGCGCAATTGGAAACCCAATCAGCGTTAAAAACGAATCTGAAGTTAGCACGGCGGTAGTTGCTGTTGGCAATCTAGTTTCTGGAGTTTATTTTTATACGGTTACAGAAAATAATAAAGTAATTTTTAAAGATAAAATCATCAAGAAATAAGCAATTTTAATAGAAACAGAAGGCAGTCTTTTTAAGACTGCCTTTTTTATGCAAATATTTTTCTGATTTCGTTTAAATCGATTTTATCTTGATTGGTAAAGAGATAGAAATAATCTAACTGCCATTTCTGAGTTTTCTGTGCTTGTTTACTCGTGGTTTCATCCCAAGGCGGGTAAACTCTTGTAGCTCTAATTCCTTCTTTATTTTGGGTAGAAAAAACACCTTTTTCAAGTAGCGTTTTCTTCGGAAAAATAAATTGTCCCCAATTTTGATCTTTTCTAACATTGACAATTACAAAATCAATAGCATCTGAATCGTCGAAAGGTTCGATGATTCCAGATTGATTTCGTTTCCATAAAGTAACAAACTGTCCTGTTTTGGTTGGGGTAATTTTAGCTTCTCTGTAGCAAATGTTTTTATTATTCAGCACGAAACGATAAGCACTATATTCTTCGCTTTCAAGTTCTTTTTGCAAAGAAGTTGGCTGTAATGCAGCTTTGTCAAAAACAGTTTCTTTGCTTAATAATAAATCTGGTGAAGCGGCAGTAAAATCCATAAAATTCAATTCTCAAGTATTCTTGAAAATTACTGTAAATTTACTTTAGAAAGAAACATTCAGACCAAAATTTAATCCCCATTGGAATTGGTTGAAAGACTGGCTGTTTAACGGATTGATATAATAATTCATAGCAGGTTCAACAAAAACATTGGTTTTTTTGTACACGCGATATTGAACCGTACTGCTTAAAGTAGAGCCGTAAACATAATCGTTCGCATTCATGTTTTCTCCTATAGAATGCCCATCCAAGTTCACATTATTAGAAATTAATTTACCCACAAAACCTCCTGTATTTAAATTAATGCTGGCTTTATTTTTATTAAAAATAGAATAAGAAACCTCAAGTGGCATCTCAATATATCTTAAATTTTGATCTAATTTACCTGTTTGCACGTTTTCACTTTTTAGAGCTTCTTTTGTACTATTTGAAATCAAAAGATAATCTTGAGCTGGTGCGTTAGACGAAGCAACCGGATAACTATCAGGAGCAAAAAAAGCATTGCTTTTGGCAGTTAGATACGATACATTGGCAACACTTTGTCCTAATTCGCTAATTTTTAATCCAGAACCAACAGCCCATTTTTTGTTAATGCTGTATTTTGTTTTTACACCATAAGAATTAGACTGTTTAGAATCGTTTACGTTCCCTAATGTTTTTTCGTTCTTAGTATTTTCAGAACTTGCTACACCTGCAAAAACGGCAACGGCCCATCTTTCTTCTTTATTAATCAAATTGTTTTTTTTCTCTTTTTCTTCTTTTTGCTTTTCGGGAGCTAAGATTCCTTTTTCCAAATTCTGAAGTTCAGCAAGCTGTACAGAATCTGTTTTGCTTAAACTATTATTAAGCTTTAAATCATCTTTTATAATAACTGCTTTATCTGTGCGGATGTTTTCATTTTTTCCTGCAATTGAAGCATTCGAATTGTAAACATTCTTATTCGCCGAAGAACTTTTGTTTACAGACGAGTTTACACTATTGAAAGCAAGATTCTTATTGTTTTTAACAGTCAGCTGTTCATCAAAAATAGAATTGGAAAGCTGTTTTTTAGGTGCTGAGTTAAATTTAGTTTGTTTTCCAAATGCGATTCTTTCCTCAGTAATTCCTTTATTTGAAGCTTTCGAATTATTGTTTCCTAAAATAGATTTAGAAGAAGATTTTGCGATTGATTTGTCTTCTGATGAACTATAATTCTGAAACGCAACAGATTGATTTGGAACATTGGCAGGAGTTGGTGTGCTATATTTAGAATCTTTTTTATTGGTTCCGTTTTTAGAATTTGTTTCCGCTACAGAAGTTTCTTGAACTGGGATTCCTGATTCTGTACTGAACTGATTTTTTCTTGTCGAATTGTGATTTAAAGAATCTGCTGTTTTGCCAATATTTTTATTTTGATCTAAATTTCTGTTGTTAGAATTATCGTTTGTTTTTTTATCCAAAACAACACTATTATTGCTGTTTTCTAAACCGCCATTGTTGATTTTTATATTTTCAGGCGAAGCAGTAAAATGTAATATTGAAGGCAGAAGCAACCCTAATAATAAGCATGCAGCAGCCGACCACCAAAGAACAACTCTCTTCTTCTTTTTAGGTTTGTCTAGTTTTTCTTCAATCTGACTCCATAACTCTGGAGGCGGAACACTCGAAAAGTCTTCCATTGATGAAAAAATATCTTCTATTTTGTGCTTCTTCATGCTGTTTTAAAATTTTTTATGCTCAAAATTCGCTTTTGTAATATATGCTTGGCGCGATTTAAATTTGATTTTGATGTCCCTTCGGAGATTTTTAAGAGTTCGGCGATTTCTCTGTGTTTCATTTTTTCAAATACATACAAGTTAAAAACCGTCCGATATTGATCTGGTAAATCCCGAATGTACTCCAGCAGTTTTTCCTGTTCTATCGGAATAGCTTCTAGTTCCTCTTCTTCAACAAAATCGGTATCGGGATCAAAAACATCTAAAAAGAAACTCTCTTTTTTCTTTTTGTTTAAAGTCTCGATAAGCTTGTTTATAAAAATCCGTTTCAGCCAGCCTTCAAAACTTCCTTCAAATTTATATTGGCTTATTTTCTGAAACGCAATTACAAAGGCTTCCTGAAAAACATCTTTAGCGTCATCCTCGTTCTTCATATATTTCAAACATATACCATACAAAACAGGAGAGAACAACTGATAAATTTTCAGTTGTCCCTCCCTGTCATTTTTCATGCACAGTTTGATATATTTTTCTAACTCGTCTTTCAAGAAATGGTTCAAATTTGATTTTGCAAAAATAGTTTTAAATAGCTTACAAAACTATCTTTTAAAAATAGTTCGAGTACCGTCTTGACTGTTGCTTACAATTGTTAGGTTTTGATTGTCAAGGTTTTCTATTACGTAAGTTTTGCCTTCAAACGTAATTAGATCATGTTCCGATTGGTCAAAATATCCTTTTCCTTTTTCTATCAGATAAGTGCTGTTTCTTATCTCCACATTGTCTTTATAAGTAATAACCCTTCCATCTTGAGTAAAGATGATTTTTTTGTTAAACCCAATTGGTTTTGGCGTCGCTACATAAGGATTATTAGAGCCTCCTATAGATTTTTCCCAAATCCAAGTATTTATTATTGATCCTGCCGCTTCTTCTCTAGAAGCATTTACAGAAATCATTGATGTAAAAAGAAAACAGACAATAAAAGATAAAAAGAGTTTCTTCATGATTGAATTATTTTAAGCTTGTAATTTTTTCTTGAATCGTTTTTTTGAAAATTTTTATTTCGGCACTTTGGTCTGAGGTGTCGTTGTTGTCAATATAAACCTTAGTAACGCTTGCTCCTTGACGCAGTTCAAAATAAATTCCGCCTTGATCTCCAGCGTCTGGAGTACCGTATGTTTTAGTTTGTCCTTTTAAAGCTAAAATTTCTGCAGGAACATCTTTTAATAATAAAGTATATTCACCTCTTTTAATTGTTGGAGTATATCTGTATTGTCCAAAATCATATTGTTTTGCTCCAACATTTAAGAATTTTAAAGTGTTGTAATCGTTAATTTGATAGAATTTTTGACAGTCAGAGCTTAAACATTGGTTGTTGAAACTTCCAATAATAATATTATCTGCATTTTCTGTTGTTTTATTGAAGATCATTCCTTTTGTTGTTTTCGGAATCAAAACAAAATCAGTTGGGTATGTAGGAGCTTGAGTTACGTTTTCGCCTACCGCAGGAGTTCTTTCGTAATAGTTCACAACGATTTCGCAATTGTTTTCTACAATAGAACTAATTACAATTTCGTAACCGCTTGTAGGTTTAGCACCAGCAAAAATTCCAACTAAATATTCTTTTGTAAAATCAATATTAGGGTCACTTGCAACGGGGCAGTTGTTCGCATGTTTTGTAAAATATTCATTCATTTTTTCTTGAGATCCAATAACAATTGCTGCTGGATTATTTTGCAATGTTTTTTCACTATAATTACAAGAGAAAGGAAAACCAGTAAAATTTACAACTGCATTTGTACCGCAATCTACATAGTTATTTCCGTCATTGAGAGAACAGGCGCTGAATCCGAAGGCTACAAATAAGCCAAGCATTAATTTTTTCATAATTATTTTAATAGGTTTATATTTTAGTAGATAGAGGTTTCAAAAAAAGGTTGCGTTGAGGGGGTAATTTTTTTTAAAATAAAATGTTGGTTTAGTTTGGATTGGGAATGAATTAGTGAAATTTCTATTTTAAAAACTAAGCACTACGTATTATTGCGTACTTTTACGTAAAATAGACTTAGTTATGACCGATTATATACCGTTTTTATTAGGATTTGTTGTTGCGCTTTTTATAGGCATATACGTAGGCAGGATGCTATCTGCATCAAAATTTCAGTCAGAAAAAGCTATTTCTGAGGAAAGATTAAATGCCATAAACGGTCAATTGCAAATGCAGAAAGAGCAGTTTGAAAACGAAAAAAATAATTTGCAGAAACAATTGCAGCTGAGTATTACTGAGAAAGAAAACATTCGAACAGAAAAAGATAGTTTGGCCATTCAGCTTTCTAAAAAAGAAGTAGATTTTGAAAATTTATGGGAACGCCATAAAGAGCAAAAAAGTGAAATCAACGAACTTCAAGAAAAATTTACCAAAGAATTTGAAAACCTTGCCAACAAAATTCTAGAAGAAAAATCGGCTAAGTTTACCGAGCAAAATACCGTGAACATGAAAAATATCCTGACGCCTTTGCAGGATAAGATTCTAGTTTTTGAGCAAAAGGTAGAACAAACCCATAAAGAAAGTATTGATTATCATGCGGCACTTCGTCAACAGATTATTGGCTTAAGTGAAATGAACGCACAAATGAGCAAAGAAACCCTAAATCTTACTAAAGCATTAAAAGGCGACAGTAAAATGCAAGGAAATTGGGGCGAATTGGTTCTAGAACGTGTTCTGGAAAAATCGGGATTAGAAAAAGGAAGAGAATACGAAGTACAGCAAAGTTTTACTAACAGCGAAGGAAACCGTGTTCTGCCAGATGTGGTAATTAACCTGCCAGACGGTAAAAAAATGATTGTCGATTCTAAAGTATCGCTTGCTGCTTATGAAAAATGGGTAAACGAAGAATCGGAACTTTTAAAAATAGAATTCCTTAAAGAACATGTGATTTCCATAAAAAGACACGTTGAGCAGCTTGGAAGTAAAAATTATCATGATTTATACCAAATGGAAAGCCCAGATTTTGTACTGCTTTTTATTCCGATGGAACCGGCTTTTGCGATTGCTTTAAACGAAGATCCTTCTTTGTACACAAAAGCATTTGACAGAAATATTGTCATTGTAACGCCAAGTACGCTTTTAGCCACTTTAAGAACGATTGACAGTATGTGGACCAATCAAAAACAGCAGGAAAATGCTTTAGAAATTGCTAGACAAGCCGGAGCTCTGTATGATAAGTTTGAAGGTTTTGTATCTGATTTAGTCCGAATTGGAAATAAAATTAAAGATACCAAAACAGAATATGAAAGTGCCATGAATAAATTGGTTGACGGAAAAGGGAACTTAATTTCGAGCGTAGAAAGATTAAAAAAAATGGGAGCAAAGGCAAAAAAAGCACTTCCAGAAAATATTATTGCAAGAGCGATCAACTCTGACGAAAATGAATTATTGAATTAGAGAGGAAAGAGGCGAGAAGAAAGAAGAAGGAAGAAAGAAGAAAGAGAAGAATATAGAATACAACTAATCAAAAAATACCAAAAACAAAACATGAGTACAGATTTTAAGCCCGTTTCATCATCAAAAGTTAGTATATCAGAATTAATGTTGCCTTCGCATACTAATTTTAGTGGGAAAATTCACGGAGGATATATTTTACAGTTATTAGATCAAATTGCCTTTGCGTCAGCATCAAAATTTAGTGGAAATTATTGTGTAACCGCTTCTGTTGATACGGTAAACTTTCTTAAACCAATTGAAGTTGGAGAATTAGTTACCATGAAAGCTTCTGTAAATTATGTCGGAAGAAGTTCTATGGTCGTAGGAATTCGTGTAGAAGCAGAAAATATTCAGACAGGAGTTATTAAACATTGCAACTCGTCTTATTTTACAATGGTTGCTAAAGATAAAGAAGGAAAAAGCGTTCAGGTTCCTGGATTGATTCTATCTAATTTGCAAGAAGTACGTCGTTTTAGAAAAGCAATAAAACATATTGAAGTTCGAAAAGAAGTTGAGGAACACGAAAAATTAGCCAATATAAATTCTATCGAAGATCTAGCAAGCCTAGAAAAATATAATGTTCTTTTAGAAATTAGCTAAATTTTCTTATATTTATTTGATATACATTAAATATTAGAAAATATGATCAAGTTCGGATATACAATTTTATACGTTGAAAATATCGAAGAATCTATTGCATTTTATGAAAACGCATTTGGTTTTTCGAGAAAATTTGTCACACCAGATGGTGATTATGGCGAATTAATTACGGGAGAAACAACACTTTCATTTGCTTCAAAAAAATTAGCTTCAAAAAATTTGCCTGATGGCTTTATCGAAAGCAGTTTAGAAGACAAACCTTTTGCGATAGAAATTGGTTTTATAGTAGAGAACGTGCCTGAAGTTTTACAGAAAGCAACTTCTTTTGGAGCGGTTATGGTCTCAGAACCAGTAGAAAAACCATGGGGACAAGTTGTGGCTTATGTTAGAGATTTAAATGGATTTTTAATTGAGATTTGTACAGAAGTACAAGGTTAAAGATAAAAGCCTTTTTTGAAAATGAATTACATACAGAACAAACCTTATTTTGTGTTTTTAGGATTAATAATAGTTCTTCTACTATATGGCTTTTATAAAGGTGATCAAATAGTAGATATTAATATCTATGATACTTATTATATAATTTCATGGAAGTTTTTAATGATTCTTATTTCTGTAATTTATGGATTGTTGGCTTTAACTTATTTCTCAATTTTGAAATTAAATTTCAGCCTAATAAATTGGATGACGATTTTTCATGTTTTGATAAGTACGGTTGGTTTAATAGCACTTTTTATTTTGCCTAAACTAATGCGAGATGATCTTCCAATGGATTTCTCAGCTATAATGGAAAATGCAAAATTCAATGAAGGAATAGGGTATGGAATTGCAATTTCCATTTTTGTATTATTAGGAATTCAATTTTTGTTTTTTATTAATGTGATTTTTACTTTAATAAAAGGAAGATCATAAACATTTTGCATTTTACGATTCCTATTTTATAGCAAAAAAACATTCACAAATATTTAGCATAAGTTCCAAAACTTTGCATGTAAAAATTCCGTAACTTTAAGTATAATTATTGGGTTACGGATTTTTTTCACTGAGTATTGCCGTTCGATTTTTCAGATTAATCAGAATCTGATTTTTATTCTCTCTTAGTCCAGATAAATTGAATGACATAATTGTTTAAATGCAGACGATTATGAAAACAACTACTTTATTATTTTTATTTTTTACGGCCTTTTCAGTCATTGCCCAAGACAAATTTTTTACTAATACAGGGACAATAAACTTTGAGGCGTCTGTTCCTTTGTTTGAAGAAGTGAGAGCTGTAAATAGACAAGTTGCTATACTTTTAGAACCTAAAACAAGTACTTTTATTTGTACTGTTATCATCAAAGATTTTCGTTTCAAATTGGATTTAATGCAAGAGCATTTCAATGAGAATTATATGCAAAGCAATCGTTATCCTAAAGCGGTGTTTAAAGGCAAGATTGAAAAATTTGATTTGAAAGATATTAATGAAGTTGAAAAAGAATATCAGATAAAAGGGAAACTTAATCTACGCGGAAAATCGAAGGAGATTATTGTAAATGCTTTGATTAAAAGAGTTCCAGAGGGAATTCAGATAATTTCAGATTTTCCAATCGCAGTATCCGATTTTAATATTAATATTCCAACTCCTATAGCATCGAAAATTGCAAAAACAGCCAATACAGAACTTACCGGTATTATTCGTAGCGATGAGACAATGCTGACTTTGAAATAAGAGTTACTTTATACAATTAATAAGCGTCTTTTCTAAATCTGTAAATTGAAAATCGAAACCTGTTTGCTGGATTTTTTCTGAAGAAACGCGCTGTCCTGTTAAGATGGCCTCACTCATTTGTCCCAGTAGAATTTTTAATACAAATGCCGGAACTTTAGGAATCCATATACTATAATCGTAGAGTTTAGCCATAGTTTTAGAAAATCGGGAGTTTGTGGTATTGTCGGTTACACATGCATTGTAGGCACCTTCGAGTTTGGTGTCTTCAATGCTTTTTAAATAAATCTGGCACAAATCTTCAATATGAATCCAAGGAAGATATTGCTTGCCAGAACCCAAAACAGCACCAAAGCCAGATTTAAATGTGGGAATCATTTTTTTTAAGAAACCTTCGTTTTTACCAAACACAATTCCAGTTCTAATTTTGACTGTTCGAATATTTAAAGAACCAATTTTATCGGCGGCATTTTCCCATTTCTGACAAGTAATGCCAAGGAAATCATCGGCTGGAGGGGTGTTTTCAGTACAGATTTTATGACTAGTAAGGGCGCCATAAATTCCGATGCCTGAAGCAGAAATAAATGCTTCCAGTTTTTTATTGTTCATCTCCAAAATAGAATAGATCATTTCAACAGGTCTTACGCGACTTTCTATAATGGCTTTTTTACGTCTTTTAGTCCACCTTTTTTCTACAATTCCTTCACCAGCAAGATGAATAATATAATCGGCATTTAGAACCGCATTTTTATCAATGTAGTTTTTTTTAATGTCCCATTTATAATAGGTCACTCTTGGAGTGTTTTCTCTATTAGAACGACTCAAAATGGATACAGAAAAACCTGCTTCGATCAGAACATCTGTCAAATATTTACCGACGAAACCAGTTCCGCCTGTTAATAGAACATTTTGAGCCATAATAGTTTATAATATATTTAACAGTGTATAGTGTTTAAGGATTAGTAAAGGTACTTAAACAATGTTTACCTTTATGGCAAATTCTAAATTTTAATAAAATGGCGACTAAAAAAAAGGTAATTACCAAAGATGATATCGTTTCAAAATATATGGAAGAGGTTTTAGAAAAAGGCCAAAAACCAAAATCGGTTTATCATTTTGCCAAAGAAAATGATTTTACTGAAGCTGAGTTTTATGCTTTCTTCGGAACATTGGAAGGTTTAGAAAAAGAAATATTTCGACTGTTTTTTGAAAACACGATTACTCTTCTTCACAAGAATGAAGAATATCAGGGATACGATATGAAGAATAAAATGCTGAGTTTTTATTTTACTTTCTTCGAAATCCTGACAGCCAACAGAAGTTATGTTTTGCAATCACTTAAAATAGATAGAAACCCACTCAAAAATTTAGTTCAGTTAACAACACTTCGAAATAGTTTCAAAGAGTATGTTGCTGCAATTTTGACAGATGATTACAGATTAGAGCAAGAAAGATTCCAAAAATTTCAAGAAAAAGCTATTCAAGAATCTTCTTGGTTGCAATTAATGATGACCATTAAATTTTGGATGGAAGATGAATCTCCTGCTTTTGAGAAAACGGATATTTTTATTGAAAAGTCTGTTAACGCTTCATTTGAGTTAATGAATGTTGCGCCAATGAATCATCTGATTGATTTTGGAAAATTTTTGTTTAAAGAAAAAGTACACAGCAGATAATGAAAACAATTGATTATATCCCAACTTCTAAAATTGAACGAGCGGGAAAATTGGTTCAGACTGGTGCTAAAATTGGTGTAAACTATGTAAAGCATTATGCTGAAAAAATGGTAAACCCAGATTTAACCCGTGATAAGCTAAATGAGAATAACGCAGAAGATATTTATGATGGACTAAAAAGCTTAAAAGGAAGCGCCTTAAAGGTGGCTCAGATGCTGAGTATGGATAAGAACTTTCTGCCTCAAGCTTATGTAGAGAAATTTTCTTTATCACAGTTTTCTGTTCCGCCACTTTCAGCTCCTTTGGTTTTAAAAACTTTCAAAAGCAATTTTGGAAAAACACCTTACGAAATTTTCGATGAGTTCAATCCGAATTCTGTAAACGCGGCAAGTATTGGTCAGGTACATTTGGCAAAGAAAAACGATAAAAAACTGGCGGTTAAAATTCAATATCCTGGAGTTGCCAATAGCATTTCTTCAGATTTAGCTTTGGTAAAACCCATTGCGATTAGAATGTTTAATCTTCAAGGAAAAGATTCTGATAAATATTTTAAAGAAGTTGAAGATAAGCTGATTGAAGAAACAAACTATTTGTTAGAATTAAAACAAAGTAAGGAAGTTGTTGATGCTTGCAGTAAAATTGAAAATATCACTTTTCCGAACTACTATCCAGAATTTTCATCAGAGAAAATTATTACTATGGATTGGATGACGGGAATTCATCTTTCTGAATTTACAGCCATAAATAAGGATCAAGAAGCAGGAGATAAGTTAGGACAAGCGCTTTGGGATTTTTACATGTATCAAATTCATGTTTTACGGAAAGTGCATGCAGATCCGCATCCGGGAAATTTTTTGGTTGATGATCAGAATCAGTTAATTGCTTTGGATTTTGGCTGTATGAAACAAATTCCAAACGATTTTTACACTCCGTATTTTGAATTGATCAATAAAAATGTAATTACAGATGAAAAGCTTTTCAATGAGAAATTATTCGAATTAGAAATTCTGCGCAAAGATGACACGCCTGCAGAAGTGGAATATTTCACCGAAATGTTTCATGATTTATTGTCTCTTTTTACAAAACCTTTTCAAAACGAAACTTTCGATTTTGCCGATGAAAAATTCTTTAACACCATTGCTGAATTAGGAAAACGTTTCTCAGAAGATACAAACCTGAAAAAAATGAACGGAAATCGTGGTTCTAAGCACTTTATTTACATGAACCGTACTTTCTTTGGTTTATATAATTTAATGTTCGATTTGAAAGCTAAAATTGTTGTTGACAATTATTTGAAATATTAAAGTTTTTGTTTCAAGTTTCAAGTTGGATGAACTTTAGGTATAGAACTTTGTCAAATTTTAAAACTTTGACAAAGTTTTTTTTGTTTAGTTTGTCATCAAAAGAGAAGTTGAAGAATAGTATATCTATATAGGATGTAATTTCCCGTTTCTCGGGATAACAAGATTGTGTATAACTTGAAACCTGAAACTTGTAACCTGAAATTTGAAACAAAAAAAAACTTATTTCAAAATTCCCGCCTTGTAAGTTGCAATCGCACGATCTCTCGCAAAAGCATGATCAACCATAGGTTCTGCGTAACCAAAAGCAAACTCGGGAATCCATTTTATAATATATTCTCCTTTTTCGTCAAATTTCTTTTGTTGGATTTCGGGATTAAAAACTCTGAAATAAGGAGCAGCGTCACAGCCTGTTCCTGCTGCCCATTGCCAGTTTCCTACGTTTGAGGCCAATTCAAAATCTAAAAGTTTTTCTGCGAAATACGCTTCGCCCCACTGCCAATTGATCAATAAATGTTTGCAAAGAAAACTAGCTACAACCATACGCACGCGATTGTGCATATAACCTGTTTCGTTCAATTGTCGCATTCCAGCATCGACCATAGGATATCCTGTTGTTCCAGAACACCAACGTTTAAAATCCTCTTCGTTATTTCGCCACTGAATTCCGTCATAATTGGACTTGAAATTATGATTAACGCAATTAGGAAAACTAAATAGAATCTGAATAAAGAATTCTCTCCAAATTAGCTCGCTCAAAAAAGTTTGATTTTTTCGGTTAGCCCAATTTACTAATTTTCGGATGCTTACTGTTCCAAAGCGTAAATGCGGCGAAAGATAAGAAGTACTGTCCAGAGCTGGAAAATCTCTGGTTTCTTTATAATGGGCAATTTTTGTTAAGTTGTGCGGAAGAACTTGTATAGAGCTTCTTTCAAAACCTATTTCAGCTAAATCTGGAAATTTGAATTTGTTTTTCGAAAAGTTGGATTGATATGGAGTAGAATCATATTCGGGAGCCGATCCAGAAAGATTATATTTCTCCAGCCATTTGTTTTTGTAAGGTGTGTAAACGGTATAAGGAAGTCCGTCTGCTTTGGTTATTTCTTTTTCTTCAAAGATTACATGATCTTTAAAAGACAATGATTGAATATTGTTTTCTTTTAATAAAGATGAAATTAAACTGTCGCGTTTAATGGCGAATGGTTCATAATCTTTATTATAGAAAACATTTTGAATATCAAATTCTTCAACAAGCGATTTCCAAACGGCATTTGTTTTTCCTTTTTTGATTAAAATGGAAGAATCAAATTTGTTTAATTCTAAGTTTATTTTTTCTAATGAATAATAAATAAAAGTTACTCTCGCATCGTTTTTTGGAAGATGTTCTAAAATATCATCATCGAAAATAAAAAGAGGCACGACAGGAAAATCTGATTGTAAAGCATGAAATAATCCTGTATTGTCTTCTAAACGCAAATCACGTCTAAACCAGAATAAAGTAACTTGTTGTTTTGTCATTGTCGTTGATTTTCCGCCACGAATTCACGAATTAATGGCTTGTGCTTTTTATTTTTTAGAATTAAATAATTCGTTGATTTTATTGAATCTGTAATCGAAAATACTTTTGAGTTTGTTTTTTACGACTAAACTATTCATAATTCGGCCTAGAATTCCGTATGGAAGAGCGTAATGGACAATGTCGGTCATTTTGGTTCCTCCGTCTGGTGTTGGTTCGAAGAAATGTTTGTGATGCCAAAGTTTATAAGGTCCAAATTGCTGAATGTCTACAAAATACTCGTTTTCTTGGCAAGCCGTAATTTCGGTAACCCAAGAAGTTTTAATTCCGAAAAGAGGTCTTAAGGTGTATGAAATTATTTGTCCTTGATACATGCGCTTGCCGTCGTAATCCTGAATTTGAAAATTCATATTATCGAGAGTAATGGTCTGTAGGTTTTTCGGACTTGAGAAAAAATCCCAACAATCTTCTACACTTGCATTTATATGCTGTACGGTTACTATTTTGTATAATTTCATAATCACAATTCTTTCTTGAAATACCTGAGCGTTAAAGGGGTGAAGTGCAGCTCTTTTATGGTAGGCATTTTTGGCCAGACACAAAAAAGAGGAAAGGAAACGCCCAAATAATTCTACATTTTATAATATTTGAATGGCACGAACAACATTCCGAAACATTCTCCTTTTTCTTTGTTGAGGTGTTTATGGTGTATTTTATGGGCTTTTCGTAATCCGATGAGGTATTTGTTTTTGGTGTTTTTAAACCATTTAAAACGCTGATGAATCAAGACATCGTGAATTAGAAAATAACAAACGCCGTAAAGTGTGATTCCGCAAGCAATGAAAAACAAATAATTAAATCCGGCTTGAACGCCAAAGTAGAATAAAATAATACTTGGAGTGGCAAAAATGACAAAGAAAATATCGTTGCGCTCAAAGGTGTTTTCGTATTTCGGCTGATGATGATCAGCATGAAAATACCACATAAAGCCGTGCATTATGTATTTATGCGTGAGCCACGTAACACATTCCATGAAAAGAAAAACGCCTAAAAAGATTAAAAAAGAAATCATTTTATAAATGTTGAGGTTTTAAAATTATCGTTTTATTGGTTTTGAGTTTAGCTTTAATTTATAAAAGGTTAACTCAAAAGAGTTTCGGTTAATATTCTCCTTTCGACGAAATGACAAAAAATTATGATTAATCTATACTAGTTTCAATTTATAAGTCACAAATGACTGTGCCAAAAGTCCCGCTTTGGTATAATTAGAGACACGAATTCTCGAATTTCCAATCTCGTAGTAAGGTGTGTGTTTTAGCTTTTGAAGTAGTTTTTTGTAATAAACATAAGCGGTGTAAACCCCAAATTTTGCTTCAATTGGTAATTTTACAATTCCTTGATAGGCAATTCTAAAATCTTCTTCGATTTCTTTTATGATTTCATTTTTCGAATCTTCGTTGAAATTATTCAGATTCACACCTGGAAAATAAGTGCGATTCAAGATCGTATTATCGTCTTTTAAATCTCTTAGGAAATTGACTTTCTGAAAAGCAGAGCCTAAACGCATGGCTTCGTTTTTCAGCTGTTCGTATTTATGATCTTTTCCAGATACAAAAACTTTCAAACACATTAATCCGACCACATCGGCAGAACCGTAAATGTAATCTATGTATTCGGTTTGTGTTTGGTAATTTGATTTTATAAGATCCATCTTCATGCTTTTTAGAAAAGCCTGAACTAGATCATCGGTGATGTTATATTCTTTTACAGTCTGTTGAAATGAATTCAAAATCGGATTTAAACTAATGCCCAATTGCATTGCTTTGTAATATTCTTTTTCGAAATCTTCAATAAGATATTCTTTTTCATAATCATGAAATGAATCTACAATTTCGTCTGCAAAACGAACAAATCCGTAAATGCTGTAAATGGCATCTCGAATGCTGGGTGAAAGCATTTTTACGGCTAGCGAAAATGAAGTACTGTAATTTTTGGTTACCAGTTTGCTGCATTTGAAAGAAACGGCGTCGAATAGTGATTTCATTTTTTAAGATCTAAAAGATTTTTGAATTAATTCAGCTGCGAGTTTTCCTGAAATTAAAGCAGGCGGAACACCTGGGCCAGGAACCGTTAATTGTCCTGTGAAATATAAATTCTTGACTTTTTTGCTTTTTAATTTTGGTCTTAAAAAAGCGGTCTGCAAGAGGGTATTGGCCATTCCGTAAGCATTTCCTTTGTAGGCGTTATAGTCGTTTACAAAGTCGTTTTTACAAAATGATCTCTTAAAGATAATGTTATTTTTTATTTTTTGCTGCGTAAGTTCTTCAAAGCGAGTGATTATCTTTTCGAAATATTCTTCTCGTAACGCTTCGTTATCTTCAATTCCAGGCGCTAGCGGAATTAAGAAAAATCCAGATTCCATTCCGTTAGGAGCCGCAGTCGCATCTGTTTTGGATGGAAAATTGGCGTAGAATAAAGGGGCGTTAGGCCATTTTGGATTATCGTAAATATCTGCAGCATGTTGATTGAAATCGACATCAAAAAATAAAGCGTGATGCGAAATGTTTTCTATTTTTTTATTGAAACCAACAAAAAATAGGAGAGAAGATGGAGCAAAAACTCTGCTTTCCCAATATTTTTCAGAATACATTCTGTGTTCTTTTTCAAGTAAAATTTCCGAATGATGATAATCGGCACCGCTCAAAACAACATCGGCCTTAAGAATTTCACCATTAGTTACAATTCCTTTAGCTATTTTGTTTTCAACAATTATTTTATCAATTGGCGAATTGGTTTTAATGGTTACGCCAAGTTCTAATGCCAATTTTTCTATTCCTCGAATAACATCAAACATTCCAGTTTTAGGATGCCAAGTTCCTAAACCGAAATCGGCATAATTCATAAAATTATAAAAGGAAGGTGTTTTAGATGGTTTTGCTCCAAGAAATAAAACCGGAAATTCGAGAATCTGAATTAATCTTTCATTCTTGAAATTTTTCCGAATATCGGTACTAACATTTTTAAAAAACTGATTGAGTTTTAATGCAGTTTCTTTGGTAATTAATTCAAGAGGAGAAACTCCTGGGCGATAAACCAAATCTTTGATTGCAATGTCATAATTGCTTTTGGCTTGGTCAATAAAGCTTTGCAGTTTTTGACCGCTTCCTTTTTCGATAGTTTCAAAAGTATATTTTATCTCTTCTAGATTATCATAAATGCTGATGAAATCATCCATTCCGAAATAAACACGATAGGCCGGATTTAATTTTATCAGTTCATAATAATCAGAAGGTTTTTTATTGAAGTCTTGAAAAAAGCGTTCAAAAACATCTGGCATCCAATACCAGCTTGGTCCCATGTCAAAAGTAAAACCCTCTTCTTTAAATTGTCTGGCGCGCCCGCCAATGGTGCTGTTTTTCTCGTAGACAGTAACTTTGTTTCCTTGTTGTGCAAGGTAACATGCGGCTGCTAAAGAAGAGAAGCCTGAGCCTATTATTTGGATAGTTTTTCTCATTTGTTTAACAAATATAAGAAAAACTTAAACAAAAATAAATTAAAGCATGTTAATAGTTTCTTCCATCGAATCAAAAACTCGAATTCTGTCTGTTAGGACTTTCTCATCAATGTATTCGACCATTTTACCCATAAGCCAGATTTCGTTGTTTTTCTGCAATAATTTCTGTCCCATAGATTTTACATATTGATTAATTACACTTCGGTCTGGTTGAACAGTCATAAAGGAAATAAACGTAATGTTCTCAAAATGTTTGGTTAAATCCTGCAGGTTTTCAATTGGCATACTTTCTCCCAGATAAATAGTTTTATAGCCTTTATCAAGGATTTCGTATTGCAGGTATAATAATCCTATTTGGTGAATTTCGTTTAGCGGAAGTGATAAAACAAAAATCCGGTCGGTTTTAATAGGTTTTCTAATTTGTAGACTTTCTGTGTAAATCAATATTTTCTGCTTGATTAAATGACTCATGAAATGTTCATTTGCAGGAGTAATCGTTTCAGACTGCCATAATAATCCCAACTCTTTTAAAAGGGGTAAAAAATGTTCTTTAAAAACTTCTTTAAATGTTTTTTCAGTAATAAGCCAATCGAATGTATTGAAGAATAATTCTTGATCAAAGTTCATCATCGCCATTTTGAAAGAAGTGATGGCGTAGTTTTGAGAATTTTTCTTCGAAATTATTTCGCGTACCAGTTGTGGTATTTTTTCTTCAGGATAGGTTGCAATTTTAGAAATCTTATAGCCGTATTCATGCAGTAACGTAATGTTTAAAAGTTTCTGCAGGTTTTGAAGATTGTAAAATCTAATATTAGTATCGGTTCGCATAGGTTCAAGGATATTGTATCTCTTTTCCCAGATGCGTATGGTATGCGCTTTTATTCCAGATAAGTTCTCAAGATCTTTAATACTGAAAACAGTTTTAATATTGTTTATCATTTTTCGCGATTAAGTCAACAAATGTAAAATAAAATCTTATATGCGACCTTAAAACTACATTAAAAAGATAGAGAATTAGAGGTTTACGTATTCATAATATATTTTTTACCTAAAATCAGGTATTTATTTCTTAAGAAATATATTACTTTGATAAAAAACAAAACAGTCTATCAGATTAAAATCTTGACAGACTGTTCTTATTTTTTTTACTTTATGTATTATTTGCAGAAAGTGGCTCTATTTTTTGCGGCGCTTTGGCTTCCTAATTCAATTGCTTTTGTAAAATCCTTACAGCAATTTTTCTTATCACCAATTTTGTTGTAGGCCAATCCTCTTAAATTGTAGGCAACATAATCTTTTGGGTTTAAACCTAAAGAAGCTGTGCAATCTTCAATTGTTCCTTCGTAGTTTTGCAGTTTGTAATTGACATTGGCTCTGCCGGTAAAAGCGTCTGCATTCATGTCGTCTAACTCGATTGTTTTGCTAAAGTCCGCTTGAGCGCCTTTTAAATCGTTTAGCTTGAATTTTGCCACGCCACGGTTCTGATAAGCTTCGACAAATTTAGAGTTCATGCTGATGGCTTTGGTATAATCGGCGATTGCGCCTTTTGTATTTCCAGCTTCAGCTTTTTTCATGGCTTTGTCAAAATAGCCTGTTGCAGATTGCGCCCAAGTCGAGCACGACACCATTATAAATGATGCTAATAGTAGGTTTTTCATAAAACTAATTTGGGATTAGTGATTTAATTATTTCCCAACGAATTTAAGAAAGTTTTTATGTTGTGAGAAAATTTCTTTTGGTAAATGAAGAAATAGTAATAGAAAATTAAAGGAGGTTTTGTAAAGGTCTGTTTTGAGTTTTGGTATTCCTTAAAAAGAAAAAAGGCCAAGTAAAATAATTACTTGACCTTTTGTGACCCGACTGGGGCTCGAACCCAGGACCCCATCATTAAAAGTGATGTGCTCTACCGACTGAGCTATCGAGTCTTCATTTCTTCAATGAGGGTGCAAATATAAGTACTTTATTTAGCTTAACAAGCCTTTTTTTTAATGAATTTTGAAATAAATTTTTATTAAAGAGGTAAGTATTTGTTTTGTAGTGAAATATGTTTTGTTGCAATAAGTCTTGATTGTAAATAAACATGCAGTCTTTTGGTGAGATTTAATTATTTTAAAGATGAGGTTCTTGAAAAAAAATCAACTTAGTGATTAGTTGGGAAAATAAGAACAGCTCAAAAATAGTTTTATATTAGCTACTTAATTAACTTGGATTTTTCAAAATAGAGAAGGCAATCAAGTTGTTTTATTATATTGTAAATTTTGTATATGCTAAAGTCGGGAACGAGTAGGTTTTTTAAAAATCTAATAATTGTAATAGTTTTGACCGGTTGTCAAAATTCAAAAAAAGAAATCTATTCTTCACTTGAAAAATTTGATGGTTCTTTAGATTCGTTAATTATTGGTAAAGTTTACGATAGACCACAAATGTTGGTTTTCCAAGGAGATACTTTGTATGGTGGCACAAAAGTTATTAAAGAAACTTGTTATCAGCTTCTTGGAAATGATTCTATTAAAGTAGACGCTAATTGTCATTTATATCAATTTAAAAATAATGAATTAGTACTAAACTCAACAGAGACAGCACTTGGAGAAAAATTTGTGCAAAAGTTTATTTATTTCAAAGATAAGATTGATAATAAGTTAATTGATGATTTAAGAAAAATTAAATCTGATACAGTATATTTTGGATGTCTTAGGGAATATGATGAAACGGGGAACTTATTGAAAAAAGTGAATAATAGTAGTTGGCAAGAAGTTCAAAAAGATGGAGCATTAGTTGTTGCTGAAAACCGCGTTTTGGAAGTTTATAAGTATAATCTCGATAATACTGTAACTACATGGAGAAAAGAATATTTTAATAAGCAGTATAATGTAGATAGTTTAAGAAATACTCGTGTAGAAAAATTTATCGAGAATAAGTCTAATACGTGGCATTTGGATAAATACAATTATTTATATAAGATGGATAAACATGGTAACTGGGTGGTTAAAAAAAGTAATAGAAAAGAAAATCCAGATGTCTATTATAGAGAAATAGTATATTAATTACTGTTTGTTTTTACATACAGATGTGGTGATAAGATGGAGTGTAAAAAAGTAAACAAATAAAAAAACGCCTTTTTAAATAAGGCGTTTTAAGTTTAAAGCAGTATAAAAATGTGACCATGGAGGGATTTGAACCCTCACGCCCTTACGAGCACCACCCCCTCAAGATGGCGAGTCTACCGTTTCTCCACATGGCCTAAAAAGAAAAAAGGTCGAGTAAAATAAATTACCCGACCTTTTGTGACCCGACTGGGGCTCGAACCCAGGACCCCATCATTAAAAGTGATGTGCTCTACCGACTGAGCTATCGAGTCATTGCTTTCAAGAAATTTAATTTGTTAACCACAAAATTTGTGACCCGACTGGGGCTCGAACCCAGGACCCCATCATTAAAAGTGATGTGCTCTACCGACTGAGCTATCGAGTCATTTAATTTCTTGAATGCGGGTGCAAATATAAGGAGTTTTTTTTGAAGTTTCCAAGCTATTTTATCATAAATTTGTCTTTTTTTTGGAAAAATTCCCAAATGCTTAGTTTATAAGGTTTTATTAATATGAAAAAAATTGTGTTGTTAGGTTATATGGGCTGCGGAAAGTCCACAATTGCCCAAAATTTGTCAAAAATTACAAATATTCCGTTCTTAGATTTAGATAAATGTATCGAAGAAAGAGTAAATTTATCCATAAATGAGATTTTTGAGAAGCACGGAGAAGTGTATTTTCGAAAATTAGAGCATGAAATGTTCGTCGAATTGCTGCAATCTTCAGACAACAATATTATTGGTCTAGGAGGGGGTACTCCGTGTTATGCCAATAATCATGAATTATTAAAAGGAGACGATGTGGTATCTGTATATTTAAAAGCATCAATTGACACCTTATATAATAGATTGGTACATAATAAAAGCAAACGTCCTTTGATTGCCAATATGAATGAGGAAGAAATGAAAGAGTTTATCGCGAAACATTTATTCGACAGAAGTTTTTACTATAATCAGGCAAAACATAAGGTTTCGGTTGATGATAAATCTGTCGAAGAAACGGTTCAGGATATTTTAGGTATATTAACTTAAAGAAGCATAGTCGCCGTTTTCTGAATTGAAAACAACTTGAACATGCTCTAGTAAGGAAGTGGAAAGCGAAATTCCCTTGAAATCTGCTTTTACTGGATATTTTTTATGATTTCGGTCAACAAGTACTGCTGTTTTGAATTTTTTAAGCGGAACGTCTAAGAAATGACGAACAGCATAGATTAATGTAGTTCCAGAGTTCAATACATCATCAACTAGAACTAAGCCTTTGTTTTTGTATTCTTCAGGGCTTAATGAAGTTTGTATGGCTTGTTGCGGATTTTGTTTGTTTATTTTGACTTCGCAGATCGAAACTTTTAAGGTTGAAATATTGCTAAGCGCCGAAGCGATTTTTTCGGCAAAAAGAAATCCGTTAGAAGCAATTCCGGCAATAACAACTTCTTCTTCGTCTACAAAAGTCTCGTAAATTTGGTAAGCGATACGTTTTATTTTATGTTCGATTTCTTGATTGGTCAAGATTATATTGCTGCTCATAGTGTATTTTTTTTGCTAAGATAATTAATTTAAAATCCAATATAGAAAATCCAAATTTCAATCCTTAAGGAAAGTTTGTTTTGATTGTTTGAAATTTGATCACTTTTTGGGAATTTGGAGATTGAAGTTTGAAAATTTATTCTATTTCTTCTTCTTCATCATAAATATCGTCTCCGTAATCGTCAATGTCTCTTCGGTCTTTCTTGGTTGGACGTCCTGCGCCAGTTCTTCTAGAATGTTCTTTAGATAATTTTAATAGCTCTAAATGTGCAAAAGCTTCTGGAGGAGTTTCGTTTTTTTGGTAAATATCTACCAGCTTTGCTCCAACTCGATTTTGCGGAATGTCTAAAACCGTTATAATTTGTGTAATTTGATCTTTTCTAAATGTAATTCGGTCTGTGGGAAAAACTTCTTTTGAAGGTTTTGCAACTTGCCCATTTACAGTGATCTGATTCTTTTTGCAAGCTTCGGTTACCATGTTTCTAGTCTTGTAATATCGAACGCACCACAAGTATTTATCTATTCTCATAATTTTTCTAAAATCCAAGTTAAATTCTTTACAAAAATAAATCAATATTGTATCTTGCGCACCTAAAAAAATGATAATAATGAATAAATTTAAATATTATTTTGTTTTGTTACTTGCTGGTCTTGCCATCGTTTCTTGTAATAAAAATGACGATGATAAAACAGAAGTGGTTCCTTTGAGGGATTATCAAGAGCAATTTAATACTGATAATGCAGATATTGAAGAGTATTTAAAGACAAATTATATTACGGTGACAGCAAATATGGATGTAACAATTTCGCCCATAACTGATGCTGCTTCACAACCCTCAATAATGTCTTACTTAGACAGTGCTACTTATCCAAAGTTGGTTTTAAGAGAAATCCCATACATACATGGAATAACTTATAAAATGTATTATTTGATTTTAAGAGAAGGTAGTGGTGTTGCTCCAATGAATACAGATGGTGTTTTAACTGCTTATAGAGGAGAATATTTAAAACGTGTTGAAAAGACAGATACAGAGCCAGAACACTTAACAACTACTTTCTTTGATCAGGTTATATATCCAAAGACTGTTATTGATATGTATGTAGGTAATGTTATAAAGGGATGGAGTGAGACCTTTCCTCTGTTTAAAACTGGAACAACGACTTATAATGGTGATGGGACTCCAAATTACCAAGATTTTGGTGCGGGTGTTTTATTTATACCTTCAGGATTAGGATACTATGCTGCGCCACCGTCTTCAAGTACCATTCCAACTTATGCGCCTTTAATCTTTAGCTTTAAGCTTTATGATATTAGAAGAATGGATCATGAAAATAATGGTTACTCTAATGGTGTTTTATTAGAAAATCCAGATGGTGTATTTGATTATCAGGAAGATCTTAATGGTGATGGTTTTGTTCGCGATTATAGAGACACCACTACATATCCTAATCCACCTGCTAATCCAGATGATTCAGATGGTGATGGTATTCCGGATTTTCTAGATCATGATGATGATGGAGATGGATATACTACCAGATTTGAACTTACAAAACCTACAGATGCTCCTTTTTCAGGATTAAGCAAATATTATCCTTACGATCCTATTTTGGATAATCCTGCTACTCCAAATGTAGATGAAAGCGAATTGTGGGCTATTCCGAGAAGGCCAACAGGAGAACTTACTGATCCTACAAAGCCGGAGTCGATTACAAATCCTAGAAAATTTGTTCCTGAGGATTATACGGCACCAGGAAGATTAAGAATTCATTTAGATAAAACGTATCCTTATCAAAAGAACTAAATTATAGAAGTTAAATAGAAGCCTCGAAATATTAATTTCGAGGCTTTTTAATTTATGTCTAGCTGTTAAGTGTTGATTTTTAGTTTGTTATACGTTTATTGTAAGGTTTTATTTCTTTTTACGGAATCACGTAAGGATTTTATTTCTTATTGTTATAGATTTGAAAGAATAATATTAAAATTTTACAAAAATGAAAAAAATTATTGCATTGTTTTTAGTACTTACTGCTTTGTCATGTAGTAGCGAAGATCAGGTAAATCAAGAAGTTTCGGCTGTAGGAGATTCAGCTTCAGTTTTAGATGGTAAGATGTTATCATTTAAAAATGAAGAACTTTTTGTTAAAGAATATTCGGATCTCGCTAGCTTAGATTCTGATGAGCTTAAAAATTGGGTTTCTTCAAAAAAGTTGGTTTCATTATTAAATACTTCAGATGATTCTGCAAGTATAGAAGGAGATGTTTTATCTGAATCAAGAATTATCTATTCAGATGCATTAAAGTCAGTTTTAAATTCAGAATCAAAAGTAAAAATTAATGGGAACGTTTTATGGTTAAATGAACGTACTTTTTATTTGCTTTCCAAAAATCAGATTAACAAAACTCCTGAACAACTTGTTGCTGAAAAAGAAAAATTGGAAGTTTATGGCAGTTTGTTAAGCGTGTCTTCTCCTGTGAAAAATACAACAGGTAGAGATGTTATTCCAAATGAAAATAGAATAAAGACCTTTGTTTCGGGAGAGGAAAATTTTAATGTTCCAGGAAGTAGAATTAGACTTGTCCTAGATCTTTATAATGAAACAATTGTTTTGAACAATGTAATTCAATCTAGTAAAATGTATTTAAGATCTACATTGCAATATAGATCATGTTCTACTTGGAGATGCACATGGAAAGAAGCTTCAAATATTAGGGTAATCGATACTTATAGTCTAAGTGGTTCTAATGCGGTGTTGTGGAAATTTTCATTATTTCAGATGACAACTTCAGCTACTCAAACATCATTGATTGCGACATGGAATCCAGCAAATCTTCCTTCGCCAACTGCACCAGCGGCTTGGTATACTAATTTTAATGTCTCTGGACCATTTAAAATTTATGTTGGAAATGGGCCATGGCACGAAGTTCAGCTTTCGTGGTATTAAAAACGGAATATTTTAGTATAAAAAAAACCTCGGAATGCAAATTCCGAGGTTTTTTTATGTTCAGAAAATCTAATAATTATTTTCTTTTGATAACTCTTTCTACAGCTTCAACAATTGCTTGATTGTTTAATTTGTATTTTTCCATTAATTGCTCTGGAGTTCCAGATTCTCCAAAACTATCTTTAACAGCTACAAATTCTTGTGGAGTTGGATTGTTTAAAGCTAATACTCCAGAAACACTTTCTCCAAGACCTCCAAGGTAGTTGTGCTCTTCAGCAGTAACTACACATTTAGTTTTAGCAACAGATTTTAAAATAGCTTCTTCATCAAGAGGCTTAATTGTATGGATGTTGATTACTTCAGCAGAAATTCCCTTCGCTTCAAGAGCTTCAGCAGCAATAAGAGCTTCCCAAACTAAGTGTCCGGTAGCAATGATTGTAACATCAGTTCCTTCGTTTAATAAAATTGCTTTTCCAATTACGAAAGGCTCATCAGCAGGAGTAAAGTTAGGTACAACTGGACGTCCGAAACGTAAATACGCTGGGCCATGGTGATCTGCTAATGCTAAAGTTGCAGCTTTAGTTTGGTTGTAATCGCAAGTATTGATTACAGTCATTCCAGGCAACATTTTCATTAAACCAATATCTTCTAAAATTTGGTGAGTTGCTCCATCTTCTCCTAAAGTTAAACCAGCGTGAGAAGCACAGATTTTTACATTTTTATCTGAGTAAGCAACAGATTGACGTATTTGATCGTAAACTCTTCCTGTAGAAAAGTTCGCGAAAGTTCCAGTAAAAGGAATTTTTCCACCAATTGTTAAACCTGCAGCGATTCCGATCATGTTCGCTTCAGCGATTCCGATTTGGAAAAAACGCTCTGGGTGATTTTTCTTGAAATCATCAAATTTTAATGATCCAATTAAGTCAGCACATAATGCAACAACATTTTCATTTTTTTGACCTAGTTCAGTCATTCCCGCTCCAAAACCAGAACGAGTATCTTTACTTCCTGTATTTTCGTATTTTTTCATTTTGTTTTTGCTATACGCGATAGGCTATAGGCAATAGGCATAAAGCTTATTGATTACTGCTTAAAGCTTTTTTTAATAATCCGCTAAAGTTGAAATGTTTTGACCTAAAGCACTAGCCAATTGATCATTGTTTGGTGCTTTACCATGCCAAGCATGAGTGTGCATCATGAAATCTACACCATTACCCATTTCTGTATGTAATAAAATGCAAACTGGTTTTCCTTTTCCTGTTCTTGATTTAGCATCAGTTAAACCAGCGATGATAGCATCAATGCTGTTTCCTTCTTTGATTTCTAAAACATCCCAGTCAAAAGCTTCAAATTTAGCGCGAATACTTCCCATTGGCAGAACTTCATCAGTTGTTCCATCAATTTGTTTACCATTAAGGTCGATTGTTGCAATAATGTTGTCTACTTTCTTAGCAGAAGCGTACATAATCGCTTCCCAGTTCTGACCTTCTTGCAATTCTCCGTCTCCGTGTAAACTATATACGATATGATTGTCTTTGTTTAATTTTTTAGCTTGAGCAGCTCCCAAAGCTACAGATAAACCTTGTCCTAATGAACCAGATGCAATACGAACTCCAGGTAAACCTTCGTGAGTTGTTGGGTGTCCTTGTAAGCGAGAATCTAATAATCTGAAAGTTGCTAATTCTGAAACTGGAAAATAACCACTGCGTGCTAGAACGCTATAAAAGACTGGTGAAATGTGTCCGTTTGAAAGGAAAAATAAATCTTCTCCAATTCCGTCCATATCAAAACCTTCTTTGCGGTCCATTATGTTTTGATATAATGTTACCAAAAATTCAGTACAACCTAATGAACCACCTGGGTGTCCAGAGTTTACAGCATGTACCATTCTAAGAATATCTCTTCTTACTTGGATCGTTAAATCGCTTAATTGTTGTGTGTTAGGCTTCATTTTATATGTAAAAGTTAAACTGAAGCAAAAGTAAACGTTATTTTGTGGGCAGGCAAATGATTTTTTGCTTTAGTTTTACAGCAATTGTTAAATTTTACTGTTTTTTTTACATTATGTAAAAAAATATCACGGCAGTTTTGCTTTCTAACTTTTTATAAGTGTGTTTTTTACAATTTTGTTTAGCGGTATAAAAAAATCTTGCATATTGCAAGATTTTATTTTTTACAATTTACTCTGTGTCGCCTTCACTGTAGTAATTGTTTTCTTCGTCTTCTGAACCAATATCTTCCTGTTCGTCGTCTAGTTCAGCCCCTGGAATATCTAAATCATTTCCGATTTTGTCGCTATTTTGTTTCCATTCGTGATTGTCCTGATTGATGATGCGCTCTCCCGAAATTTCTTCAGGATTTAGGTCTTCGAGTTTGTTGTCCTGATTATAAATATCTTCGTTTGCTGGATAATCCATGTTTTCAAGATTTCTTTCAATTTGATCATCCTTGATCTGGTCTAATTTTTCTTCTGAATTTATCATGATTTCTAAGACTTTAAATTTTTAATGTAGTTTTATAGTATTAAAATTAGAAAATCAATATTTGTTGATGTTATATATTAAAGAACAGAAATTGTAATTTTTACATTTTCATTATGTCCAGACATGAAGTTAAATTTATTCTGCGTTAGGGATAGAAGCAATATCTCCCGATTTAAAAAAAAATAAGGCTTTTTAGTGATATTTTTTGTTAATCTGGAATTTATCGGATAGTCTCTCAATAGCTGTCGGGATAGGGAACACCGAAAAAAATAAATTCCAAAAAATAAATTCCAAATTCCAAACCTAGGTTTTAGATTTAAGTTTGTTAATCATTATCTAATTTTCTAATTCCTA
Organism: Flavobacterium humidisoli; assembly: GCF_023272795.1. Classification (NCBI taxonomy): domain Bacteria; kingdom Pseudomonadati; phylum Bacteroidota; class Flavobacteriia; order Flavobacteriales; family Flavobacteriaceae; genus Flavobacterium; species Flavobacterium humidisoli. The sequence continues at coordinate 50,274 of NZ_CP096829.1, read as the reverse complement.
AATTATCTAATTCTTTAAATTAAACTATCTTTGCCGACTGAAAAACGAATTTATGAAGTTTGATTTATTACAAAAAGATCCGCAGTCAAAAGCAAGAGCGGGTAGTATTACTACAGATCACGGAGTTATAGAAACTCCTATTTTTATGCCAGTTGGTACTGTTGCTTCTGTAAAAGGAGTGCATCAGCGTGAATTGAAAGACGATATTAATCCGGATATTATTCTTGGAAATACCTATCATTTGTATTTGCGTCCGCAGACAGAAATTTTAGAGAAAGCGGGCGGATTGCATAAATTCATGAACTGGGACCGTAATATTTTGACTGATTCTGGAGGATATCAAGTATATTCTCTTTCTTCAAACAGAAAAATTAAAGAAGAAGGGGTAAAATTTAAATCGCACATTGACGGTTCTTACCATTTTTTTACGCCAGAAAATGTAATGGAAATTCAGCGTACAATTGGTGCTGATATTATTATGGCATTTGATGAATGTACGCCTTATCCTTGTGATTACAGATACGCTCAGCGTTCCATGCATATGACGCATCGTTGGTTGGACAGATGTATCAATCATTTAGAAAAAGTACCTTATAAATACGGTTACGAACAAACATTTTTCCCGATTGTTCAAGGAAGTACTTATAAAGATCTTCGACGCCAGTCGGCAGAATATATTGCTAATGCAGGACAACAAGGAAATGCAATCGGCGGACTTTCTGTTGGGGAGCCAGCGGAAGAAATGTATGCTATGACGGAAGTTGTCTGCGAAATTCTTCCTGAAGATAAACCTCGTTATTTAATGGGTGTTGGAACTCCAATTAATATTTTAGAAAATATTGCGTTAGGAATTGATATGTTCGATTGCGTTATGCCAACTCGTAATGCAAGAAACGGAATGTTATTTACAGCAAACGGGACAATCAATATCAAAAATAAAAAATGGGAAGCAGATTTTTCTCCAATTGATGAAATGGGACATACTTTTGTGGATACAGAATATACAAAAGCCTATTTGCGTCACCTGTTTGCGGCCAACGAATATTTAGGAAAGCAAATTGCTACTATTCATAATCTTGGTTTCTATATGTGGTTGGTTCGTGAGGCAAGAAAACATATCTTAGCCGGAGATTTTAGACCATGGAAAGAAATGATGGTTAAAAATATGAGTCAGCGTCTTTAAGAATTTAAAGTTTCAAGTTTCAGGTTTCAGGTTCTCTATAGGACGAAATCCAACAACTTGAAACCTGAAACTAAAAAAACTTGAAACAATAAAACTATATGCTTTCAATAATAGATAAATACATCTTAAAAAGGTACCTCGGGACATTTTCTGTGATGCTTCTTTTATTTGCACCCATCGGAATCGTAATTGATGTTTCTGAAAAGGTAAATAAAATGCTTGAAAACAAGATTCCGTTTGGAGATATTGCCTTCTATTATTATAATTTTACAATTTATTTTATTAATTCGCTGTTTCCGATATTCTTGTTTTTATCGGTAATTTGGTTTACTTCAAAGTTGGCCAACAATACAGAAATTATTGCGATTTTAAGTTCTGGAATTTCATTTACACGTTTTTTGCGTCCTTATATTATAGGTGCAACTATCGTTTCGATTTTTGTTTTGCTAATGGGATTTTTTATCGTTCCCGCTGCGAGTGAAGGCTATAACAATTTTAGATATACCTATCTGAAAGGAAATGGAAAGGAACTCATGCGTGGTGAAAACACCAATGTTTTTAGACAAATTAACGATCATGATTTTATTTTTGTAAACAGTTTTAACGAAGAATCAAAAACCGCTTTCAATTTTTCTTTGGAACATTTTGAAAAAGAAAAATTGACTTATAAAATTACTGCAAGCCGTATAAAATGGGATCCTAAAAAAAAGATTTACGTTTTATATGATTATACTAAAAGAACAGTAGGAGAACTAAATGACGTAATTGAAAAATCTCCAGAAAAAAATGTTGCCTTCAAATTTGAATTGGCCGATTTAACTCCAGTAGTTTATATTGCCGAAACGCTAACTCTGGGTAAACTGATCGACTTTATTGAAAAAGAAAGAAAAAGAGGTTCCGGAAACATCAATACCTATTTGGTTGTTCTTTATAAAAAATACAGTATTCCTGTTTCAGCATTTATTTTGACGATTATTGCGGTTTCAGTTTCTTCTATGAAGCGCCGTGGCGGAATGGGAATGAACCTTGCTATTGGAATTGCAATCGCGTTTTCATTTGTGTTCTTTGATAAAATATTTGGTACACTTGCCGAAAAATCTACATTCTCACCTTTATTAGCTGTTTGGTTCCCAAATATTGTTTTCGGAATTTTAGCAGTTTACTTATTACGTAATGCGAAACGATAATTTAAAAAGTTATTTAAATCTACACTTAATTGTTTTTATCTGGGGTTTTACAGCCATTCTAGGCGCTTTAATTACAATTGATGCCGATAATCTGGTTTGGTACAGAATGTTGATTGCCATGATTTTTCTTGGCGGATTTATTGCATTTAAAAAACATTCTTTTAAGGTTCCTGTGAAAGAATTTTTTAAATTGATTTTTGTTGGATTATTGATAGCATTGCACTGGATTTTCTTTTTTAAAGCAATTCATGTTTCCAATGTTTCAATCACACTTTCCATATTTTCGTTAGGAGCTTTTTTCGCCTCTTTATTAGAACCCTTATTTTATGGAAGAAAAGTGCTTTGGTATGAGGTCTTTTTTGGACTCATAATTATTGCTGGTTTAGGATTGATACTTCAAGTTGAAATAAAATATCTTACGGGAGTTTATTACGCTTTGGCTGCCATCATTTTAGGAGTTTTATTTACCTTAATGAATGGTAAATTAATTTCAGATCACGAACCTTCGGTAATTACATTTTATGAATTTGGAGCGGGCGTTTTCTTTATTACTATTTATTTTTTATTTCAAGGAAAATTTACAGCAGATTTTTTCCAAATGTCTTTAAATAATTGGGTCTTATTATTGATTTTGGCCTCAATTTGTACGGCTTACGCCTTTACCGCTTCGGTAAAAGTAATGCAGCGATTAACGCCTTATACCGTAATGTTAACGACTAATTTGGAGCCAGTTTATGGGATAGTTTTGGCTTATTTTATCTTGGGAGGAAAAGAAAAAATGAGTATCGAATTTTACATCGGAGCTGTCATAATCATCATAACAGTTATTCTAAACGGTGTTTTTAAACATTATCAGAACAAGAAAGAAAACTTGTAATAGTTTACTTATTTTTAAATTGCATTTTTATACTTTAAATAACAATTAACTTCGCCAATGATATAATATTTTTATATTTGCGGTTCGATTTACAAACAAAATTCAAAAATCCATGGAATATTTAGATTTTGAGCTTCCAATTAAAGAACTTGAAGAACAGTTAGAAAAGTGCGTTATTATTGGAAAAGAATCTGACGTTGACGTAACGCCGACGTGCAAGGAAATCAACAAAAAATTAGTAGAGACTAAAAAAGAAATATATAAAAACCTTACGGCTTGGCAGAGAGTACAATTGTCAAGACATCCAAATAGACCTTATACTTTAGATTACATTAGAGCAATCTGTGGAGATACTTTCTTAGAACTTCACGGAGACAGAGGTTTTAAAGATGATAAAGCAATGGTTGGTGGTCTTGGTAAAATAAACGGACAATCGTTTATGATCATTGGTCAGCAAAAAGGTTTTAATACTAAAACACGTCAATACCGTAATTTTGGTATGGCTAATCCAGAAGGGTACCGTAAAGCTTTGCGTTTGATGAAAATGGCAGAAAAATTCGGAATTCCAGTTCTTACTTTAGTAGATACTCCGGGTGCATACCCAGGACTTGAAGCTGAAGAAAGAGGACAAGGAGAGGCTATCGCTAGAAATATTTTCGAAATGGTTCGTCTTCAAGTGCCAATCATCACTATAATAGTTGGTGAAGGGGCTTCAGGTGGAGCTTTAGGAATTGGTGTTGGAGATCGTGTTTATATGTTAGAAAACACTTGGTATTCTGTAATTTCTCCAGAATCTTGCTCTTCTATTTTATGGAAAAGCTGGGAGTACAAAGAGCGTGCAGCAGAAGCATTAAAACTGACTTCTTCTGATATGAAAAAACAAAAACTTGTTGATGATGTAATTCCAGAACCACTAGGCGGAGCGCATTATGACAGAGAAACTACTTTTAAAACAGTGGCGGAATATATTACAAAAGGATATAACGAATTGAAAGACTTATCAACAGCCGATTTAATTGCCCAGAGAATGGACAAATACAGTAATATGGGCGAGTTTAAAGAGTAAATTCATATTTAATGATTAAAAATCCGAAGCCCTGCGGTTTCGGATTTTTTTTTGGTTATGAACAAATCGATATTATTTATAAACAATTATTAGTTATAACTCGATAGCAGATTTTTTTTAAATTTTGCTACTTTCGCTATATGGAAAATTTCAAAAATGTAAACCCCGTTAAGGTCGACAAAACCACAATTATCAATCTAGAAAAAGGTAAGCTTCCTCCTCAAGTTATAGACTTAGAAGAGGCTGTTCTTGGTGCGATGATGATTGATAAAAAAGGGGTCGATGATGTAATTGATATTTTACAGCCTGATGCTTTTTACAAAGACGCGCACAAACATATTTTTGAAGCGATTCTACAACTTTTTACCGAAACGCAGCCAATTGATATTTTAACGGTTTCGACTCAGTTGAAGAAAAATGGAAAGTTGGATTTGGCTGGAGGTGATTTTTATCTGATTCAGCTTACTCAAAAAATTGCTTCTTCTGCCCACATTGAATTTCACTCGCGTATTATTCTTCAAAAATTTATTCAAAGAAGTTTAATTCGTATTTCATCTGAAATTATCGAAGAATCGTATGATGAAACTACAGACGTATTCGATTTGCTGGATAAAGCCGAATCTAAATTATATGAGGTAACTCAAGGAAATATTAAACGTAGTTCTGAAACAGCTCAGAGTTTGGTTCTTCAAGCGAAAAAACGTATTGAAGAAATCGCTGGTAAAGAAGGGTTGAGTGGTGTTGCAACTGGATTTGAGAAGTTGGATGAAGTTACTTCTGGATGGCAGCCTTCCGATTTAATTATTATTGCGGCTCGTCCCGGGATGGGTAAAACGGCTTTCGTTCTTTCGATGGCGAGAAACGTAAGTATTCAGTTCGGACATGCAGTTGCAATTTTCTCTCTGGAGATGGCGTCGGTTCAGTTGATTACGAGGCTTATTTCTTCTGAAACGGGATTGTCTTCAGAAAAACTAAGAACTGGTAAATTAGAAAAGCACGAATGGGAACAGCTAAGTACTAAAGTGAAAAACTTAGAAAAAGCGCCATTATTTATTGATGATACACCTTCGCTTTCGATATTCGATTTACGTGCAAAATGTCGTCGTTTGGCTTCACAGCACGGAATCAAGTTAATTATTATTGACTACTTGCAGTTGATGACCGCAGGGGGAAGCGGAAAAGGAGGAGGAAACCGTGAGCAGGAAATCTCTACAATTTCTCGAAACTTAAAGGCTTTGGCAAAAGAGTTGAACGTTCCTGTAATTGCACTTTCTCAGTTATCGCGTGCCGTTGAGACCCGTGGATCTAGTAAACGTCCGCTTCTTTCGGATCTTCGTGAATCTGGAGCGATCGAGCAGGATGCCGATATCGTATCGTTTATCTATCGTCCTGAATACTATAAAATTGAAGAATGGGATGACGACGAAGCATCTTCTACACAAGGTCAGGCAGAGTTTATTATAGCCAAACACCGTAACGGTGGTCTGGAAAATATTCGTCTTAAATTCTTAGGACATTTAGGTAAGTTTGATAACCTAGAAGAGTTTACTGGAGGTTATGATGATTTGCCATCTAAAATGAATCACGATGATAATCCTTTCCTAACAAAAAATTTACCATCTGCTAATGAAGCTTTCGGAAGTAATTTAAATGATGATGATGACGACAGCGATGTTCCATTTTAAAAGTTAAAAAAGCCTTATTATTAAGGCTTTTTTTATGTTTTTATGTTAATCGTCTAATAAAAATCAGTAGTTTAGCGAAACCAATTACAAACTATTAGTTTTTATAAATTATTAACCAATAACAAATTTAAATTATGAATGAAGAAACCTTTCCAGGACCTATTCAGATTCCTGTAGCAACTGCAGACAAGTGGGAAAAGAGATATGACGACGATAAATCTGTCGAGGACTCAAAGAACAAAGTAAAAGCTTTCTTAATACCTAGAGAAAGTTTGAAAAAAGTGCTAGAACTTCAAACAGAAGCTGTTTGGGCTTATTTGGGAATAAATGATCAAAATGAAAAAACATTACTTTTTGTGGGAGCCAAATACGATGAGGAAACTAAAAAGTGGATTAATGTTTACGGTAAAGGAGATGGAGTAGAAGGTGGCGAAGGTGCTGCTGATGACATTGTGTACGATGGTTCAAGACCAAGTCCTCCTTATTAATTAAATAAGTTTTTTAAGGATGGATGATTTTTTAATATATTCAGGTTATTTGATTTTATTAATTGATCTAATATTATATTCATTTAGCTTTTTCCGAAAGGAAAAAGCTAATGTTTTTTTTATTTTTTACTTGGCATTCATTTTTTTTATACAAATTTCAATGGAAATATTGTACTATCTTAAAATGAATAACTTGTTTTTAGTGAATAGTTTTTTTATTGGTCAAATGATACTTTTAGGATTATTTTATAATTCGATTTTAAAAGTAAAAATTCAAAAACGATTTGTAAAAGTTAGTCTTATTTTGGGTCTGTTAGTACTTATAACCCAGTTTATTAATGCTCCTCAAGAATTTTTAAAATTTAATCTCTTTGAAATTACCTTAACATCGCTATTGATTGTTGTCTTTGCGTTATTGCATTTTTATAATATGCTAACAGAAAATAAGACATACTATTATGTTAATATTGGAATAATTCTATACTTGTTGTCAAGTACAGTGTTATTTATTATTGGAAACCTAACTTCGGTTTTAAATAATGAAGTAAAATATCTGAGTTGGCAATTAAATGCGTTTTTAAATATTATCTATTATCTTTTTATTTTTTATGAATGGAAGGTAAGTTTTTCAAAAAAAGGTTTACAAACCTAATTTGTATTATTAAAAATAGATTATGAACTCCAATTCAATCCCCGAAAAAGAATTAGTTGCTATAATATTATATATCTCGCTATTTTTTATAATTGTTGCAGTAGCATTAATTATATTCTTTTATTTTTCTAGAAAAAAAATTATTCAAAAAGAGTTAGAAAAAATAGACTTAATACTTCGGTATCAAAAAGAACAACTGCATGCAATTATTGTAACGCAAGAGGAAGAGCGCAAAAGAATTGCTCAAGATCTTCATGATGATATTAGTTCCAAATTAAACATTGTTTCTTTAAACAGTCATTTGCTTACAGCGCCAAACCTTACAGAAGCAGAAACTGCAGAAATTACAGAAAACATAATTGCTTTGACCACAAAGGCATTAGACAATTCTAGAAAAATTGCGCATAATTTACTTCCGCCGGTTTTTGAAAAATTTGGTTTAAGTGCAGGTATTGAAGAATTATGCGAAGAATTTGAATCGAGTAAATCGGTCAAAACGTATTATAAAAATGAAATTGATTTTGATGAGAAAGACATAGACAGGCATTTGCATGTTTTTAGGATTTTGCAAGAATTAATGAATAATTCGATTCGTCACGGAAAAGCATCAGAGATATGGATTTCTTTTGCAAATAAAGACGGAATAAATACTTGTGATTATATAGATAATGGTGTTGGTTTTAATTGTTCAAATGCCGAAAACCAAAAGGGTTTAGGTATGAAAAATATCGATAGCCGAATATCATTTTTGCAGGGAACAATCGAAATTAACTCTGAAATTAATAAAGGAATTGTTGTAAATTTTACTTTTTAAGGCAAATTCTGTGTTTTATTAAGGTTTTTGGTCAATAAAATAAAGGTATTTAGATTTTTTCTAATTCATATTTTGTAATTTCGACAAACCAAATTAAACGACCAAAACCAAAATAAGATGAATGCTGCTATTAAAATTGCTCTAGTCGATGATGAAATTTTGTTTCGAAAAGGAATTTCTTTTTTATTACAGAGAGAAGAAAATATAGATATTCTCTTTGAAGCCTCAAATGGTGATGAGCTTATTGCGCAACTTAATGAAAGAGAAACTAAACCTGATATCATAATAATGGACTTAAAGATGCCCGTCTTAAACGGAGTCGAAGCCACAAAAATTATTAGAAAATTGTTTCCCGATATTAAAATTATTGCATTGACTAGCTACGATACCAAATCGTTTATTGCAAATATGATTCAAGTTGGCGCAGTAGCTTACTTAATAAAAAATACAACTCCAAAAGATTTAATTCATACCATCAATGAAGTAGCAAAAAAAGGATTCTATTACAATGAAAATGTTTTAAAAACAATTCAAGAAACAATAGTTTCTCCTAAAAATACAAGAGGCGGTTTAGAAACTAATTTCCTTTCGCCGCGCGAAATAGAAATTCTGCAATTAATTTGCCAGCAGAAAACTACAGCAGAAATTGCAGAACATCTTTTTTTAAGTCCAAGAACTATAGAAGGACACAGAAATAATTTATTACTTAAAACAGAATCGCGAAATATAGCTGGCTTAGTTGTTTATGCTATTCAGAATGAATTGGCAGTTTTAACAATCTAGAAAAATTATGCTGTCAAAAACTGAATTGACAGCACATAATATAATATGATTGTTATTACAAGAACGCATAGTCCTATTTTCTGAATTATATTCAGACCCTTTTGCTGGTTATTACTTTCATTAAACTTCATAGTTGGTTATTTTTTTACAGCGATTAGTTTTATGAACCTGGGATAGCAAATGTATAGAGAATATTCTTCCTAATTACAGGTGTTTTTACCTGTTTTTTATTGTTTAAAAATCAAGTTTTCTTCCAACTTTTTATTTAACATTCTTTATAAGTCAGAAAAGATTCTAAGTGTTCTTTTTTTGCTTATGGCTTTTATATCTTTACTAAAATAATTTTCTGATGAATAAAAGTTTATTCTACCTTTTTATACTATTAATTTCATTTAATGCAAAAGCTTCGTTTATCTTACTTCCGATGGACGAAACCACGCAGCAAAATCATTTAAAAGCTTACGGAATTACTTACTGGTGTTTGAGTAGGGATTATAAAGTAAGCTGGCTTTTAAATTATCGTGGAGGTTCTTTCTTACTTCCTGATGCTGATGAAATTAGAAAAGAATGTAAAATAAGAGGAGTTAGTTTTGAAGTGATTTCAGATAGTGAACAGGCCTCTATTTTAAACGAAATTTCGAGCCCTTCTCAAAATATGGAATCGGTGATTTTAGAAAAAGCGCCTAAAATCGCCGTTTATACTCCAAAGGGAAAACAACCGTGGGATGATGCAGTAACTTTGGTTTTGACTTATGCCGAAATTCCTTTTACTCCCATTTATGATGAAGAAGTTTTAAGCGATCAGTTATTAATGTACGATTGGCTTCATTTGCATCACGAAGATTTTACCGGACAATACGGAAAGTTTTATGCAGCCTACAAAAATACACCTTGGTATATTGATCAAAAAAGAGATGCTGAGGCTTTGGCGACAAAATTAGGATATGCAAAGGTGTCGCAGGAAAAAGGTGCAGTGGCAAAAAAAATTAGAGATTTTGTAATTGGTGGCGGTTTTATGTTTGCCATGTGTTCTGCAACAGATAGTTTTGATATTGCCCTTGCAGCAGATGGAGTTGATATTTGCGAAGCTATGTTTGATGGTGATCCTAGCGAATCTAATTATCAGTCAAAATTGAATTATAATAATTCTTTTGCCTTCAAAAACTTTACTTTAGAAAGAAGACCAGAAGTTTACGAGTTTTCAGACATCGACATGACAACGAAAAGACGCATTGTGATGGAAAAAGATTATTTTACGTTAATGGAATTTTCTGCAAAATGGGACCCAATTCCAAGTATGTTATGTCAAAATCATACCCAGTTAGTAAAAGGTTTTATGGGACAGACTACTTCATTTGATACGTCTTTAATAAAATCGAATATCTTGATTATGGGGACATGCGAATTAAATGGCGAGTCAAGATACATTCATGGAGAAAAAGGAAAGGGAATGTTTACTTTTTTTGGAGGACATGACCCAGAAGATTTTCAACATCAGGTTGGAGATCCGCCAACGGTTTTAGATTTGCATCCTAATTCGCCTGGATATAGATTGATTTTGAATAATGTTCTATTTCCAGCCGCTAGAAAAAAGAAACTTAAAACCTAAATTAATTTATAGAAAACTCAAACCAGATCGGAATATGATCGGAAATTTTTCTTGCATTTTGTAAAGAATCAAAATCTTCGTAGAATTTAATAATTCCAGAATTAATGACCTGTAGATTGGATGTCTTATAAAAGATATTGTCAAACTCAGATGCAAGACAAATATTGTTTTTGCATTGCTGTTTAAGAGTAGTTTTTTGATTTTTTAATACAGAAGCATACCCGTTTTTTTTCAACGGATTAAAAACAGTGTGTTTTTCGGGACAGTTAAAATCGCCTAAGAACACAAGATTTAGATCAGGATATTCGTTTGGTAAAAACTTGAAGTATTTGATTTCGGTTTCGGGTTGTTTTTTTTGCGTTATTGCATGAAAATTAACGAGCGTGATCGTCTTTTTATTAATTTCAAACGTGGCAAAATAGGGTTCGCGATCAATTTCTACGCTATATTTTCTTTCTAACCATGGCTTAGTCTTCAATTTGGCTTTATTGGTTTTCCAAATAAAAGCATAGCGCTCTGTTTTGTAACTGCTTCCAGAAGTAGGATCACTTATTTGGTAATCCCATTTATTTCCTTTTTGATTAAGCACTGCAGCAAGTTTCGCAACAGTTTGAGCGCCTCCGTTTCCCGCAACAACTTCTTGAATTGCGATTATATCATAATTAGAAATTATTTTGGCGATATAATTTAAATGAGAATCAGATTTTGATTTTCCAAAGTTTTCGATATTCCAGGATACTACTTTGGTTTGTGCAAAAGATATAAATACAAATAATAATAAGACGAGGCTGAGCGTTTTTTTCATGAAAAATTTAATGGAACTAAGATATAAGTCTTCTCCTCCAGCAATAATTAAGCCTTTCTTAAAATTAATTAATGTTTTTTATATCGGTTTTTTAGAGCTGTCCCTATAATTATAATTTGTAAAACTAATAATGCTGGAATAAATATTATTTTCCAATCAATTTCTAGCCATCCAGTTCTCTCAGAAATAACGGCAAAGCTTATTGATAAAAAGAGGCAAAGTAACATTGTTTTCATAAGGATTCTATTTTGTGTAGTATTAAGTCTAGAAAATATAATACTCGCTTTACTTTTTGGTTTCATTGGTAGGTTAATAGGTCATCACAAATTTAGGGGTATAAAAAGTGTTATCCTTACGGGAAACCGTAAAGCCTCATAAAAAATTATACTAACCCAAAATCTTTTGCAATCGCAATTAAATGCACATTATTATTAGCTTTAAAATAAATCTTCAACTTATTGATTCTTTTTTCTATACTACTTGTTCCGTTGGGAGTTATAGATAAATCTTTAAACTCTCTAGAAATGCTTTCTAAAATATATCCTTGAGATAAAAGTTTTAAAATTGAGATATCGTAGGATTCAATTTCAATTAAAGCTTTATCATTAAAATTAAAAGACAAATCAGAAGAAAGAATTTTTTCTTCGTTATTAAATGTACTCTCAATAGCATTTCTTAACTCCGAAATACTATTTCTTCCTTTTGTAACATAAGCATTAATGCCAAGTTCATTAAAAAGAGTTTTAATTCTATAACTTTTATCTTCTATAGAAAAAACTATTTTTTTTAGTTCCGGTTGCACTTTGTTTACAGCTTCAACAAGTTCATCGCCACTATTTAAAGTTACTTTTCTATGATCAGATTTAAACGATAAGTCTGTAATCATTAAATCGTAAGGTTCTTTTTCAGCCAATGCCTTTTTTACTTTAAGTAATCCTTCGTCGCAATATTTCACATGATGAATTACTGGAACTTCTAATTCTTCAAGTACTTGAACAACTGCAATGCTGATACTGTCTAGATCTTCGGCAACTAAAACTTTTTTAAACATATATTTTCTTATATTGGAAATTTGAAATTTACTTTAAAACCATTTTCTGAATATGGGTCAAAATTAAGAGTTCCTTTTATTGTTTTAATACGGTTTTCCACATTTTGTAGTCTTTTTTCTAAAATAGTACTTTTTAGGGTAATGTTTGTGCCGTTATCAGCATACATTATCATGATATTTTTCTCTTCTTTTTTGAAGGTTAGACTTACTAGTGAAGCATTATTCATTGTTTTCATAGAATCCAAAATTTCCTGAATAACGCGGTAAACAATAATTTTTTTTACACGATCAATTTTCGACCACGAAAAAGTGTTTAGACCGTTTATTATGATATTCAAATTTGAAGAGGAGTACTCCGAAATCATTTCCTTTAGACCATTTGAATAATTTTCATTGGTTTGTATAGTGCTATTTTCTCTAGAAATACTGCGCATTTTTAAATAAATGCGGCTTAGGTAATTTAGAAATTGTTCTTTATTACTTATGTTTTCAAGGTTGTTGTTTTTGGCAAAAGATAAAGTCTCATGAATATCTTTTTCAAGGTCGTTTTCTAATTTATCAGAAATTCGAATTTCGTTTTTAAAAACAGCATCATTTTTCTCTCTTTTGCCTTTCAAAGTCAGGTAAAAAACTAGAAAAATGAATATTAAAATGGTTATTGATATTGCAATATAAGAGATAAAACTCCTGTTTTTTTGCCTTTGCATTTCCAATTTATACTCTGCTCTTTGAATTTTAAGCTCTAAGTTTTCTTCTTTATCCTTTGTGAAATTATATTTTATATTGGCAAATTGATTTTTTTGTGTTAGACGAATTTTATTAATGCTGTCTCTAAAATGAATATAAATCTTAGAATATTTTTTTACATCATTTCCTGCACTGGATCTTATTAAAGTTTCCAGAGCATACTTTTTTTGCTTGTAGGTATTTACAACGCACGAATGTTTATAAGCTGTTTCAGCATATTTTTTTGCCAAATCAGGATTTGAACTTAAGTAATAATCAGAAAGATTTGAATAACTATCTGGTAGGTTCTGTCTATCATTTAATTTAAGTCTAATTTTGAGAGCTTCTTGGTAGTAGGGTAAAGCTCTAGAGTCATTTAAATTAGCATAAGAAATACCTATATTGTTCCTCATTACTGCATAGTCCAATACTTCATAATCTTTTAAAGAATTTGTTTTTTTCTTATTGCCATAATATCCAGCAGTGGTGAGTTGTGTATAGATTTTAATCGCTTTTTTATAATCGCCCTGATACATGTAAACTAATGCAATATTAGCTAATGCATTTGCTTTCCTTCTGGGGCTTGCATGTAGATTGTATGCTTTTTTAGCATATATAAGCGCATTGTCATAATCGTTTGTTGCAGAATAATTTTCTGAAATAATTTTGTACGTTTCCCATGCAAACCTTGGTTTTTTTAGGTATTTAAGTTGCGGTAATACTTTTGTAGCGGTAGCTTCACTTTCCAGATAATTGCCTTCATATTGCTGAATTAGTGCTATAGAAATTAATGCGTCAACATAATCTATTCTGTTTTTTTCAGGGTCTGAAAGGTGAATTATGGTTAGGTAGTTTTTATATGCCTTCAAATATTCATTTTGGTCAAAATCATTGTCAGCTATTATTGTCAGTCTTTTTATTTCTGCGGTATTGTCAGTTCTTTTTATAACTGCCGGAATTTCTTTTTCGCAAGAAGTCGGAATGACCAGCAGAAAAAGAACGGAAACTAAAATTGGAACAAAAGCAGAGATTTTCATTTGAGGACCTTATGTTAAAGCATTATTTATATTGGAAGTTTTACAAAAACCTTAAACCCTTGATTTGGATTTAAAGCAACACTAAAGGTTCCTCGTACTGGTTTAAGACGATTTTCAATATTAGCAAATCTCTTGTTTAAATTAATATCATCTTGAATTTTGGTACAGTTGTCAGCGTAGGTCATTACTATGGTGCTCTCATTCTTCTTAAATGTGATACTTGCCAGCGAAGCATTACTGATAATTTTTGCCTGATCAAAAATTTCCTGAACAACACGGAAAATAGTTATTTTTTTTACACGATCAATTTTAGACCAGGATAATGAGTTTAAACCATTTATAATAATATTTAAATTAGAAGTTGTATATCCTGAAATCATTTCTTTTAGGACATTTTCGTAATCTTCATTAATGATAATAGCACTGTTTTCTCTTGAAATATTTCTTGTTTTGGAATAAATATTGTTCAAGTTATAAAGAAATTTTTCCTTGTTTTCGAGATTTTCTAATTTGTGATTTTTTGCAAAAACTAATGTATCATAGATATCTGTTGTTAGTTCATCATGCAATTTGTTTGATATGCGTATTTCGCTTTCAAAAACAGCATCATTTTTTTCCTTTCGCCCTTTATTAGTAATATAATAAGCAATAAAAAACAAAGTGAAAGTACTGATAGAAATTACTATGTATGAAATAAAACTTCTATTTTTTTGCCTTTGAAGCTCTAATTCGTTTTCTGCTTTTTGATTTTTAAGTTCTAAATTTTCTTCTTTATCTTTCTTAGAAGTATATATAATATCAGCAAATTGATTTTTTGCTTTTTTCCTGCTAATAAGGAGACTGTCAATTTTTCTACTATAAACTTTCCAGTGTTTTTTTGAATTCCTAGCATTATCCGCTTCGAGTAGATAGGCTAACATTTTAATTTCATTTGTTGCCGATTTTGTTTTTTTTGAGTAATAGTAAGCTTTCTCTGCATTAATTTTTTTTAGCTCTGGATTGTTATATTTGGAGTAGTATAAATAAAAAGCATAGTAATTGCCAATTAGTTCATAATCGTCGTTAAGTGTAAGAGTTAATTCTAAACTTTCTTTAAAGCATTTAAATGAAGCTTCTTTATGACCTCCAAGTCGTAAATAGCAAAGGCCTAAATTATACAATATAGCTGCACGCTGAATATTTGTATTTGATTGCGTGATTTTATCTTCAATTCTGTATCTAGAAATTGGTTCTAATAAATCTATTGCCTCTTGATACTTTTCCTGGTGCATATATGCAAATGCAATTTCAGATAATATTCGTGCTTTTCTAAAAGTTGAGATTGCCTTTTTTAATGCTTTTCTATGATAATATAGCGCCTTCTCATAGTCATACATATACAAATAGTTGTAGGCCATAAAGGTATAAGCATTAACGGCATGCTTTACATTGGTGGTTTTTTCTAAATAAGGGAATGCTTTTATAAGTGTAGTTTCTGCTTCAGAATAATTGCCATATTGCTGAAAAATTTCTACCATACTGTTTAATGCACCTACATAATCATCTGCATAATTAGCTTTTGGAACGCATAATAATTGTGTTTTGTTGAAATAAAAAAGAGCACTATCATTTTTTTCTAAATCCCAAAAAGCATTTGCTTTTTGCATCATTTGTTTTATTTCAGCTGAATGGTCAGTTTTATTATAATTTACTCGTTTTTCATTTGTTTCAGAAGACTGTACAGAAAAAAATAGTGCTAAAATTAGAGCGAAGATTAGCAAATAAAAAACAAGATGCTTTTTTTGAATAAAGAAAAATAGGTCTTTAATCATTATACTGGAAGTTTAATTAAAACTTTGAAACCTTTTCCCAAATCTGAATGAATTTCAATATGGCCTTTGGCAGCATGAATTCGGTTCTCAATATTATGCAAACCATTTCTTAAAACCATTTTGTTTGTATCAATTCCTTTTCCGTTATCGGTATAATTGATTATTATAGTATTCTCCAATTCTTTAAAGGTTAATGCAGCTAAAGTTGCATCGCTATGTTTTTTCATGTTTACAAGTAATTCCTGTATAGTTCGGTAAATTGATATTTTTTTATTTTTATCAATTTTATCCCAAGAAATAGTATTCAAACCATTTATTAATAGATTAATATTTGGCGTGTCAAATCCGGAGATCATCTCTTTCAGAGAGACTATATAATTTTGATTACTAATAACAGGAGTATTATCCTTCGAAATATTTCTTGTTCGAGAATAAATATTGTCAAGACTATTTAATAAATGATTTCTATTTTCTTCAGAAGAAAGATTTCTGTTTTCTGCAAATGCCATTGTATGGTAAATATCGTTAGCCAGCTCATCATGTAATTTTTTTGAAATTCTGATTTCGCTTTGATAAGTTGCTTCAATTTTTTGACGATTAGCCCGTACAGTAAGAAAAAAATATAGAAAAACTATTAGACATGACGCAAATATAATTATGACATATGAAACAATATTTTTGCTTTCCTGTTTTGCTATTTGTAGCTCATTTTTAATTTTCTGTGCTCTTAATTTCAGGTTTTCCTCTTTTTCTTTTTTAGAGTCGTATTTGATTTTTGCAAATTGATTTTTAGCTTTTTGCCTTACCTCATAAATACTATCGATCACTTTTGTATAAATAAGCGCATATTTTTTTGAATCAATATCAGAACTATTTTCTATGATAAATTTTAAAGCAATTAAGCGGTCATCAGTGTTGCCCGATAATTTATAATTTTTGTAGCTTAATTGTGCATATTTCATTGCTAAATCAGCTTTGTCGTTTTGATAGTATTCGGCAAGATTGTAGTAAGTTCTGCCCAAACCATCGGTATAGTTTGCTTTTGACTTTATTTTTAAACTCGTTTCAAAAAAAGACAATGCTTTTGGATCTTTAAGTTTATAATAGCAATAACCTATATAATCTAATATTTTAGAATAGTTTTCAAGACTTTGCTGTACAATTTTCTCATTACTTATTGAAAGAAAAATGGGCAATGCTTTCTCAAACTTTTGTTGCTTTAGGTAAATAACTGCGATATTATTTTTAGCTTCAAGTTTGTTAATTCTATTGGTATTTAAAGTAAAAGCTTTAGAATAATAGTATATAGCAGTTGGATAGTCATAAGTGTAATAATAATTTCTTCCTAAAACACTATAGATATTCCATACATAATCTGGATTTTTTATTCGGTTTAAAAAAGGAATTGTTTCGATTGATGTTTTAATGCTTCCGACAAAATCCTCATGGTCCTGTTGAATTTCAGCCATGTAATACATGCAGGAAACATAGTTTTTCACATCTTCGTTAAGATCGCAAGCTGCTCTGGCTTTATTGTAATAAAAAAATGCGCTGTCAGTGTTGTTGTGATTATTGTAAAATTGGTCTGCTTTGCTTATGAGTCTATGAATTTCGATCTCTCTTTTTGTTTTTTTTGAGTTATCTGTCTTTTGCTTTTGACAAGAAAAAAGCAGTAATAAAGTAGTTATTAGAGAGGTAATTATTTGTAATCTTTTTGGTATCATGCGCCAAAAATAAAAAATTCCAGAAATCATGAAAGAGTATAAATACGGTATTTTAAAATATTTTCAATTAGCGCTTTTTTTAATTCTGATTTCTAAATAAATACGAAAAGCCCTTTGTCGATAAGGGCTTTTAAGTTCTAATTGCTTGTAAATATTATCTTTATAAATTATGATGCACGCATTCCGGTAGTAATTGCTAATCTATTCCAAGAGTTAATTGTGATGATGGCCAAAAGTATTTCTGCAAGGTATTTTTCATCAAATAATTTAGCTGCATTTTCGTAAACTTCATCAGAAACATGATTGCCAATTAACGTCACTTGTTCTGTTAAAGCTAAAATTGCTTTTTCTTCTTCGGTGTAAAAATCAGCTTCGCGCCAAGCACTAATTAAGTAAATTCTTTGTTCAGAAATACCATGTTTTCTAGCATCGGCAGTATGCATATTAATACAAAATGCACAACCATTAATTTGGGAAGCACGGATTTTAATTAATTCTTTGTGAACGGGAGTTAATGAAGTTGTAGAAATATATTTCTCTAAGTTCATTAATGCTTGATAAGCTTCTGGAGCAACATTCGGGATAACAATTCTTGGTTTCATTTTGATATGTTTTAAAAGTTCATTACAAAGGTCAGCAATCTATGCTTTCAAAAACTTGAACTACTTCAAGAAATTCAAATCAGACTTTTCCAGCTCGTATCTTACTCATAAATTCTGCAGAGAAATCTAAGTAGGAGGCAAGCATATATTGGGGAACGCGTTGAACAAATTCTGGGAAATGATCATTAAAGTGATGGTATCTTTCTTCTGCCGACATTGTAAATAAGAACTTGATGCGCATTTGCATAGCGCCAAAACTTTTTTGCATAACTATTGTAAAATACCTTTCTAGATTTGGTATTTCAATTAACAGTGATTCTAGAATTGTTTTCTCGATAGCAATAACTTCTGAATTCTCTATGGCCTGTAAATAAAAGCTTGAAGGAACGTGATTATGGTAACTTAAATAATCCGTAATCCACCAATTTTCGATACCGAATTGCAACGTTTGTTCAGCTCCTTTAGAGTTAATGATGTACTGACGCATGCAACCTTTTACAATAAAATACATTGTATTGCATATTTGCCCTTCTTCTAAGATATGTTCTTTCTTTTTTATTTTCGAAACTTCTAGACATGATTCTAATTTATCAATATCTGAAGGTTCAAGAGAAATGAATTTTTTAATATGAAGGATAAGTATGTTTTGCATTACTTGGTTAGTTAGATTAATTGTAGAAATTAATATCAAAGTTACTGTTTACTTTTATGCCATTGGTAACAGCAGCTTGCCAATCTGCATGTTTAATAAATTCAGTGATTTGACTCATTATTGAATTGTAAAACTGCTCATTTTTTTTATCCTTAAATTCAATCTTTACAATAATGTTAGATGCTGAATTGTCTCTATTAATTGTAAATTTAGCCTTGGCAATAAAATCTCTTCTTTCATCGCTTTGAGTAAATTTTTCAGGAAATATAAAATAGGAGAAAAAATCTTTTTGAATTTGAATCTTCTGCTCCAAAAAATCTCTGGCTTTTGGATATATCAGACAGTAATTATCTACACCAAATGGATATTCAAAAGGTATTTCTATTCTGCTCATTACGTACAAACTGTCCGCAGTTCTGGTAATATTTTTAATGAAGTTTTGTCCATATTTTTCCTTTAATAGTTCATTAGATGTTTTGCAGTAACAATTTGATAGTAGTGGATATATAGTTTCATTATCTGAAATCCAAGATGGGTCTAAATCACGAGATTCTGAAAAGTTAATTCCTTTTTCTTTTAGCAAACGTATTAACTGAGGATAATGCCTATTATAATCGCTGTCAAGATATCCTTCGGGAATTAGTTCGTAGAAGATTTCTTGTGTTTTAAAATCAATTTTTGCTTGTTTGATTTCGGTGAGACAGTTTGTATCGCGTTTATCAATTACACCAATGATTGTTTGAACGGAATTTTTGTCCAATTTTTTTTCTTGGGCTTTTACCAAGAGTGTTTGTATTATAAATAAAAGAGTAAATAGTTTCTTCATTTTTAATTGTGTGCTGGCATGGAAAGATAATAAAAACAAAAAACCATTCGAGTAAACGAATGGTTTTTATATAATAAGTAAGTAATCTTAAATTGAGTTTATAAAACGTTTTATTTTACTTTATTAAGAATAGCTTTGAAAGCTTCTGGGTGATTCATAGCTAAATCTGCAAGAACTTTACGGTTCAATTCGATTCCGTTAGCTTTAACTTTCCCCATGAATTGAGAATAAGACATCCCTTCTAATCTAGCTCCAGCGTTGATACGTTGAATCCATAATGAACGGAAATTTCTTTTGTTTTGTTTTCTATCGCGGTAAGCGTAGCTCATCGCTTTCTCTACTGCATTCTTAGCAACTGTCCAAACGTTTTTACGTCTTCCAAAGAAACCTTTGGCTTGCTTCATTATTTTTTTTCTTCTTGCTCTTTTAGCAACTGAATTTACCGATCTTGGCATAATTTTAATGTGTTTTTGTAGCAGGCGTCCTGAATTGAATCAAAGGAACTTAAAGCCATACTCCAAGGTTATTTAAATAATTTTTTTAACCTAAAGAATTATTAGATAATTCTTAATTGTTGTTTGATGCTTTTCATATCTGTTTGGTGAACTAGCGCTGAGTGAGTCAAAGCTAATTTACGTTTTTTAGATTTTTTAGTCAAGATGTGACTTTTAAAAGCATGCTTTCTTTTAATCTTTCCAGAGCCAGTAACTTTAAAACGTTTCTTAGCGCTAGATTTTGTTTTCATTTTAGGCATTTTTCCTAGTGTTTTAATTTATTCTTACTTACTTATATCTTAGTCTGAAAGTTTAAAAGTCTAAAATTTGAAAGTCTGTTTTGACTTTCCACTTTATGACTTTCGGCTTTACGACTTATTTCTTTTTCTTCGGAGCAATGAACATAATCATTCTCTTTCCTTCCAAAACAGGCATAGCTTCAACTTTACCATGTTCCTCTAAATCTTGAGCAAGACGTAATAATAGAATTTGACCTTGATCTTTATAAATGATAGAACGACCTTTGAAGAAAACGAAAGCTTTTAATTTAGCTCCTTCTTTTAAGAACTTCTCAGCGTTCTTTCTTTTAAATTCATAATCATGCTCGTCAGTTTGAGGACCAAATCGTATTTCCTTTACAACAACCTGAGAAGATTTAGCTTTTAATGCCTTGTCTCTTTTCTTTTGTTCGTAAACAAATTTCTTGTAATCCATGATTTTACAAACCGGTGGTTCAGCGTTTGGCGAAATTTCAACTAAATCCAATTCAAATTGGTCAGCTAAACGTAACGCATCTGCAATTTTAAAAACCCCTGGTTCAATGTTTTCACCTACAAGACGTACTTCAGGAACACGAATAAGATTGTTTATTCTGTGCGCATCTTTTTTCTCTACTCGAGGTTGAAAACCTCTGTTACTTTTTATTGCTATGACTTTCTAATTTAAGTTAAACTGTAAATACTTTTAATGTCTTTTTTATTTCTTCGTCTACAATCGAAGCAAATTCTTCGATAGAAACTGTAATATTACCTTTTCCTTCTTGTCCGTGACGACGAATAGAAATCGTTCCGTTTTTCTCTTCTTCCTCACCAACGATAAGCATAAATGGAATTTTCTGCATCTCTGCATCTCTAATTTTCTTACCGATAGTTTCATTTCGGTTGTCAATTAGGGCGCGAATTTCGTGATTTTCTAGCAAATCTAAAACTTTTTTAGCATAATTTTCGTATTTCTCGCTCAAAGACAAGATAATAGCTTGTTCAGGCATTAGCCAAAGTGGGAAATTTCCTGCTGTGTGCTCTAGTAAAATTGCTATAAAGCGTTCCATAGATCCAAAAGGAGCTCTGTGAATCATAACAGGGCGATGTAATTCATTGTCAGCGCCTTTGTAAGTCAATTCAAAACGCTCAGGTAAGTTATAATCTACCTGAATTGTTCCTAATTGCCATTGTCTTCCTAAAGCATCTTTTACCATGAAATCTAGTTTCGGGCCATAAAATGCAGCTTCACCATATTCTACAACAGTATTAAGACCTTTATCTTTTGCAGCGTTGATAATAGCATTTTCTGCCTTTTCCCAGTTCTCATCAGTACCAATGTATTTTTCTCTATCTTCTTGATCTCTTAATGAAATCTGAGCAGTAAAGTTTTCAAATCCTAAAGAACCAAATACATACAATACAAGGTCAATTACTTTTTTGAACTCTTCATCTAATTGCTCTGGAGTACAGAAAATATGCGCATCATCTTGAGTAAACCCTCTAACACGAGTTAAACCATGTAATTCCCCAGATTGCTCATATCTATATACAGTACCAAATTCAGCGTAGCGCTTAGGTAAATCTTTATATGACCAAGGTCTTACATTGTAAATCTCACAGTGGTGAGGGCAGTTCATTGGTTTTAATAAAAATTCTTCTCCTTCGGCTGGTGTGTGAATCGGTTGGAAACTATCAGCTCCATATTTAGCGTAATGACCAGAAGTAACATAAAGTTCCTTTTGACCAATATGCGGACTAACAACTTGCTCGTATCCAGCTTTCTTTTGTGCTTTCTTCAAAAATTGCTCCAAACGTTCTCTTAAAGCAGCGCCTTTAGGTAGCCATAAAGGTAAGCCCTGACCAACTTTCTGAGAAAAAGCAAATAATTCAAGCTCTTTTCCAAGTTTACGGTGATCGCGACGTTTTGCTTCCTCAAGAAGTTCAAGATATTCGGTTAAATCTTTTTGTTTAGGGAAAGAAGTTCCATAAACACGAGTTAACTGTTTGTTTTTTTCATCACCTCTCCAGTAAGCACCAGCAACACTCATGATTTTTACAGCTTTGATAATTCCAGTGTTTGGAATATGTCCACCACGGCATAAATCAGTAAAAGTAGAGTGGTCGCAGAATGTAATAGTTCCGTCTTCAAGATTAGAAATCAATTCAGTCTTGTAAACATTGTCTTTATACATTTCCAATGCTTCCGCTTTAGTTACTGGACGCATTTTAAAATCAAACTTTCCTCTTGCAATTTCAAGAATACGATCTTCAATCTTTTTGAAATCAGCTTCAGAAATTTTCTGATCTTCAAAATCTACATCATAATAGAAACCATTAGCAATTGCAGGTCCAAGAGTTAATTTAATTCCAGGGTACAATTCCTCAAGAGCCTGCGCCATTACGTGCGAAGTAGAGTGCCAGAAAGCTTTTTTACCTTCAGTGTCATTCCAAGTATATAAAATAAGATTACCGTCGGTCGTTAATGGAGTTTCGGTTTCAATAGTTGTACCATTAAAAGATGCAGAAATCACGTTTCTAGCAAAACCTTCGCTAATGTTTTTAGCGACCTCCATTGGAGTTACGCCTTGAGCGAACTCTCTAATTGACCCATCGGGTAAAGTAATCTTGATCATTGTTTATAATTTTGTGAATGCAAATATACATGATTACAAAAATACATACAATATATAAGTACAAGTTTACTCATTATATATAAGTATGTTTTTTGTTCTGCTATATATAAGGTAATGCTAATTGTATATATAAGGAGAAAGTCTAGTTGTCAGCTGAGCGAAGCCGAAGCTCCTTTTTAATGCAGCTTTTGGAATTTGGATCTTAAAAATTGAAATATGGAATTTATTAGGAGCTTAATCCCGCTATCCGTTCCAATCTTTTGCTTTTTAAAGGAAAAAGCAAAAGGATTTCCACTGCTATCGGGGCTATGGCATCTGCTTTCAAAAGAACAATTGAATGGAAAGCGGCAGAAAAGGGCGCTGAAAACTAAAAACTCTGCAAAAACGGAATGGTAAAGCGGGCTTAAACTGAGGAAACAACAGATGAAAGAAGAAAAAGCCTACAATGGCGTAAAAAAGTTTGGGGCGCAAATGCTCTGTTATCAGAAAGTTAAGAAATAAACGGAAAAAACATGGAAAAAATATAAAAAAAAGTCTTGCAAATGTAAATAAAGGTTCTACTTTTGCACCCGCAACAGCGAAGGCGTTCATCGAAATACTGGCAGGAATTGGGGATCTGAAGAAAAGAAATTTTCAAAAAAAAAGATTCTGAAAAGCTTGCGAGATTGAGAAATGCTTTTTACATTTGCACCCCGCAAAACACGGAAAAGTTCATTGAGATGCTGAGAGGGAAATAGAGAAAAAGAGGCGAAAAAAAAGCTTCAAAATTTTTTCAAGTTTTTCTTGCAGGAAACAAAAAGAAGTTTTAGTTTTGCACCCGCTTTGAGATACAGGCGAAACAAAAAGAAACACACGTTCGTAGACATATTGAATTGACAGCCGTTCTGAAAGAGATTTCAGAACAAAAAGAATAAGAGCAGTAGAGTCGGAAGATTCGAAAGAACCGATAGGAAGAGCATCGCAATATAATATTAAAATATACGATGAAGAGTTTGATCCTGGCTCAGGATGAACGCTAGCGGCAGGCTTAACACATGCAAGTCGAGGGGTATGGTTCTTCGGAGCCAGAGACCGGCGCACGGGTGCGTAACGCGTATGCAATCTGCCTTTCACAGAGGGATAGCCCAGAGAAATTTGGATTAATACCTCATAGCATAATCGGACCGCATGGTTTGGTTATTAAAGTCACAACGGTGAAAGATGAGCATGCGTCCCATTAGCTAGTTGGTAAGGTAACGGCTTACCAAGGCAACGATGGGTAGGGGTCCTGAGAGGGAGATCCCCCACACTGGTACTGAGACACGGACCAGACTCCTACGGGAGGCAGCAGTGAGGAATATTGGTCAATGGGCGCAAGCCTGAACCAGCCATGCCGCGTGCAGGATGACGGTCCTATGGATTGTAAACTGCTTTTGTACGGGAAGAAACACTGATTCGTGAATCAGCTTGACGGTACCGTAAGAATAAGGATCGGCTAACTCCGTGCCAGCAGCCGCGGTAATACGGAGGATCCAAGCGTTATCCGGAATCATTGGGTTTAAAGGGTCCGTAGGCGGTCTTGTAAGTCAGTGGTGAAAGCCCATCGCTCAACGGTGGAACGGCCATTGATACTGCAGGACTTGAATTATTGGGAAGTAACTAGAATATGTAGTGTAGCGGTGAAATGCTTAGAGATTACATGGAATACCAATTGCGAAGGCAGGTTACTACCAATTTATTGACGCTGATGGACGAAAGCGTGGGTAGCGAACAGGATTAGATACCCTGGTAGTCCACGCCGTAAACGATGGATACTAGCTGTTGGGCGCAAGTTCAGTGGCTAAGCGAAAGTGATAAGTATCCCACCTGGGGAGTACGAACGCAAGTTTGAAACTCAAAGGAATTGACGGGGGCCCGCACAAGCGGTGGAGCATGTGGTTTAATTCGATGATACGCGAGGAACCTTACCAAGGCTTAAATGCAGACTGACCGATTTGGAAACAGATCTTTCGCAAGACAGTTTACAAGGTGCTGCATGGTTGTCGTCAGCTCGTGCCGTGAGGTGTCAGGTTAAGTCCTATAACGAGCGCAACCCCTGTTGTTAGTTGCCAGCGAGTCATGTCGGGAACTCTAACAAGACTGCCAGTGCAAACTGTGAGGAAGGTGGGGATGACGTCAAATCATCACGGCCCTTACGCCTTGGGCTACACACGTGCTACAATGGCCGGTACAGAGAGCAGCCACCTCGCGAGGGGGAGCGAATCTATAAAGCCGGTCACAGTTCGGATCGGAGTCTGCAACTCGACTCCGTGAAGCTGGAATCGCTAGTAATCGGATATCAGCCATGATCCGGTGAATACGTTCCCGGGCCTTGTACACACCGCCCGTCAAGCCATGGAAGCTGGGGGTGCCTGAAGTCGGTGACCGCAAGGAGCTGCCTAGGGTAAAACTGGTAACTAGGGCTAAGTCGTAACAAGGTAGCCGTACCGGAAGGTGCGGCTGGAACACCTCCTTTCTAGAGCCTTAGCGTTAGCGGCAACGCACGCTGGGGAAATAAGATGCCGGACTGTGGGTTTGGAATCTGAGATTGTATTGCTCTTGCTGTTAATTTAAAAAAATGATAAAACTTAAGTAAAACAGAGTCTCGTAGCTCAGCTGGTTAGAGTACTACACTGATAATGTAGGGGTCGGCAGTTCGAGTCTGCCCGGGACTACTATTTGACTTAAAGAAGGAAATTCTGGAAGCTGGGATTCGCCAAAGGAGATTAGAGAAGAAAAGGAAATCTAAAATCTGAATTCTA
This sequence comes from Flavobacterium humidisoli, assembly GCF_023272795.1. Lineage (NCBI taxonomy): Bacteria > Pseudomonadati > Bacteroidota > Flavobacteriia > Flavobacteriales > Flavobacteriaceae > Flavobacterium > Flavobacterium humidisoli. Next base: position 24,529 of record NZ_CP096829.1, on the reverse strand, counting down.
AAATCTGAGATTTAAAAATTGGGGGATTAGCTCAGCTGGCTAGAGCGCCTGCCTTGCACGCAGGAGGTCAACGGTTCGACTCCGTTATTCTCCACGATTTTAGTGAGAAAGCCTAAAGTCATAAAGCCTAAAGTGATTCACTTTACGACTTTCGACTTTTGACATTCGACTAAATAAAGTTCATTGACATATTGAGATAAGAAAATAATAAGAAAGTAGAAAGCGTTTTTTATTGAGCATCCGTGCAAAATATAAAAAACAAACAAAAACGGTCCTGTTTTAATAATCAGGATTGGTGCAATAAGCAAAATAAGGGCGCATGGGGAATGCCTAGGCTCTCAGAGGCGATGAAGGGCGTGATAAGCTGCGAAAAGCTGCGGGGACAAGCACACATTGATTGATCCGCAGATACCCGAATGGGGCAACCCGCTATATTGAAGATATAGCACACCGATAGGTGGGCAAACCCGCTGAACTGAAACATCTAAGTAGGCGGAGGAGAAGAAAACAAAAGTGATTCCGTAAGTAGTGGCGAGCGAACGCGGATTAGCCCAAACCAGCTATGTTACGGCATAGCTGGGGTTGTAGGACCGCGACATTTCATGTGCAAGGAACCGGAAGCTTCTGGAAAGGAGCGCCATAGAGGGTGACAGCCCCGTATGGGCAACGAGCATAATGGATAGCGGTATCCTGAGTAGGGCGGGGCACGTGAAACCCTGTCTGAATTTGGCGGGACCATCCGCTAAGGCTAAATACTCCTGAGAGACCGATAGTGAACCAGTACCGTGAGGGAAAGGTGAAAAGAACCGTGAATAACGGAGTGAAATAGATCCTGAAACCATGCGCTTACAAGCGGTCGGAGCCCTTTCGTGGGGTGACGGCGTGCCTTTTGCATAATGAGCCTACGAGTTAACGCTGCTGGCAAGGATAAGTGGTTAAGCCATGGATCCGCAGCGAAAGCGAGTCTGAATAGGGCGCTTTAGTCAGTAGTGTTAGACGCGAAACCGTGTGATCTACCCATGGGCAGGTTGAAGCTGTGGTAACACACAGTGGAGGACCGAACCGGTTGACGTTGAAAAGTCTTCGGATGACCTGTGGGTAGGGGTGAAAGGCCAATCAAACTCGGAAATAGCTCGTACTCCCCGAAATGCATTTAGGTGCAGCGTTATTTTAGTTATATAGAGGTAGAGCTACTGATTGGATGCGGGGGCTTCACCGCCTACCAATTCCTGACAAACTCCGAATGCTATATAATGATTGATAACAGTGAGGGCTTGGGTGCTAAGGTCCAAGTCCGAGAGGGAAAGAACCCAGACCATCAGCTAAGGTCCCCAAATATATGCTAAGTTGAAAGAACGAGGTTTGTCTGCCCAGACAGCTAGGATGTTGGCTTGGAAGCAGCCATTCATTTAAAGAGTGCGTAACAGCTCACTAGTCGAGCGGACGAGCATGGATAATAATCGGGCATAAGCATATTACCGAAGCTATGGATTTTGCAGCAATGCAAAGTGGTAGGGGAGCATTCTGACAGGGCTGAAGGTGTATCGTAAGGTATGCTGGACCGGTCAGAAAAGAAAATGTAGGCATAAGTAACGATAATGCGGGCGAGAAACCCGCACACCGAAAAACTAAGGTTTCCACAGCTATGCTAATCAGCTGTGGGTTAGTCTGGACCTAAGGCGAACCCGAAAGGGACAGTCGATGGCCAACGGGTTAATATTCCCGTACTTCTTATTGCTGTGATGGGGTGACGGAGTGATGAAAGCGCCGCGAACTGACGGAATAGTTCGTTAAAGCACCTAGCTATAGGGTCTCTAGGCAAATCCGGAGATCTTGGTGAAATGCGATAGTACTCGGAGTCTTCGGACAAAGAGATAGTGCGCCTAAGGGCTTCCAAGAAAAACCTCTAAACTTCAGGCAGTAAGAACCAGTACCGTAAACCGACACAGGTAGTTGAGGAGAGAATCCTAAGGTGCTCGAGAGATTCATGGCTAAGGAATTAGGCAAAATAGACCTGTAACTTCGGGAGAAAGGTCGCCCCGAGCAATCGGGGCCGCAGTGAAGAGGTCCAGGCGACTGTTTATCAAAAACACAGGGCTCTGCAAAATCGTAAGATGAAGTATAGGGCCTGACACCTGCCCGGTGCTGGAAGGTTAAGAGGAGATGTTATCTTCGGAGAAGCATTGAATTGAAGCCCCAGTAAACGGCGGCCGTAACTATAACGGTCCTAAGGTAGCGAAATTCCTTGTCGGGTAAGTTCCGACCTGCACGAATGGTGTAACGATCTGGACACTGTCTCAGCCATGAGCTCGGTGAAATTGTAGTAACGGTGAAGATGCCGTTTACCCGCAGTGGGACGAAAAGACCCTGTGCACCTTTACTATAGCTTAGTATTGACCTTGGATAAATGATGTGTAGGATAGGTTGGAGACTATGAAGCGGCGTCGCCAGGCGTTGTGGAGTCATTGTTGAAATACAACCCTTTGTTTATCTGAGGCCTAACTCTTCAAAGAAGAGGACAGTGCTTGGTGGGTAGTTTGACTGGGGTGGTCGCCTCCAAAAGAGTAACGGAGGCTTCTAAAGGTTCCCTCAGTACGCTTGGTAACCGTGCGTAGAGTGCAATGGCATAAGGGAGCTTGACTGAGAGACATACAGGTCGATCAGGTACGAAAGTAGAGCATAGTGATCCGGTGGTTCCGCATGGAAGGGCCATCGCTCAAAGGATAAAAGGTACGCCGGGGATAACAGGCTGATCTCCCCCAAGAGCTCATATCGACGGGGGGGTTTGGCACCTCGATGTCGGCTCGTCACATCCTGGGGCTGGAGAAGGTCCCAAGGGTTGGGCTGTTCGCCCATTAAAGTGGCACGCGAGCTGGGTTCAGAACGTCGTGAGACAGTTCGGTCTCTATCTACTGCGGGCGTTAGAAATTTGAGTGGATCTGATTCTAGTACGAGAGGACCGAATTGGACAAACCTCTAGTGTATCTGTTGTCCCGCCAGGGGCACCGCAGAGTAGCTACGTTTGGAAGGGATAAGCGCTGAAAGCATATAAGCGCGAAACCCACCACAAGATGAGATTTCTTTTAAGGATCGTGGAAGATGACCACGTTGATAGGCTACAGATGTAAAGGCAGTAATGTCATAGTCGAGTAGTACTAATAATCCGTAAGCTTATGCACACCCTTTTCCCGGGCCGCAAGGCTCGGGAGGAAACTTTCTAAAATATATTTGCTTTTCTTTATCTCAGTATGTTAAAATATTTGCCCGTCGCGGGCAGTCTTAAAGACGAAAGTTGAAAGCCTCAAGTGAAAACTTTAGACTTTACGACCTTAGGCTTTAGACTAAAAACCTTAAGGTGGTTATTGCGGCGGGGCTCACCTCTTCCCATCCCGAACAGAGAAGTTAAGCCCGCCTGCGCAGATGGTACTGCAGTTATGTGGGAGAGTATGTCGTCGCCTTTCTTTTGAAAACCCCATCCAAATCGGATGGGGTTTTCTGCTTTTGTAAAATATTGGAGCTGCGCTAGAGCCCAGCCTTTCCTCTAAGAATCCCTCCCGATGCGTCGGAAGGGATTTTCTGGTTTTTGGAGGGGGGGCAAAGCTGCCCCATGATCGGATGGCGGCTTCCGATGGATTGGGGAGCGCGTTAGTGATGGAAGCGGCATCCTTTTGCGGGGCGCTGAGGGCCTCTTCTCCCATAGACGCCAATCCGCAAAAGATACAGCGGACAGCACGGCCCGCAGGGAAACGCCATTGACATTAGAAGCCTTGAGCTTATAAGTGTTAAATTATAGTCAATTGTTGGCGTTAAATATTGATACTTTAGACTTTTTGAATTTGAATGAGTATTTTTGTGTTTAAATTACTTTTTAAACATGAAGAAAAATATTTTATTGTTAGCGCTTCTTGCTGTAACAGGCTTAAGTGCACAACAACGTCCAAAGTTAGTCGTGGGTATAGTTGTCGATCAAATGAAAATGGAATATTTATATCGTTTTTCAGATGATTTTTCTCAAAATGGCTTTAAAAGACTAATGAATGATGGATTTACTTTCCAGAATATGCATTACAATTATATGCCAACGTATACTGCTCCTGGACACGCTTCAATCTACACAGGTACAACTCCAGCTACTCATGGAATTGTAGGTAACGAATGGTTTAGCAGAGCGCTTGGTAAAGAAATGTACTGTACTGATGATGCTGGTGTTAAAACAGTGGGTGACGGTACAGCTGAAGAAGGTGCTATGTCTCCAAAAAACCTTCAAAGCACAACAATTACTGATGAAGTTAGAATGGCTACTAATTTTACTGGAAAAGTTATCGGAATGAGTTTAAAGGATCGTGGCGCTATATTACCAGCTGGTCATTTTGCTAACTGGGCATTTTGGTATAGTAAAACTGGTTCTTTTATTTCTAGTACTTTTTATGGAGAGAAATTACCTGAATGGGTTACGGAATTCAATAATGAAAAAAACTACTTAAAATATATTAATAAAGGTTGGGATTTATACAAACCAGCCTCTGTTTATAATGAAAGTCTTCCTGATAATAATCCTTATGAAGGGAAATTATATGGAAGTGCTGCACCAGTTTTTCCATACGATTTAAAATCAATGTATGAGAAAAATGATGCTGGTGTTATTCGAGCTACGCCTTTCGGAAATGATTTGTTGGCTGAATTTGCAAAAAGAGCTATTGAGAAAGAAGAGTTAGGAAAAGATAATGTTACAGACTTTTTGACTGTAAGTTTTTCTTCTACAGACTATGTTGGGCATCTATTAGGACCAAGATCTATGGAACTTCAGGATACTTACTTAAGACTGGATCAAACAATTGCTGATTTTTTAGCATATCTTGATAAAACGGTTGGGAAAGGAAATTATTTACTTTTTTTAACAGCAGATCACGCTGGTGCTGAGAATGTAATTTATTTGAAAGACCGCAAATATAATGTAGATAATTACCCTTCTAAAGAAGTTAAGAAAAGCTTACAAGACTTTTCAACTAAGACTTTTGGTGTAGATTTGATTCAAAATTATTCAAACTTTAATGTTTTCTTTAATAAGCAGATTATTAAGGACAAGAAATTAGACCTTGATAAAGTTAAAGATGCTTTTAAAAAGTTTTTAATTACTCAGCCACAAGTTAAAAAAGTTTATACAGAGGAAGAAGTTTTAGCTAGTGCTGGAAATGATTATGCTCTTAATTTTGTAGCAAAAGGATATGATGTGACACAAAATGGTGATTTAGTTATTGTAGATAAACCTGGAATGATAGAATATACGCCAACAGGAACATCACACGGAACAATTTATAGCTACGATACACATGTGCCTGCTATTTTTTATGGTTGGCATATTAAAAAAGGAGAATCTTATGATAAGAAGGCTATTACAGAGATTGCTCCAACAATAGCTCAGAAAATTAAAGTTACGTTTCCAAATGGAACAGAAGCGAAAGTTATGACTGAAGTTTTGGATAATAAAAAATAAAAAAAATAATACTTTGAAAACCTGTCTTCATGACAGGTTTTTTTTATGGTATAAAAAAAGGCTTTTCAATTAAGAAAAGCCTTTTGTAATAGTGACTTAGTAAGCACTTGTTTAAGTATTAGCCTATGCGTTTGCTAATACTATTTCTTCGTTAAAAGGTAAATTCCAAGCTTCTGCAACTCCTTTGTAAAGGATTTTTCCATTTGCTACGTTTAATCCTTTATTTAATTCTTCATTTTCAGCACAAGCTTTTTCCCATCCTTTGTTTGCTAATTGTACAGCATATGGTAAAGTTGCGTTTGTTAAAGCTAAAGTAGAAGTGTAAGGTACAGCTCCTGGCATATTAGCTACACAATAGTGAACGATATCGTCAATAATGAAAGTTGGATTTTCGTGAGTTGTTGGAGTACAAGTTTCGATACATCCTCCTTGGTCAACAGCTACGTCAACAACAACAGTTCCTGGGCGCATTAATTTAAGCATATCACGAGTAATTAAGTGAGGTGCTTTTGCTCCTGGAATTAAAACTGCTCCAACAATTAAGTCAGCATCTTTAATTGCTCTTGTAATATTGTAGTGGTTAGACATTTCAGTGTTTACGTTTGCTGGCATGATATCATCTAACTGACGTAAACGAGGTAAGCTTAGGTCCATAATAGTAACTTGAGCACCTAATCCGGCAGCCATTTTAGCAGCTTGAGTTCCTACAATTCCTCCACCTAAAACTAATACTTTTGCTGGCGGAACACCTGGAACACCTCCTAAAAGAATTCCTCTTCCTTTTAATGGTTTTTCAAGGTATTTTGCTCCTTGCTGAATTGCCATACGACCAGCTACTTCAGACATTGGAACTAAAAGAGGTAAGCTTCTGTCTGTTTTTTCAACAGTTTCATAAGCTAGACATACAGCTCCTTTTTCTAACATTGCGTGAGTTAATTCTTCTGAAGAAGCAAAGTGGAAGTAAGTAAATAATAATTGATCTTTTTTGATCAATGGATATTCAGAAGCAATTGGCTCTTTTACTTTGATGATCATTTCAGCTATAGCATAAACTTCTTCAATAGTTGGTAAAACAACTGCACCAGCCTCAGCATATTCTGCATCGGCGAAACCGCTTCCTAACCCTGCAGTAGATTGAACATATACTGTATGTCCATGTTTTTTCATCTCAGAAACACCTGCAGGAGTCAAAGCAACCCTGTTCTCATTATTTTTTATTTCTTTAGGAACACCTATTATCATTTTGTTATATTTTTTTGTTTTTATTGAAATTGTTTTACAAATCTACAGATAGAGAATAAATTATGGTTTAATGCATAATAAATAAGAAAATATTATTTTATTTTTTACTTTTACAGAAAAATATTCTGTTTTGAAGCAAATTTTATTCTTTAAAAAGAAAAAAAGACTAAATCGGACTAATTTTAATAAAACGTTTTCGTTATGGCTTTAGATGAAATTGACAAAAAAATCCTACGTCTTTTACAGGAAGATGCGCACTATACTTTAAAAGACATCGCTAACAAAATAAATTTGTCTTTAACGCCTGTTCATGATCGGGTGAAACGTCTTGAAAAAGATGGGATTATAGAAAAATATGTAACCCTTTTAGATAAGAAAAAACTTGGAAATAATTTAACAGTTTACTGCCAAGTTACACTCACAAAACAGACTTACGATACTTCGGAAGGATTTAATCAGTCGATTTTGAATTTGCCTGAGGTTGTCGAATGCAATTACGTTTCTGGAAACTTCGATTATATGCTGAAAATCATAATTCCAGATATGGAAAGCTATCATCATTTTCATCAGAAAAAATTATCGATACTGCCTGAGGTTTCTTTAATAAATACCGTTTTTGTAATTTCAGAAGTGAAGAGTACAACTGTTCTCCCTATTTAAACTAAAACAAAAAACCATCAAGAAAAGCCTGATGGTTTTAAGAAAAAAGTTAGTTTGGTTGAATTAATAATAAGTATAACGTCTTACTTTGGCAATATATTTTGCTAAGCGAATTACTTGATGACTGTAACCATATTCGTTATCGTACCAGATGTAAAGTACAATGTTTTTTCCATCTTTTGAAACAATTGTTGCATTGCTGTCATAAATAGATGGAGCAGATGTTCCAACAATATCAGACGAAACCAATTCGTTATTCAAAGAATATTTTATCTGCTCTACTAGTTCTCCTTCGAGAGCATACTTCTTCATAATTTTATTGATTGCCGTTATAGATGTAGGTTTCTTAACTTCTAAATTTAAAACGACAAGAGATCCATTAGGAACAGGAACACGAATTGCATTTGAAGTTAATTTTCCTTCTAATGTTGGTAAGGCTTTTGCAACAGCGCTTCCCGCACCAGTTTCCGTAATAACCATATTCAAGGCAGCAGCTCTGCCTCGACGGTACTTTTTATGCATATTATCAACTAGATTCTGGTCATTTGTGTAAGCATGTATGGTTTCTAAATGTCCTTTAACAACTCCAAGAGTTTCTTCAACTACTTTTAGAATTGGAGTTATGGCATTTGTTGTGCAAGATGCAGCAGAGAAAATATTTACTTCATCAGGATTAAACTCACTATGATTTACACCGTGAACGATATTTGGAACACCTTTTCCAGGAGCAGTTAACAAAACTTTGTTTGCTCCGTTTGAGGTTAAATGTCTTTTTAATGCTTCTTCGGTTGTAAATGCTCCAGTATTGTCAATAACTAAAGCGTCATTAATTCCGTATGTAGTATAATCAATGTCTTCTGGCGAGTTGGCAGTAATGATGTGAACGGTTGTTCCGTTTATAATTAAGGCATTATTTTTAGCATCGGCTATTACTGATCCTTGGAAATCTCCGTGAATTGAGTCATATCGTAATAGAGAAGCTCGTTTCTCTAAACTTGATGCGTCATTTTTATCGCGGGTTACAATTGCTCTTAATCGCAACTGATTTCCTTTTCCAGTTTTAGACATTAGCTCTCTTGCCAATAAACGTCCAATTCTTCCAAAGCCATATAAAACAACATCTTTTGGTTTAATTTCTTTTGAAGATTTTGCTTTTTTCAATTTTTCAATAACAAAATATCTTGCATCAGGATATTTTTCATCTTCTAAACGATACTCGTAAGTTAGTTTTCCTAAATCTATTTTTGCTGGCGGAAGATCTAAAGATAAAACCACTTTTGCAATCTCGACAGAATCGAATATTGTAATTGGTTTTCCAACAAATTCACCAGCATATTGATGAAGATTGATAATATCGCTGACGTTTTTATCCAATAATTGATTTTTGAATAAAACCATCTCGATAGATTTGTCATACCATAAATCGCTTATGACTTTAATTAATTCGACACCGGCTTTTCTTCGGTCGACTTGTAAGGATACCTCTTTTTGGTACAATGATTTGTTACTCATAATTGAAAAAATAAAATGCTCACTATTTTAAAATTTGGCGCAAAAGTATCTATTTCAATCGATTTCGTAAACTATTTTAGCATTTATTTTTGAAAATAAAAAAGCCACCTTAATTTTTTTAAGATGGCTTTTTTTGAAGTTTTCAGTCGCAGTCACAGGTTGCAGTTTTTAGTAACTGAAAAATGTGACTTAAATTATAATTCTGAAAATCTCTCCGTTTCTATTGATCATTTCAATTCGTACGCTTTGTCCTTCGTCTTTTTTACTTAAAAGCTTAGAAACAGTTTCAACATTGGTTGCTTTTACATTATCAATACTTAGAATAATATTTCCTAATAATTCGTTTTGATATTGCATTAAATTCTCGTTGGTGATGTTTTTAATTTTAACACCATAATCAATTCTGAACTTTTTCTTGTCAGCAGCATCAATGTTTTCTAATTCAATTCCTTTAAATTCAGCGCTGTAAAATTCATTTTTGCTTAAAGTTACAGGAACAGTTTTAGTTTTTCCTTCTTTAATATAAGTTACTTTTACAACATCGTTTGGACGTTTTGTATTGATATAACCTGATAGATCTGCATATGTTGCGATATTTTGATCATCAAGTTTCACAATAATATCCCCTTTAGTTAGACCCGCTTTTTCGGCGCCTGAGTTTTTAGAAACTCTATTAATATAGAATCCTTGCGTTTCTGTTACTCCTAATTCTTTAGAAGCTGTTGCATTCAATTCGCCTCCTTCAACTCCAAGAATACCCCTTTGAACATTTCCGTACTCCATAATGTCCTCAATAATTTTACGGGCAATATTAGAAGGAACAGCAAATGAGTATCCAACATAAGAACCTGTCATAGAAGAAATCATAGTATTAATTCCGATTAATTCTCCTCTAGCATTTACTAACGCTCCACCACTATTACCTGGGTTAACAGCAGCATCGGTTTGTATGAAAGATTGAATTCCGCTTTGGTCTAAATTTCTAGCTTTCGCCGAAACAATTCCTGCAGTTACTGTTGAAGTCAAATTATAAGGATTACCCACGGCAAGCACCCATTCTCCGACTTTTACGTTGTCAGAATTTGCAAAAGCAGTGTAAGGAAGTTTCTCATCGGCATTAATTTTTAAAAGGGCAATGTCCATTTTCGAATCGGTACCAATTAACTTCGCTTTGTATGATTTTTTATTATTTAAAGTAATTTCAATTTCTGTAGCATCTTTAATTACGTGATTATTAGTCACAATGTATCCGTCTTCAGAAATAATTACACCAGAACCAGTACCAACTTGTTCTTGCTGCTGTTGTCCTCCGTAGCCATAGAAAAATTCAAGCATCGGATTGCTTACGGTTCTTCTCGAAACATTTTTTACGTGAACAACGGTATGGACAGTTTTGTCTGCGGCTTCGGTAAAATCTAGTATTTCAGCACCTAAACCAACATTTTTTCCATAAGAGTTAGGGGCAAGAGTTACAACAGAATTTCCTTTTCCAAAAAAAGAATTGTTGCTTTCAAATAATAACTTGTAAGCACCAAGAGTAATAGCACCACTTAATAATGATACTAAAAATAAGGCTGAAAATCTTTTCATATTAGAATTTGTAATTAAGTTATTAGAATTTAAGTTTCATGTTTTATTTAACGTAAAATTACTTCAAAAAATTATTTGTAAAAACGGTTTAACTCTCTTTAACAATGATTAACATTTCATTAATTAATAGTTTGTACTTTTGTATTTCTAACAACTAAAAAATGCAAATAGAATTTTATAAATATCAGGGCACAGGAAATGATTTTGTAATGATTGATAACCGTTCCAATTTCTTTCCAAAAGAGGATGTAAAACTTATTGAACGTCTATGCGACAGACGTTTCGGAATTGGAGCTGACGGATTAATTCTTTTAGAAAATGATACCGAAACCGATTTTAGAATGGTTTATTATAACTCTGATGGAAACCAAAGTTCGATGTGCGGAAATGGTGGTCGTTGCCTTGTTGCTTTCGCTAATCAATTGGGAGTAATTGATGACAAAACAACTTTTATTGCAACCGACGGATTACATCATGCTTCTGTTAATGCCGATTCAATTGTTTCTTTACAAATGATTGATGTTAATGAAATCCAGAAAAAAGATTCTTATACTTTCCTAAATACAGGTTCTCCTCATCATGTTCAGATTGTGGATGATTTGGAACATTATAATGTAAAGGAGAATGGAGCTGCAATTCGTTACGGAGAATTATACGGAGAAAAAGGCAGCAACATCAATTTTGTGAAAAAAGTAGATAATGATACTTTTTCTTTAAGAACTTATGAAAGAGGTGTTGAAGACGAAACATTGGCATGCGGAACGGGTGCAACTGCAGTTGCAATAGCGATGAATGCAATTGGCGAAACAGATAAAACCTCAATTAATTTAAATGTTGAAGGCGGAAAACTTGTTGTTTCTTTTGATAAAGAAAATGATGGTTACACAAATGTGTTCTTAACCGGACCTGCAAAATTTGTTTTTAAAGGAACAATTGAGATTTAATGTTAAATTCCAATATTTTAAGTTCCAAATTCCAATTGACATTCTAAAATCTGAAATCAAAAATCTAAAATTGTAAATGATAACATTAAAAGGAGATTCGATTTATTTGCGTGCACTTGAGCCTCAAGATTTAGAGTTCATCTATTCGATAGAAAATGATGAAAATATCTGGGAAGTTAGCAATACGCAAACTCCTTATAGCCGTTTTTTGATTAAACAATACTTAGAAAATGCTCATCAAGACATCTATGAGGCAAAACAGCTTCGTTTAGCAATCTGTCAGGATGAAGATTTTCCCGCTATCGGATTGATTGATTTGTTTGATTTTGATCCTAGAAATAATAGGGCAGGAATTGGTATTGTCATTCAGAAAGAAGAAAATCAAGGAAAAAATATTGGTTCTGAGGCTTTAGAGCTTTTAATAAAGTATTCTTTTTACAATTTAAATCTCCATCAATTGTATGCAAATATTGGTGTTCAAAATGTAGCCAGTCTTGCACTTTTTACTAAATTTGGTTTTAAGAAAATCGGAATCAAAAAAGACTGGATTTTGTTTCATAACCACTATCATGATGAGGCAATTTATCAGTTAATTAATAAACAAATTTAAATTTTAAGCTTTGAGTCTAAAGAAAATAATCACAATAAGTGCCGTAGCCATTATTTCAGTTTTATTGATATATGGTTTTATTCTAGTAAGCAAAATTTTTAGTTCTAATACTAAATTTGAAGAGAAAGAAGTATATGTTTACGTTCCTACAGACGCTAGTTATGGCGATGTAAAGAAAATTTTAGCACCTTATATAAAGAATTTTGACAACTTTGAAATGGTTGCTGAAAAAAGAGATTATCCGCAAAATGTAAAATCGGGTCGTTTTCTTTTAAAGAAAGATATGAACAACATCGATCTAGTTCGTGCAATGCGTTCTAATATTCCAGTTAAATTAGTTTTTAATAACCAAGAGCGTTTAGAAAATTTTGCTGGAAGAATCGGAAAAGAAATCGAAGCTGACAGTTTATCATTAATGAAAGCTATAAAAGATTCTACATTTTTAGCACAAAACGGATTTAATGAAGAAAACGTCTTTGCAATGTTTATTCCAAATACTTATGAAATTTATTGGAATACTTCGGCAGAAAAGTTCCGCGATAAGATGATTAAAGAATATAATAATTTCTGGACAGCTGATAGAATTGCTAAAGCAAAAGCGCAAGGATTAACTCCAGTTCAGGCCACAATTTTAGCATCAATTGTACATAAAGAGTCCGTTAAAAAAGACGAAAGACCTCGTATTGCTGGTGTTTATTTGAACCGTTTGCGTTTAGAAATGCCATTACAAGCAGATCCAACAGTTATCTATGCTTTAAAATTGAGAGATAACGATTTTGATCAAGTTATAAAAAGAGTTTTTTATAATGATTTAGTAATGAGATCTCCATATAATACTTACGTAAACAAAGGACTTCCTCCAGGACCAATTGCAATGCCAGATATTACAGCTTTAGAAGCAGTTTTAAATCCTGAAAAGAATGATTATATTTATTTCTGTGCAAGTGTTGATCGTTTCGGATATCACGAGTTTGCTGCGACATTGGCAGAACACAATGTAAACGCAAAAAAATATTCAGACTGGATCGCTAGTCAGGGCGTAACAAGATAATTTAGTTTATAAAATAATATTAAAAACCAAAGCCAATTTTGCTTCGGTTTTTTTATTTTCTTTTTGAGGTGGAAATGTCGGTAGAACTAAAATTTATCAAATTACTATTTTGAAGATTTTGTACTTTATCTTATTAATAAAATAAACATTTTTTAATGATGAATTTTATAAAATTCGAAAATAGCATTTCAAGATTTGCATAAAAAATCAAGATAATTATGCAAGATAATTCTTTCTTTTTTATTAAAAAAGCTTAAAATTTATATAAAATGCGATTTTTTTTGACCCCATTTTTCAATTTTTACGACCAAAAAAATAAGCTTCAAATCTTTCGGAAACCACTATCATAACTGGGATCATCGCGATTTACGTTTTTACGTAAAAAACGCTAAACTGCTGGTTTTTAGTATATTTTTGAAATAACTTATCTTTGCACCGTAGAAATTTCAAGAGGGTGACAGCGTCTTGAAGAAAAACAATTTATGATAAAGAAATGGTATTTTTATGCGAGTTTAGTCGTTATTATTACATTTTTAAGTTTGGGATTTATTCCCTCTAACCATGAAACCAAACCTTGGTTTTTAATTGAAAAAACAGATGGATCAGAATATATTTTTCCATCAAAAGAAAAGGATGATTATCCGAACACCAACGTCCCATACACAGGAAATCATCTAATAGGATTTAAAGAGGCAGTAGCTTTTAAAGAATCGCAAGGGCAATACAGACTAGTAAATTCTCTTGGTTATATGGGTAAATATCAATTTGGTTCTAAAGCTTTAAGAGCAATCGGAATTAATGATAATAAAGCCTTTTTAAAAGATCCTGCTCTACAAGAAAAAGCTTTTATAGCTTTGTTAGCCAAAAACAAATGGATTTTACGTTACGAAATCGAAAAGTATCAAGGTAAAATCATCAGTGGTATTGAAATTACCGAATCTGGAATTCTAGCTGCAGCGCATTTAGGTGGTGCTGGTTCTGTAAAGAATTTTTTCAAGAACAAAGGAAGCAGACATTTTAGAGATGCTTTCGGGACTTCTTTAAAAAGCTATATGAGAGATTTTGCAGGTTACGATCTTTCTTTTATAGAGGCAGACAGTAACGCAACAGTAAACGACTAAATTAAAAGAGGTTGTTTCACAAATGTGGAACAACCTCTTTTTCTATTTCATGAATCGAAAATTTTGATGTGCAATCCTCAAAATCGTTATTTACTTCTCTATTGCTAATAACTGAAAGCCGAGACTTAGACTGTAAACTCTAATCTATTAAAGCTTCTAATATTTTTATAGCTGCTTCGCTTATTTTAGTTCCAGGACCAAAAACGGCTGATGCTCCGGCATCAAACAAGAATTGATAGTCCTGAGGCGGAATTACACCGCCTACAATTACCATTATATCTTCGCGCCCATGTTTTTTTAGTTCTTCTATAACTTGCGGAACTAATGTTTTATGACCAGCGGCAAGTGATGAAACTCCCAAGATATGAACGTCATTTTCTACCGCTTGTTTTGCTGCTTCTGATGGAGTTTGAAACAACGGACCTATATCTACATCAAAACCTACATCTGCATAACCTGTTGCAACTACTTTTGCACCTCGGTCGTGACCGTCTTGTCCCATTTTGGCAATCATAATTCTAGGACGTCTACCTTCTTGTTTAGCAAAAACATCTGCAAGTTGTTTTGCTCGCTCAAAATTTTCGTCATTTTTTATTGCTGCACTATACACTCCGCTAAAAGATTTGATTTGTGCTTTAAAACGGCCAAAAACAGTTTCCAACGCATTACTGATTTCGCCCAATGTAGCTCTGTTTCTTGCAGCTTCAACGGCAATTTCGAGTAAGTTGCCTTGTCCAGTTTGTGCACAAAGGATTAATTTTTCTAGTGATTGATTGACTTTTTCAGAATCTCGGGTTCTTTTTATTTCTTCCAGACGTTCAATTTGCTGTTTACGAACCAATTGGTTGTCTACATCGAGAATATCCAACGGATCTTCTTTTTCTAAACGATATTTGTTAACGCCGACAATAATATCTTGTCCACTGTCAATTCTTGCTTGTTTTCTCGCAGCTGCTTCTTCAATTCGAAGTTTCGGAATTCCAGCTTCAATCGCTTTTGTCATTCCACCAAGTTCTTCGACTTCTTCAATTAGCTTCCACGTTTTTTCAACAATGTCGTTTGTCAAACTTTCAACATAATAACTTCCAGCCCAAGGATCTACTGTTTTGGTAATTTTGGTTTCTTCTTGAAGAAATATTTGGGTATTTCTAGCAATTCTCGCAGAAAAATCTGTTGGAAGCGCAATAGCTTCATCTAAAGCATTGGTATGCAAAGATTGTGTTCCTCCAAAAACCGCGGCAGAAGCTTCTATGCAAGTTCTGGCCACATTATTAAACGGATCTTGTTCGGTTAAACTCCAGCCACTAGTTTGGCAATGTGTTCTTAATGCTAAAGATTTATCGCTTTTGGGATTGAACTGTTTTAATAATTTAGCCCAGATCATACGGCCGGCTCTCATTTTAGCAATTTCCATAAAATGATTCATCCCAATCGCCCAAAAGAAGGATAATCTTGGAGCAAAATCGTCAATCGTCATTCCTGTAGATAATCCTGTCCTGATGTATTCTAAACCATCGGCCAAAGTATAAGCCAATTCAATATCAGCCGTTGCGCCAGCTTCCTGCATGTGGTAACCAGAAATAGAGATAGAATTGAATTTTGGCATTTTCTTGCTCGTAAATTCAAAAATATCTGCGATTATTTTCATCGAAGGAGTTGGAGGGTAGATATAGGTATTTCGTACCATAAACTCTTTCAAAATATCATTTTGAATTGTCCCTGCCAGTTTTTCTGGACTAACGCCTTGTTCTTCTGCAGCAATAATATAAAAAGCCATAATAGGTAAAACAGCTCCATTCATGGTCATGGAAACAGATATTTCATCTAATGGAATCTGATCGAAAAGCACTTTCATATCTTCAACAGAATCGATTGCAACACCTGCTTTTCCGACGTCTCCAACAACTCTTTCATGGTCAGAATCGTAACCGCGATGTGTCGGTAAGTCAAAAGCGATTGAAAGTCCTTTTTGACCAGCCGCTAAATTTTTTCTATAAAAAGCGTTACTTTCTTCCGCTGTAGAAAATCCTGCATACTGGCGAATCGTCCACGGACGTCGAACATACATTGTAGCGTATGGCCCGCGTAAATTAGGTGCAAAGCCAGCTCCAAAATCAAGAAACTCTAAATCTTCGATATCTTTCTCCGAATAGTTTTTTTTGATTTCAATTCCTTCGGCAGTAGTAAAGTTGTCAGAACTAGAATTAACTTCTGGTTTCGGACTTTTAACTTCGAGCTTTATATGTGTAAGGTCTTTTCTAATCATTGAGACGCTTTGTTTGAATTTGTGATTAATTACTTTTTTAAGAGATTATTCGAGCTCTAATCGCTCTTGCTCCATTTTTTCTGCCAATCTCTTTTCTATAATTGGCGTAATTAATGTTTTTCTTGGTTTGATTTTAACAAAAGGAAACAGTTCTAAATCATGCTTCATTCTGTCTTCTTTGTTCGGATATTTATTGGTGCCTAATAAAATTTCTTTTTTAGAATCGAATAATTCTTGTTCTTTATTGGCACTTTCTTGAATTTTCTTTTTGATTGTTCCATCATTTAAAAGTTTCAAGAAACCTCCGTTTGCTTCTATATCTTTAAATAAGGTTAAAGCTTTTTCAGCCAGCTGCATGGTCAAACTTTCGATATAATAACTTCCGTCTGCTGGATTATTAACTTTGTCAAAATAACTTTCGTGCTTTAAAATCAAAAGCTGGTTTCGTGAAATTCGGTCTCCAAATTCATTGTCTTTGTGATATAAAGCATCATAAGGTAAATTGGCAATTGCATCAGCACCGCCCAAAATTGCCGACATACATTCAGTTGTAGTACGCAACATATTTACATTATAATCGTAAATAGTTTTATTGCGTTTGGTTGGTGTTACTAATAAATGACATTCGATTTTGGAATTATATTCGCTAGCAATTAAATCGAAAAGCATTCGAAGCGCTCTAAGTTTGGCAATTTCAAAGAAATAATTCGTTCCAACTGAAATTTGAAAAACAATTGATTTTGTTTCTGCAGAAAAACGGTTTAAATATTCGTTTGCATGGGCTAAACTGTAAGCAATTTGCTGTGTAATATTAGCTCCCGAATTTTGATACAATCCTAAATCTACACTAAGCAGATTTAAATTGGTCGTATTTTTAAAGAATAGATCTAAAGTGTCAAAATTATTTTTCTCCGACGTTGTAAACCAATTTCCTTCTCTTGCTAATTGTCCGATTGGATCAAAATTGCAATACAAATTGGCTTTTTTCTGGATTGAAATAGTGTCTAATTTTTTAACGAAATCGATTGAGATAAAATTGAAATTAAAGTAAACTGTTGTGTTTTCTAAAGGAAGATTGTTTAATAATTTTTCAATATCAATTTTATCGTTTTCGATAGTAAAACGAAGACTTTCTGCACCTCTTTCTAAAGTGTTTAAAGCCCGTTCGATAGATTTTTCTAAATCGAAAACAAAGATATTCTGGCAGATTTTAAAATCTGAGACTTGTGTATTTACATTTGCTGCTTTTGTAAATTCGTCACTGTGATAAAAAGGTTTTACCTGAATATCTTCTGGAGAATTCCAAATAACAGTCTGATTGTAATCGGCTCCATCTAATTCAAACTGAATTTTTTGTTTCCATTGTTTGGATGAAATCGGATTAAAATCGTCGAATAGGTTAGTGGCCATTGTATTTTGTTTGATTATTCTTTTTCTTGAATGGTGTCTCCTTCAAATTGTATGATATAAATATCCTCGCTGTCTTTTTTCATGAAATACTTTTCTCGAGCGTATTTCTCTATTTGTTCTGGATTCTTGAGTTGCTTAATCTGCTCTTGATCTTTTTTGATCTCGTCCTGATAATACTTTTTATTATCCTCAAGTTCATGAATTTGCTCGTCTAAAAAGCGATGATCAAAATAAGAATAATTGTCTAGAAATAACATCCAAACAATAAAAAACAGCAAAACCCAAACGTATTTGTTTCCTAGGTATTTGAACCATTTTTTGTCTTTGTATGGATTTTTAAATTTCATCTTAAACGAATATTTCTTTTGAATCGATTGGTGTTTTTAGCCCCGATAGAGCCGGTATCCTTTTTATGGTGTCGTTTCTTTAACGAGACCATAAAAAGATAAAGGCGAAAGCGGGAATCAGCTCCTAATTATTATGGTTTAAATTTACGATAAAAATTATAAAATTCTCTGATTAATTACAGCGCGAACTACATCAATGGCTACCGTATTGTATTTGTCATTCGGGATAATAATGTCTGCAAAAGCTTTAGAAGGCTCTATAAATTGCTCATGCATTGGTTTTAAAGTTGTTTGGTAACGGTTTAAAACTTCATCAATATCACGTCCTCGTTCTGAAATATCTCTTTTTAAACGACGAATTAATCTTTCATCAGAATCGGCGTGAACAAAAACTTTAATATCAAACATATCTCTTAATTCTGGATTGGTAAGAATTAAAATTCCTTCCACAATCATTACTTTTCTAGGATGTGTCGAAACGGTGTCGTCTGTTCTATTATGCTGAATAAAAGAATAAACGGGTTGGTCAATTGTTTCACCTGCTTTTAGCGCTTTTAAATGCTTAACCAATAATTCGAAATCAATTGCTCGTGGGTGATCAAAATTGATTAATGCTCTTTCGTCAAATGATAAATTATCGGTTTGTTTATAATATGAATCTTGAGAAATTACCCCCACTTCTGTATGTGGCAATTCGTTCATGATTTGATGTACTACTGTTGTTTTTCCACTTCCTGTTCCTCCTGCAATTCCTATAATGAGCATAAATTTGATGTTATAATTTGTTTCGCAAAAATAATAATTTAACTGAATCGCTAAACATATTATCTGTTTTAAACCATATAAGTAATATAAGTAAATTTAAGTGGAAAAATTTTTAAGCAAAACAGTACTTAACTGAACTTATATCACTTATATGGTTAAAATGTTTGTTTTTATTTTAAAAAAAAATCCCGAAAGTAAACCTTCGGGATTTCGTGCAATCAGTATAGTTTAAAAAAAATATTCTGAATTTAGTAAGCACTTGTAATTATTTATTCTTTTTTGCTTTAATCATCATTTCAAGCTGATCCCAAAGTTCTTCTGGAATTGCTTCTAATAAATTGAACTGTCCAGCGCCTTTTAACCATTCGCCTCCATCAATTGTGATTACATCTCCGTTGATATAAGATGAAAAATCAGAAACTAAATAAGCCGCTAAATTGGCCAATTCCTGATGATCGCCAACTCTCTTCAAAGGCACTTTTTTAGCCATGTCAAATTTTTCGGCTAGATCACCTGGCAATAATCTGTCCCAAGCTCCTTTTGTTGGAAAAGGTCCTGGAGCAATGGCATTAGAACGAATTCCGTATTTTGCCCATTCTACAGCTAGACTTCTTGTCATTGCCAAAACTCCTGCTTTTGCCGTAGCACTAGGAACAACATAAGCAGATCCGGTCCAAGCATAAGTTGTAACAATATTTAAAATCGTGGCAGAACTTTGTTTCGTATCGATCCAATGTTTTCCAAAAGCAAGTGTACAGTTTTTGGAACCTTTCAATACAATATCTATCACAGTGTCAAATGCATTTGCAGATAATCTCTCTGTTGGAGAAATGAAATTCCCTGCTGCGTTATTTAAAAGAACATCTACTTTTCCGAAAACTTTTAAAGTCTCCTGAAGCATATTTTCTACTTCTTCGTAATGACGAACATCGCATTGCAAAGGAAGACATTTGCCCCCAGTTTGGCTTTCCAGTTCGGCAGCCGTAGTTTTTAACTTTTCTAGATCTCTAGAAGTTATGGCTACTTGAGCTCCTAATTCGAGAAAATATTTGGTCATAGCTTTACCTAAACCGCTTCCGCCGCCCGTAACGACAATGACTTTGCCTTGTAAAGCATCATCACGTAACATCTTATCTGTGTAGCTCATACTTTTTCTTTTTTTGCAATATTAGTTAAATAAAATAGGATGCATGCATAATAATGTTATAAAATTTTGAAAAAAATTATATTTCAGATAATTTTTTTGCTGCAGACTCTAATGTGAAGTTGTCCTTTGCGAAACAAAAACGAATTAATTTTTGGTCTTTATGATCTGAATAGAAGGTTGAAATAGGTATTGCAGCAACTCCGTGATCGATAATAAGATTTTTGCAAAAAGTAACATCGTCTTCATCTGAAATGTTGGCATAAGAAGCAACTTGAAAATAAGTTCCTTCACAAGCTTTCAACTCAAAACGGCTGTTTTGAAGCAGTTTCTGAAAATAATCTCTTTTTTCTTGATAGAATTTTCCAAGAAGATTAACGTCAACAATATTTAAATATTCGCTGATAGCAAATTGTGAAATACTGTTTACACTAAAAACTAAAAATTGATGAACTTTTTTGATTTCTTTCATTAAATGTTCTGGAGCAATGGTGTAGCCAATTTTCCAGCCTGTAATATGAAAAGATTTTCCAAAGGAAGAAACCATTACACAACGATCTAAAAGGAAATCTTTGGTATGTGCCGAAATATGTTTTTCTTCGAAAGTAATGTATTCGTAAACGTCATCAGACAAAATGATGATGTCAGGATATTTTTCTAGAAGATTTTTTAACTGAATAAAATCATTTTCGGTTAAAATTTTCCCTGTCGGATTATGAGGATTGTTGATAATCATCATTCTGGTTTTAGCAGAACAGGCTTTTTCTATCGTTTCCCAATTTGGAGTATAGTCATCATTTAGGGCAACTCTCACGGGTTTAGCTTTACAAAGTAAAACTGGAGATTCATAAGAATCGTAGCTCGGATCAAGAATAATTACTTCATCATTTTCTTTCACTAAAGCTAAAATTGTGGTAAAAATTCCCTGAGTAGCGCCAGCCGTAACCAAAAGTTCTGTTTCAGGATTTATCGTTCTTTTATAAGAATCTAAAGTTAGTTTGGCAATTTTATTCATCAATGGAGGATAACCTGCCATTGGTGTGTATTGGTGTACGTTTTCCGTTGCTAATCTCGAAACAATATCAGTTAATCTTTCATCTACAGGGAAATTTGGAAATCCCTGCGAAAGATTTATTGCATTATATTCGGCTGCCATTTTTGACATTACCGTAAATATGCTTGTGGTTACGTTTGGGAGTTTACTCATAATTAAAGTCTGGTTATAGAGCAGTAGTTTTTGCAAAAAGTTGAAGGTGTTAATTTACAACTATAGGTAAAGCATATAAAACTCTAACTGTTTTGTTTTTAAGTTTTCCTGGAATCCAATTAGGAGATTTTTTTAAAACTCTAATTGCTTCAGCACCCGTTCCATATCCAAGATCTCTCAAAATTTTTATATCACTTAAAGATCCATTTCTCTCAACAATAAATGTGGCATATACTTTTCCTTTTAAGTCTTTTTCTGCATTTTTAAAATTGTCTTTTAAAAAGTGTTCTAATGCTTCTTGACCACCTGGGAATTCAGGTTTAACTTCTATTCCTGCTGTATTGTAAATTTGATTTTCTTCAAAAGCAGCTCTTTCAGCATCACTTATATACGGTCTGCCTTCGTCACTTTGAGAAAATATATTTTGTGCCGAACAAATTAAAATTAGTAATAAAAACTTTTTCATGAATGATGGTTGTAAAGTTAGTTTACATTTTATGAATAATAAAAATAGTCGGGCGCTTATCAATATCAATTTTTAACTTCTTCCAATCCGAAACTTTTAGGGTTTTAATGAATTCTGTCGGCAAAGTAATATCAGTCGCAATACATAAATGTGTTGACGGACTTAAAATCTGCAAAAGGTCTTCAATGAGTTTATTATTTCTATATGGAGTTTCAATGAATAATTGCGATTGATTTTTATCGTAAGATAATTTCTCGAAATGACGAATTGCCGATTTCTTTTCATCTTTATCAATTGGCAAATATCCGTTGAAAGTAAAACTTTGGCCGTTCATTCCAGAAGCCATCATTGCCAATAGGATAGAAGAGGGGCCAACCAATGGCACAACTTGAATCCCTTTTTCATGAGCCAGTTTTACAATAGCAGCACCAGGATCTGCAACTCCAGGACAGCCAGCTTCACTCATTAATCCCATACTTTTTCCTTCTAATAAAGGTTTGATGAAATCTAAATGTTCGCTGGCTTCTGTTCTTTTGTTCAAAGTAAAAAGAACCAGTTCTGATTGTTTTTTCTCTGGATAAACTGCTTTTATAGATTTTCTCGCCGTTTTGTCGTTTTCAACAATATAATGGTTAATAACTTCTATTGTTCTTCTAACAGTTTGCGGTAAAACATCCATCGGATCGCTTTCGCCCATTGTGGTTGGAATTAAATATAATTTTCCGAGAAGTTTCATGTGTTTATCTTTAAAATTAAAAAATTCAATTATCTCTTTTTTAGAAATAATTGAATCGAATTAGGAGTGTTTTTTAAGTAATTGATCTGCAATAAGATCAGTTACTTCGTCTAACATTTGGTAAACATTATCAAAACCATTTGCCGAACCGTAATATGGATCTGGAACATCGACGTTTTCGTTTGGAAATAAATCGTTTAAAATTAAACGAACTTTGTTTCTGTGTTCGGGAGTTTTGGCTAGATGCAATACATCTCGAAAATTAGAATTATCCATTACATAGATATAATCAAATTCATCAAAATCAGAAACTTGAATTTGTCTCCCTTTTTGTGCGCTGATGTTAATTCCGTTTTTTCTTGCGACTTCGATAGAGCGTTTATCTGGACAATGACCAACATGCCAAGAACCTGTGCCAGCAGAGTCTACAAAAAAAATATCTTGGGGTAGTTTAGAAGCTAAAATTCCTTCGGCTAAAGGAGATCTGCAAATATTTCCTAAACATACCATTAAGATTTTTACAGGCATGATGCGTCTTAAAGCGTTAGTTTTTTATTGATGTCTTCAACAAACTTTTTAAATTGTTTGTCTGTAGAAACTAAATTATCAACTGTTTTGCAAGCATGAAGAACAGTTGCGTGATCGCGGTCTCCAATTTGTGAACCAATATTGGCCAAAGAAGCTTTAGTGAATTTTTTAGCAAAGAACATTGCTAGTTGTCTTGCTTGTACAACGTGCCTCTTTCTGGTTTTAGACTGAAGTGTTTCAATATCTAATTGGAAATAATCTGAAACGATTTTTTGAATATAATCGATAGAGATTTCTCTCTTTACGTTTTTAACAAATTTCTCTACAACGCTTTTTGCTAATTCAATCGTAACCTCTTTTTTGTTGAAAGAAGATTGAGCGATTAAGGAAATAATTGCACCTTCCAATTCTCTAACATTTGATTTAATGTTTCGAGCAACATATTCTAAAATATCTTCTGGCATTTCAACACCATCACGATATAAAATATTTTTTAAGATAGAAATACGGGTTTCGTAATCAGGCTGATGTAATTCTGCAGATAATCCCCATTTAAAACGAGATAATAATCTTTGTTCGATATCCTGCATATCAACAGGTGCTTTATCTGAAGTTAGGATTACTTGTTTTCCGTTTTGATGTAAATAGTTGAAAATATGGAAGAAAACATCTTGTGTTCCTGATTTTCCAGATAAGAACTGAACGTCGTCAATAATTAAAACATCAATTAATTGGTAAAAGTGAATAAAATCATTACGATTGTTCTTTTTTACAGAATCAATATACTGCTGTGTGAAAATCTCAGCAGAAATATATAAAACGGTCTTTTCTGGATATTTATCTTTTACTTCTACACCTATAGCATGCGCTAAGTGTGTTTTTCCTAAACCAACTCCTCCAAAAATCAATAACGGATTAAATGAAGTTCCTCCAGGTTTGTTGGCAACAGCCATACCTGCAGAACGAGCCAAACGGTTGGAATCTCCTTCTAAGAAATTGTCAAAACTGTAGTTCGGATTTAACTGAGACTCAATTTTTAAATTTCTAATTCCAGGTATTACAAACGGGTTTTTTAGTTCAGGATTTAAGTTTTTAAACGGAGCATCAACCTCTTGCGGTTTCATTGGCACTCTGTTGGCACTTGGCAGCTGCTCGGTAAACGGCTGTTTATTGCCATAAGTGTTCTCCATTTTAATTTTATAGAGTAACTTTGCGTTTTTTCCCAGTTCTTTGGTAAGCGCAACTTTCAATAATTTTACGTAATGCTCTTCGAGCCATTCGTAGAAAAATTTACTCGGAACCTGAATGTATAATGCGTTATCGGTTAGCTCAACTGATTTGATTGGTTCGAACCAAGTTTTATATGCTTGGTCTTGAATATTATCCTTTATAAAGGACAAACAGTTTTCCCATACCGATTGAGCAGTTTTAGTCAT